>NZ_JBHUUV010000015.1:0-165203 GCF_042670885.1 Streptomyces sp. NPDC057136
GTTGGTTTTTTTTTTTTTTACACCCCCCCCCCTTGGGGTTGTCTCCCCCGCCCCCCAACACCCCGCCAAAAAAAATCTCGGGGTGGTTCCCCCGGCGCGGGGGGCGAACCCAGGGACTTCTTGACGACGGTCATGAGCCCATCCTAGGCACAGCGCCACAGCCCAGTACTGAGGCGGGTGCGAGCTGCGCGTCTACTATGAAACCGATCAAGCGATCAGCGGAGAGGACACGGGCCCATGCGGCGGCTGGGGGAGCTCGAGGCGGAGATCATGGACCGCTTCTGGAGATGGAACCGGCCCGCCACCGTGCGTGAGGTCGTCGACGACATCAACCTGCACCGGGATCTCGCCTACACGACCGTGACCACCGTCACCAGCATCCTCTTTCAAAAGGGCTACCTCACACGCACCAGGGATCGCCGGATCTGGACGTACAAGGCGGCCTCGACCCGCGAGGCTTACTCGGCTGCCCTGATGGAGGACGGACTGGAAGCCAGCGCCGACCGGCCCGCCGCCCTCATCCAGTTCGTGGAGAACCTGGACGACGACGAGCTCGCGGCCCTCCGCAGAGCCTTGCGCACCGTCGGGCGACGGGCGAAACAGTGAACGCGGCCCCGTCCCTCCTGGGGTACGCGGCCATGATGGGGGTCGCCGCGCCACCCCTGATCCTCCGCAGCGCCTGGCCGCACCGGGCGCCCGGTCTCGCCGCAGCCGTGTGGCTCGCCCTCACGGTCTCGTTCACGCTCGCGGTGGCGCTCGCCGCCTCCCAGCTGGCCGCACCCACCGAGCACCTGCACGCCGGTCTCATAGGACTGCTGCACGCCTGCGGCATCGGCGGCACCGGGACACCCGCGCCCAACCCCACAACTGCCGACCGGCTGGCCCTGGCCATGCCCCTCGCCGTCTTCGGCGCCGTCGTCGGCGCCTTCCTCTGGCAGCTCGCCCGCGCCGCGCTGGTGCGGGCCCGACACCGTGACCGCCTCGACAAGGTGGCGGTGCGCTGCGACCGGCTTCGCGCCACCGTGCTGACGCACGAAACTCCCGCGGCGTACTGCCTGCCGGGCTTCCGCTCCCGCGTCGTCGTCAGCGACGCGGCGGTGCGCCTGCTCACGGAAGAGCAGCTCGGCGCCGTCCTGGAGCACGAGCGGGCCCATGTCGTCGGTCGGCACCATCTGCTGATCGCAGCCGTCGAAGCCTTCGCCACCGTCTTCCCCTGGCTACCGCTCGCGCGTCGCGCACGAGAGCAGATGGCAGTCCTCATGGAGATGGTCGCGGACGACCGCGCGCTTCGGAGGCACTCGCGCAAGGTCCTTGCGACGGCGATGTACGAGATGGCCGCGGGCCGGGCGCCGAAAGGCGCATTCGGTGCGGGTGGGTCGACTGCTCTCATCCGCATGAAGCGCATTTTGGGTCCCCGCCGGGACCCACACCCCGCTCTTCGGGGGTCAGTGGCGTCCGTCGCCCTCGTCGTTCCGCTGTTGCCGCTGCTCGTCGCCTGCCCTCCCGGCGTCTGAACGGCTCGCCTCGTACTGTTCTGCTGGTGCTTCGTAAGTGTCGGCCGCGGCCCCCGAGCGGCGTCCTGTGAGCAACGTGGCGATGAGGGCGGCCCCGAGCGCGAGGAGGGTGGCGGCGACGGTGAGCGCGAGCGAGAAGCCTTCCGTCGCGACGTGCAGCGGGCCGGTGGAGTCGGCCAGGGCGTCGCTGCGGCGTGCGGCCAGGGTGACCAGTACCGCTACGCCGACGGCTCCACCCACTTGTTGAACGGTGCTGAGGACGGCTGAGCCGAGACCGGCGTCCTCTTCTGTGGTGCCCGTGAGCGCGGCGACTGTCAGGGCGGGCAGGCTCAGGCCGCATCCGAGGCTCGTGACGAGCATGCCCGGCAGCACGCCGGATGCGTAACTGTCGCTCGGCGCCACGCCGGCCAGCAGAAGCAGTCCGGCTGAGCTGATCAGGAAGGACAGGACGAGGGTCCGGCGCATCCCGAGCCTGATCACCGCGCGGGAGGACAGCCACATGCCTGCGAGCATTCCGGCGCAGTAGGGCAGGTAGGAGACACCGGCCTTGAGCGGGCCGTAACCGAGCACGGTTTGCACGTGGATCATCAGCAGGAAGGCCATCGCGTACATGGCGGCGGAGAACAGCAGGGTCGCGCCGTTGGCGACGGCTCGGATCCGGAAGGCCAGGAACGCGGGCGGCACCAGTGGCCACGCTGTGCGTGACTCGGCCACGAGGAATGAGATGGCCAGGACGCCGGCAAGGAGCAGTGGCCCGACAACGGACGCGTCCCCCCACCCCGACTCCCCGGCCTGGAGCAGGCCGTAGACCAGGGACACGACGGCGCCGGTGCCCAATACCGCACCGGGTACGTCCAGCCGTGCCCGGCGGGTGGCCCGGCTCTCGGCGACGAGACGCGGGAGCAGCGCAAGGGCCAGAACGACCACAGGCAGGTTGATCAGAAAGATCCAGCGCCACGAGGTGAACCCGGTCAGCGCACCGGAGATCACCAGGCCCATCGTGCCGCCCAGCCCGGCGATGCCGCCCCACACACCGAGTGCCTTGGCACGCTCCTGCGTACCGGGGAACAGGAGTGTGATCAGTGACAACGAGGCCGGGCCTGCCATGGCCGCGCCCGCTCCCTGGACGAACCGCCCGGTCACGAGTTGCCAGGGCTCCTGGGCAAGGCCGCAGGCGAGGCTCGCCGCACCGAAAAGTGCCACGCCGCTGAGGAAGACCCGTCGGCGGCCCAGCAGGTCGGCCACGCGGCCGAACAGCAACAACAGCCCGCCGAATGCGAGGAAGTACGCGTTGACGACCCAGGCGAGGGTTGCGGTACTGAAGCCGAGATCGTCCCGGATGCTGGGGAGAGCGACGCTCACCACGTTGTCGTCCAGGACGAGCATGAACTGCACGAAGCACAGCACGATCAGCGCCGACCGGTGGCGGCCGGTGCTTGCGGCAGGGGTCGATGCCGATGCTGAGGTCATGATGGGCGTCCCGTCAGCGTGGTCGGCATGTCCGTGCTGCGGCAGCGCACTTGGAGCGAGTGACTGATCGGCATGCCACGACGCTATGCATCGGCCGAGTTGGCCACAATCCGCTATGAGGCCATGTCATATCGCGTTGAGGACATAGGTTGGGACGCATGACCGAGGCCGTGGAAAGCGCCGTCCCATCCGGGGTGGGGGCGATCGTCGTGGGGAACTTCCCCCTGTCGTCGGGGCAGTGGATACCCGCGCACAGCCACCCGCAGCACCAGCTGGCCTGGACGCCACGGGTGTGCTCGGCGTCGCCGTCGACGACACCTACTGGGTCCTGCCGCCCACCCGGGCGCTGTGGCTGCCAGCGGGGGTTGTGCACCGGACGGGTGCGACCCGCGACGCGGTGCTGCGCAGCCTCTACCTCGAACCGGACCGGTGCTCTCTGGCCTGGACAGCACCCACGCCGGTACGCGTCGACGGGCTGCTGGCCCACCTGATCCACCACCTCAACCGGCAGGACCTCACCGACGACGTACGACTGCGGGCAGAGGCGGTCGTCCTGGATCTGCTGCACCCTTTGCCGACCATGCCCATCGATGTGCCACGCCCCGTCGACGAACGCGTATGCGCCGTGGCCGACACGCTGCTTACCAATCCCGCGGACCCGCGAAGCCTTGAAGCCCACGCCCGGGCCATCGGAGTGAGCCGACGCACCCTCACACGGCTGTTCGTCCACGACACGGGCATGAGTTTCGATCGCTGGCGCACCCATGTGCGGCTGCGGGCCGCCCTGCCGCTCCTCGCCGAGGGCCGACCCGTGTCCCAGGTCGCACACGCCGTGGGCTACGCGACACCAAGCGCGTTTCTCGCGGCGTTCCGCCGAACCGTAGGCACCTCCCCGAAGCGCTACCTCAACGGCGACGTCGGCTTCGACGCGTCCGATACGAGCACGTCGGCTCCGTCGAGGACTGAGCCCGCGCCCCTCCTGCCGGTCCTGAGCCCCGCACCGTCCAACGCGTCACACAGCCTGGCTATGATCGCGCCGTGGTGACGGAACGGATGGCAGTGAGCAAGCGGCGCACGCGTGCCTTGTCTCCGTCGTGGGCGCGTCTGTTGTGGCTGGGGGCGCTGCTCTTCGCTCTGCTGTACGCGCACGCGCTTCACGCCGACAGCAGTGCGGGGCATCTCTCGCCGGGCAGCGTCCTGACCGGTACGACCGCCGACCACCTTCACGAGCGGCTCCCCTCCTCCGTCGAAGAGCACGACGAAGACCGAGAGTCGAGCCACCTCGGGCCGGACTGCGCAACCGGGCAGCCCACCGGGGGGTTCGACGTCGCTCCCCCCGCCGTGTCACCACTCAACCCTGAACCCGGGCTCCCTGAGGCCGGCCGAGCGGGTTTCCCCGCCGCTGCGTCGCAGCCTTCCCTTCCTCCCTGCTCCGCCTCGGTCGTGCTGCGCATCTAGCAGGCGAGTGCGACGCACGGCACCGCGGTTCTCTCGATCCGCGGGCCATGGTCGCACCCGCGGCAGCCGCTCAGCGGCCTGCCATCACCTCACGTCCGAACGCGGTCCGGCCACCGGCCACGCCTCGGGCGCTCCCTCGTGCGGTCCGACCGCCCCCACCGCCACGCCGGCCGCGGGGCCATTGGCTCATGCCCCGCTCGTCCCTGGAAGGCTGCCTTGTCCCTTCTCACCGACCGACCCGCACCCCACCACTCCGCACCGGAGTCCGTCGTCCCCGGAGGGCGTGCCGCCGCCCGCCGCTCCGCACGATCACGTCGTCGCAAGCGCACGGCACCGCTGGCCGGCCGCTACATCGGTTACGTGCTGTACTTCGTGGGCGCGGGTCTGATCAGCGGTGCCGTCGTCCACCATCCCCTCGACCCCGACCGTTACACCGTGGTCGCGATCATCGGCGTCCTCGTCTTCCTCGTCGCCACGCTGATCAACGAGTTTCTGCTGGCCCATGACCGGCCGCCACTGGCCCGCGCCCTGGTGGTGATCGGTGCCTCGCTCTTGCTGTCTTTCGGCATCGGCATGCTCAGCGGTGGCCTCCAGCACTTCGAGGACTTCCCCGAGCGAGGCGCGGTCCTCGTGCCCCTGGGCATAGTGGTCTCGTTCGTCGCCTTCGTGCTCAAGGACGCCGAGACTCCTGCCCGCCGGGTCTTCAGCCCCCTCGGGCTGGTCATCCTGCTCCTTGCCGGGGGCGGTCACTTCGGCCTGAGCACGCTCGCGTCCGGTATGAGCGCCGAGACCTCGGAGGGTGGCGGGCACAGCCACGGTGGCGGCACACCTGAAGGTGACGACCACGGGACGAAGCCCGAACCGTCGTCGCCGCCCGGCAGCGAGCCGACCACACCTGGTGGAGCCGCCACGCCGAGCGAGGTCGCGACCGACAACGGTACAGAGAGCGCCGAATCGGGCCACGCCGACGATGGTCACGGTCAATGATCTTCCCGCTCGCCGGCTACCTCCTCTGCAACAAGCTCGTTGTGCCCGCCACGTCCTGATCACCCCGGCGGCCACAGCCACGCGCGCCAGCAGCAGACGCGCACCAATGGAGAGAAAGTTACGTTCTGCCCCGTGTTGCACCTCTTCTCGCGGTGCGAGCGCTGAGATGCTGCCTGCCGATGGCAGCCGGTAGCGGTCAGCCCGCCGGGAAGGGGATCACGTGGAAGCCGCGGCCTGGGAGCCGGTCGCGCTCCTGCTCGCGCTCGTCGTGGTGGGGGTCTTCCTGCTCCACTGTCTCGGGGCCACCATCCGTTCCGTCCGCGAGCCGCTGCACACGGGCCCGTTCAGCGGCGGACTCGAGCCGCGGGAGCACCCGGCCTCCCGGTTCCACGTGCGCTGGTATCCCGTCACGATGATCTTCCTCGCGTTCGACATGGAAATGCTCTTCATGTACCCGTGGACAAAGGTCGTCCCGGACGTGGGTACCCCGGCGGTCGTCGAGATGTTCCTCTTCCTCGGCGTGCTGCTCGCCGGCGTCGGTTACGCGTGGCGCGAGGGGGCGTTCCGGTGGAGCTGAGGACGCGCTTCACAAGGGCGGCCTTGGCGCGGCCGGGGGTTCTGCTGGTGACGGCTGCCGGTGCGACGCGTGAGCGGCTGGCCGTCGAGGCCGAGCTCGCACGCAGGGGCTGGCCGTGGGTCCCAGGACCCGCTTCGGCGGACCTCGTCGTCTTCGCCGGCACCCCCGTTCCCGTACGGGGGGACGACTGGGCGGAACGCGTGTGGCTCGGCGTTCCGGCGCCCAAAGCACGGGTGGCGGTAACGGATGCCCGGCACGCGGCGCATGACCTGGACCACGGGCATGCCGCGCTCCTGAAGCCGGCCACGGACCAGAGGGCTCACGAGACAGGGAATGTTGAGGCCGGGCGCGATTACGACCGTGGCGCTCACGAGCCGGGTACTCACGGGCACGACGAGGGCCATGAGGACCGCAGCACCCACGGCGGAATGGACGGCCATCACGCCCACCACATGGGGGCCGTAGCCGGATTGCCGATGGCGGAACGAGCTGACGACCGGGACGGGTTGAGGCTCGACCGGCTTCACGTACCGCTCGGGCCGGCGCTTCCAAACTGGCCGGCAGGGCTCATGCTGCGCGTGGAGCTTCAGGGTGACGTCGTCCAGCGCGCCGAGATCGAGCCGGTCTCCGCACCTTCTTCGTCCCAGCCTGTCTTCTGGAGCGAGCCGTGGCTCAGGGCCATGGCCGGTGAGCCGGTGACAGTCGGCGAGGCCGCCCGGCGGCGGTGCGCGGCGCATCTCGACAGTGTCGGCAGATTCCTCGGGGTGGCCGGCTGGGGTGCCACGACGGCCAAGGCACGCCACATCCGCGACAGGGCCCTCGATGACGCCCCGACCACCGAACTCCGTCCGACCGTACGGTCGTTGGTCCGGTGTGTCCGCAGATCGTGGACTCTGCGCTGGCTCACGGCGGGCGTGGGTGAGCTGTCCGTCGAGCACGCGCATGACCACCAGGTCACGGGACCCGCGTTACTGGCCGACGGCGACGTGCACAGCCGATTGACCGCCTGGCTGGACGAGATCGAACGCGCCCTCGACGAGATCGACGAGCGCGCCCCGCTCGCCAACCACCCTCCGGTTGGGCCCCGAGGTCGTGTCGACGCGGATGTCCCACCGTCGCAAGCGCTCCTGGACGTGCTGCCCGGTCTCCTCGAAGGCGCCGAGTTCGCCTGCGCTCGGCTCATCGTCGCGAGCCTCGACCCCGATCTCGACGAGCTGGCCGCGCAACACACACCGAGGGGCCATACACATGGCTGAACCGGCTCCGCTGTGGGCGGTACTCGTCCTGCCTGTCGCACTGGCGCTGGTCGCGATGGGCGTGGCGACCGTCGATGCGAGGTCGGCCGGGCCGGGCCGTGAGGTGCTGCGGCTGCTGGTGCAGCAGCGGCGGGTCACCAGGGCGGCCGATGTCCCTCTCGTACGGCTGGGGACGACGCTCCTCCCGGTCGCCGCCGTGCTCGCCGCCGTCGTCCTCCCCTTCGGTTTCCGGTCGGTCTCCGACCTGCCGGACGGGATCGTGTGGTTCAACGCCATGGAAGCGCTGGCGTGGGCGGCCGTGTGGCTGGCGGGCTGGGGGCCGAACTCGGCCCTGTCGCTGATCGGCGGATACCGTTTCCTCGCCCAGGGGCTGGCGTACGAGCTGCCGCACATGCTGGCGATCACGACCGCGGCGCTCGGAGCGGAGTCGTTGCGGGTGGGCGCGGTGGTGAATGCCCAGGCCGGGCTGTGGTTCGCGGTGTGGATGCCGGCGGCGTTCGGGATCTATCTGCTGAGCGCGCTCGCCATGGCCTTCTGGGGTCCGTTCGACCAGCCGGCGGGCGCGGACGCGGCGGGCGGCGCGGCGGCCGAACTGTCCGGGGTGGACCGGCTGGTGTTCCTCGGCGGCCGGTGGCTGATGCTCGTGGTCGCCGCCGCCTTCTCCGTACCACTGTTCCTGGGCGGTGGGCACGGTCCGCTCCTGCCCGACTGGGCGTGGACGGTGGTCAAGACGGCCGCTGTGCTCGCGTTCCTCGTATGGGTCCGGCGCCGGATCCCGACCGTACGAATGGAGCGCTACGTGGAGCTGGCCTGGGTGGTCCTGACGCCTCTGGCGGTGGCACAGGCGTTGGTGGTGGCCGTGGTGGTGCTGGGACGGTGAGGGAGCGATGACGACGGCGGCGTTCTGGGTGCTGGCGGTTCTCGCCGTGGCGAGCGGCATCATGGTGTTCCGTTTCGACTCGATGGCGCGCGCCACGTTCTCGCTGCTCACGGCCCTGCTGTGCGTGGGCGGGGAGCTGATCGTGCTCGGGCTCGACTACCTCGGCATCGTCACCGTGCTGATGATGACGATCGAGATGGCCATCATGGCCGTCTTCATGATCATGTTCATGATGAACCCGGCCGGTCTCATGCCGATGACGATGATCCACAACAAGCGGGGAGCGGCCGTCATCTGCGCCCTGGCGTTCGCCCTGCTCGTCGCCGGCGTCCTCCTCGCGCCATGGCCGCCTCGGCGCGGGCAGGCTCCCCCCGACCCGACCATGGATCTCGGCATGTCCCTGATGGGGCCGCAGATGCTGACCATGATGACGCTGGGCATGGCGCTGTTCGCGACGATCGTCGCGACCGTAGTGCTGTCCACCCGGCGCGGCAGATACGACCGCCTCGGCGACGATCTCCGGGCGGCCCGGCCCGATGACCCGGTGCGCGGCGGGGTGGGCCGATGAGTCTGGAGCTGTTCCTGATCGTCGCCGCCGCACTCTTCTGCGTCGGGCTGTTCGGGGCGCTGACCCAGCAGTCGATCGTGATGCTGATGATGGGCCTGGAACTGATGCTGGGCGGGGTGATGCTCGCGGCCGGCGCCGCCTGGCACTACGTCGCTCCGGACACGGCCGACGGGCAGGTCCTGATCGTGGTCGCCATCACGGCCATGGCGGTGGAGATGGCGATCGGATTCGCCGTCGTGACGGCCCTCTTCAGGTCCCGTGAGATTGACATGACGGACATGGCGGCGGAGCTGAGGGAGTGAGCCTCGTGCTGTGGGCGCTGGTCGCTCTGCCGCTGACCGCCGGGGTCGCGCTCGCTCTGGCCGGACGGGCCGCCGACCGCTGGGCGCCTGGCATCGCCGTGGTGGTCGCGGTCGCGTCTCTGGCGCTGGCGGTGACCGCCGCCGTCCGGCATCCGGCCGTCGAGGCGCCGCTCCTGGAGGGGCTCCCGCTACGACTGGCGGTGGACGGTCTCTCCGGCGCCCTCGTCGTCACCGTCACCGCCATCACCCTCGCGGTACTGCTGTTCAGCCTGGCGGAGTTCGGCGCGGACGCGGCACGGGCCCGGTTCTTCGGGCTGATGCTGCTCTTCGCGGGGAGCATGCTCGTCACCGTCACGGCGACCACCCTGCCCGTCCTGCTCATGGCCTGGGAGGCGATGGGCGCCACCTCCTGGGCGCTCATCGGCTACTGGTGGCGTGAGCCGGAACGCACCGCAGCCGCCGACACCGCCTTCCTGACCACCCGCACCGCCGACCTGGGGCTCTACCTCGCCGCGGGCGCGGCCCTCGCGGCAGTGCCCGGTCCGCTCGCCCTCGATGGGCTCGCGCGCACGGCCGAGCCGTGGCTGTCGTTCGTGACGGCGGGCCTTCTGGTCGCGGCGCTCGGCAAGTCCGCGCAGCTCCCCTTCAGTTTCTGGCTGTCGCGGGCCATGCAGGGCCCGAGTCCGGTGTCGGCGCTGCTGCACTCGGCGGCGATGGTGGTCGCGGGTGCGTATCTGCTGCTGCGGATGAGACCGCTGCTGGACGCCTCTGGCTGGGGCGCGAGCGCGGCCTCATGGGTGGGTGCCGCGACTGCCGTCGCCCTGGGCCTGGTCGCCGTGGCGCAGAGCGACTTCAAGCAGCTGCTCGCCGCATCGACCTGCGCCCAGATCGGGTTCATGGTCCTCGCCGCCGGCGCCGGAGCGACCACCGGCGGGGCATTGCAGTTGATGGCGCACGCCGTCGCGAAGAGCCTGCTGTTCCTCGTAGCGGGCGCGTGGCTCACGGCGTGGGGAACGCAGCAGCTTCCCGCGTTGCGCGGGGCCGCTCGCTCCCACCGGGCGGTCGGTGTGCTCTGCACGGTGGGCGCGCTGTCGCTCGCCGGGCTTCCGCCGCTCTCCCTGTGGGCAGCAAAGGATGTGCTGCTCGCGGGGGCGCTGGAGGACAGCCCGTGGCTGTACGCGGCCGGGCTCGCCGCCGCCGTCCTCTCCGCGGTCTACAGCGTCAAGATCCTCCGCTTCGTGTGGGGCCGCCCGGAGCAGCGGGCGACGGGCGGACGTCGGATTCCGGGCGGGGCCGTGGTCCCGCTCGCTCTGCTCGCCGCCGCGTGCGTCGCGCTGACACCCGTGGCCTTTCCGCCCGTACGCGATGCACTCACCCGATATCTCGACACAGGTCCTCAACCAAGTCCGCACGTATGGGAGTTCGCCCTGTCCAGCGCCCTCGCACTCGCGGCAGCCGCCGCGGCCTGGACCTGGGGCACCCGCCCGCTTCCGCTGCCGTTCCGCGTGAAGCGGCTGGGCCGTGAGTGGCTGGGCCTGGAACACGCCGCCCATGTCCTTCTCGTCTCCCCCGCTCTGGCGGCGGCTCGCGCCGCCGCCACGTTCGACGACCGCGTCCTCGACCGCGCAGCGGAAGCCGCGGCCCAGGGCGCAGTCGGCTTCGCCCGATGGACGAACCAGTTCGTCGAGCGAGCGATCGACGGAGCGGTCCAGGGCGTCGCCACCGCCGCCCGGCGGCTCGGTGGATGGGCCCGCCGCCCACAGACCGGCCAGCTCCACCAGTACCTCGCCCAGGCCGTTGCGGCCTTCTCCGTCCTCGCCGTCGTGCTCGTCCTCGTGAGGTAACTGTTGCTCACCGCCCTCGTCTTCGTCCCGACCGCAGTCGCCCTGCTGCTCCTCGCCCTGCCCTCCCGCACCCCCGTCCAGGCGCTGCGCACCGTGTGGGTGGCCACTACTGCGGTCGAACTCGGCCTGGTCGTCGCCGTGTGGGCCGGATACCGGACCGGCGGCGGCATGCAGTACGAGGTACGGGCCCGCTGGATCCCCAACGCGGGCGTCGGGTACCACATCGGCGTCGACGGCCTGTCCCTGCCTCTGCTCGCCCTCACCTGCGTCCTGTTCCTCGCCTGCGCGCTGTACTCGCTCCGCGAGAACCGCCGCTTCCGCGAGTTCGCCGCGCTCTTCCTCTTCCTCCAGACCACGTGCCTCGGGCTGTTCGTCTCGCTCGACCTGATCCTCTTCTTCGTCTTCTTCGACCTGTCGATCGTGGCGATGTACTTCGTCATCGCCGGATGGGGCCACCGCGATGCCAAGCGGGCCGCACTGAAGTTCTTCCTCTACACCTTCACAGGATCGCTCGCGCTGCTGCTCGGCTTCATCGGCCTCTACCTGGCCGCCACCCCGCACACCTTCGACATGGTCGACCTCACACGACAGAACCCACTTGCCGGGCGATCGGCCTACGCCGCGCTGGTCCTGCTGGCCATCGTCGTCGGCCTGGCCGTGAAGACACCAACGATCCCGTTCCACACCTGGCTGCCGCCCGCCCACACCGAGGCACCCGCCGCCGGCTCCGCGATCCTGGCCGGGGTCCTCCTGAAGATGGGGACGTACGGGTTCCTCCGCATCGCCATGCCCATGCTGCCGGACGCCTGGCGGCGCTACGCACTAATCCTCGTCGTCGTCGGAGTCCTGTCCGTCCTCCACGGCGCGCTGGTGGCGCTCGCCCAGACCGACTTCAAGCGCATGATCGCGTACACCTCGGTCAATCACATGGGGTACATCGTCCTGGCCGTCGGCGCCGCCGCCGCCACCGCCGACACCTCCGCCCAGGCCCGCTCCCTCGCGATCACGGGATCGGTCACCCAAATGGTCAGCCACGGCCTGATCACCGGCGCACTCTTCCTCCTCGCCGGTGCGCTGTACGAGCGGGGGCGGACACACGACATGGGCGCGTACGGCGGTGTGGTCGCCGTCGCACCCGTCTTCGCCGCCCTGACCGGCATGGCGGCCTTCGCGTCCCTCGGCCTGCCCGGGTTCTCCGGCTTCATCGCCGAGTTCCAGATCTTCACCGGCACGCTCGGGCCACGACCGCTGGCCACCTCCCTCTCCGTCGTCGGCATCCTGCTCACGGCCGGCCTGTTCCTGCGCGCGCTGCGGAACATCCTGATGGGGCCCCTACGACTGCCGGACGCTCCCGCCACGCCCCGCCCGTTCACGGACATGCGTTTCCATGAGAACGCGGCCGTCGTTCCGCTCCTCGTGCTCGCCGTACTCCTCGGCATCGCGCCGCGCTTCCTGCTCGACGTCATCGAACCGGCATCGCGTACGGTCCTTGAGCAGCTCGCCCGATGACCGGCATGGACGGCACGAACGAGAACCCGCTCGACATCCTCCCCGAAGTGTTCCTCGCCGCCTCGGCCGTCCTCGGGCTCCTGCTCGGCGCCTGGCTGCCGCGCAACCGCCAGTGGCTCGTGGGGCTCCTCGCGGCGGTGGCAGCGTGCGGAGGGATCGTGGCGGCGGCCGTCACCGCTGCCCGGCCCGATGTGACCGCGTTCGGCGAAGCGTTCACCATCGACCCCGTCACGAACACCTCCCGCGTCGTAGTGCTCGGCGCTCTCCTGCTCGTCCTCGCCCTCTCCGCCGGACCGTTCCACGCCCACCCGCGCGAGAGCGAGTTCTACGTCCTGCTCCAGCTCTCCGCCCTCGGCGCGCTCGTCATGGCCGGCACCCAGGACCTTCTGCTGCTCGCCGCCGGATACCTTCTCGCGAGCATCCCCGCCTACACGCTCGCCGGCTTCCGCAAGGACGGCCCGGGAACCGAGGCCGCGCTCAAGTACTACGTGATCGGCGCCCTGTTCGGCATCCTCATACTGGCCGGCATCACCGTGCTGTACGCGGCGGGACGGGCCACCGGCTACCCAATCCTCGGTCCCGCGCTGCCGGAAGCACCGGAGGCGCTCGTCGCAGCCGGGGCCGTCGGCCTACTCGCCGGCGTGCTATTCAAGGCCGGCGCCGTCCCGGCCCACTTCTGGGTACCTGACACGGTCCAGGGCAGCACCGCTCCGGTCGCCGCGTTCCTGACCACCATCCCGAAGATCGGCGCGCTCGCGGCGCTGCTACGACTCGGTGAGGCAGTCCTAGCCGACAGCGGAATGCCGTGGGCAGCGGTGATCTCCGTGGTGGCAGCGGCCTCGATGACGCTGGGCAACCTGGCCGCCTTCTTCCAGAACGACGTCAAACGGCTCCTCGCTTACTCGACCATCAGCCAGGTCGGCTACCTCCTGCTGCCCGTCGCGGTGGCCGGCCGGTCGGACTTTGCCCAGGAAGCGTTGCTCTACTACGTGGCCGCGTACGCCGTAACGAATCTGGGCGCCTTCGCCGTAGTCTGCGCCCTCCCCCGGGCCGGCCGGATCGGCGACTACCGCGGCCTCGCCCGCAAGCGCCCGCTCCTGGCCGCGAGCCTCGTCATCTGCCTCCTCGGACTCGTCGGCACACCGCCCACGGCCGTCTTCGTCGGCAAACTGGAGGCATTCAGCGCCGCGTTCGACGGCGGATACGCCTGGCTGGCAGTCCTGGCTGCCGTCAACACCGTCGCCTCGCTCTTCTACTACCTGCGCTGGATCGTGCCCGCGGTGTCTCGGGGCGGCAATGACGATCTCGTCGACGGCGACCGCCCGGCGCGAGCCGTCGCCTACGCGGCCACCGCCATCTCCGTGGGGCTCGGCCTCGCCGCAGGACCCGTACTCCCCGCCCTGAGCAGCTCCCTCCCCACGTAGAGGCCACCTCGCAGGACAATGGAGTGGAGGAACTTCCGGTTTCGTACCGCAGCGGTGAGGACCGTGGTGGTGGCACTGTTGGCTGCGCTCGTGGGGGTTCTGATCGCGGCTGCCCTCTGGTATGACATCGCTCGCCTGATCAGCACGGACGAGAGCCGCTTCCCTCCCCTCGCCCGGCTTCGGGGGCCCGGTGCCGGCCTTGCGGCCACGGAGCGCTGGTGCACCGGGCTCCTGCTGCACGGGCGGATCGACGGCGACGAGTACCGGCGCCGGATGAGCGGCATCGCGCGCGGCAGTAGGAGATTACGGAGCCCGGGCACCTCACGCACGGGTGAGCGTCCGGAGCGAACGGCGCAGCGGACGATGACGTGCCGCCTTGCCGTAGCGACGCCGGACGTGGGCCACGGTCCCTGCCCGGCTCCCCAAAAGCGGCGGCGCGGACCGTTCTCGCGCACCTCCACCTCACCAGGGGATCCCCATTCCGTCTCTCCATAGCCACCGCGACCGCATAGGCCAGGATCATCATTCGTGGGCTGTACTCGGCGCTTCACGCGGCCTTGGACAGGGTGGACCGGTCCGTGGTGAGGGCGTGCCGGGTGGTTGTCATGGGGCTGGTCATGGCTCCTCGTCCGTCGTGGCGCGGCCACAGGAGCAGCGCGCCGGCCGCTCCCGCTGCGGCGAGGACCACGAGGACGGACCAGGTAAGGGCGAAGCCTGCGTTCGTGCCGAGCCATCCCGCGACGGGATAGGTGATCAGCCAGGGCAGGTGCGACAGGGAGAACTGGGCCGCGAATGCCTCGGGGATCGCGTTCCGTCCGACGGAGGCGCGCAGGACCTTGCCGGTCGGCGTGATGATCAGTGCCATGCCGATGCCGATCACGGTCCAGATGATCGCCGTACCGGTCCAGGTGGTGAGGCCGGCCGCGATGAGCGTCACCGCGGCGGTCGTGCCGCCGACGAGGACCCCGGCGCCGGTCATCATGACGGTGCGGGCGGCGATCCGGTCGAGAACGCGGGGCAGCGCGAGGGCGGCCAGGAGGGTTCCGGTGCCGGAGGCGGCGAGCATCCAGGCGACGTCCCGCTGGGAGCCGCCGAGCTCGTCACGGACGTAGTTGACGGTGTTGACGACGACGATCGACCCTGCCGCCGCGACCACGAGGTTGAGCGCCATGATGCCGCGCAGCCGCGGCGTCCTGAGGAAGATCCTGATTCCCGCTGACGCCTTGTCCCATGCCTTGGTGTGGGTGCTGGGCCTGGCCTCGGGGATGCGCGTCGACAGGACGAGCAGGGCGGAGATGAGGAATCCCGCGGAGGTGCCGAGGAACAGCCGGTCGAAGCTCATGAACGTCAGGGCGACGGCTGCCAGCACGGGGCTGAGCAGGCTCTCCATGGTGGAGGCGACCTGGGAGGCGGACAGGGCACGCGTGTAGTCGGACTCGTCGGTGACGATGTCGGGGATGACGGCCTGGAACGTCGGGGTGAACGCCGCGGAGCCGGCCTGGAGCAGGCCGATCAGGACGTAGATGTGCCAGACCTCGCTGACGAGCGGCAGTGCCAGGACCACCGCACCGCGGACCACGTCGAGGAGGACCAGGAGAGTTCTCCTGGGGAGCCGGTCGACGTACGCGGCAGCCAACGGGGCTATGACCACGTACATGACCATCTTGATCGTCAGGGCGGTGCCGAGAACCATGCCGGCGCGCGGGCCCGTGAGGTCGTAGGCGAGCAGCCCGAGGGCCACTGTGGTCAGCCCGGTACCGAACAGGGCGATGACCTGGGCACCGAACAGGTGGCGGTAGTCGCGGATGGCGAACAGACGCATGGCGGGTTCCTTCCGTGTCCATGCCTCGGGGCACGGCCCCGGTGGGGAGGCCGTGTCCCGCGAGTACAGGCAGGGGTGTCTCTACGCACCGGTCTCGCTCCCCGGTGTGAGGCCGGCGAGCAGGTTGAAGGCGCCGGTGAGGATGTTGAGTGCGACGACGCCGACGACATCGGCTATCACGCGGTCGCTGTAGCCGTACTCACGCAGCGCGCCGACCTGTTCGTCGGTGATGGAGGTCGGCTCGCGATAGACCTGGAGAGCGAGGGTGATGATCGCCGCGATCGCGGGATCGGCCGAGGTTCCCGCGTGCGCTCGCTCGATCTCCTCCTCGTCCACTCCCATGGCGCGGGCGGCAGTGACGTGCGCGTGGAGGCACAGCCCGCATCCCTGCAGGGCCTGGATGGCGATCGAGATCCGTTCGCTGATCCTGCGGTCGAGTTTGGCGCGTCCCATGGCCCGGCTGAGCTGGAGATAGCCGCCCAGTACAGCCGGCGAGTGCGCCATCGTGGCGACCATGTCACCGATCTGGCCGTGGCGGGAGACCAGGTCGGCGAGGAGATCACGGGAGGCACCGACGGCCGTGTCGGGGGTGAGTCGGGTCAGGCGGGGCATGATGCTCCTTCCGGCGTGGGGATGTGCTGGGCGCGGTGAGGCTCGACGAGCCGAGCGCCCCTTGTTCGCGTCGTGTGCCGCGGCAGGTGATCGGTGGCGTTCATGCGGTCAGTGGTGTGCGTGGTCGCCGTGGTGGCGGCCATCGTGCTCGGGGGCGGCCTGGGATCCCGCGTCCGGGCGAGGGGTGGTCGCGCTGGCCCGCACCGTGAACTCGGCCGTCCGGACGACGTCGTCGTGCTGGAAGTCCAGGTACAGACGGTAGGTACCGGCCGAAGGCGCGGACGCCATGAAGGCGATCCGGGGTCCCGGTGCGGTGGCGCCGTCACCGGGTTCGCCCTCCGGGTGGACGTGGAGGTAGCCCAGGTCGCCGACCCGCAGTGCCACCAGGTGCCCATACGCGGCCAGGTAGGGCTGCAGGTCGGTGACGGGGCGGCCGTTCCGGCTGACGGTGAGGGTGAGCTCGCTCGTCTCGCCGGCCAGGAGTTCGCCGTCGAGCGCGATGGCGTACTCGCCGATCTGTGCGATCCCGGTGACCTCGGGGAGCGGCTGCGGGTCATAGGGCCCGGCGACCGCGGCGTCGATCCCCAGCGTCATGGTCCCGTCGTGGCCGACCGGGTGGATGTCGGCGAAGAACCTCCAGTCCCCCGGTTGCAGGGCCAGCTCGACGCTCCAGGTGCCCTTCTCGTCCCTCACCTGGTGCACGTGCTGGAACCCGGCCGTGTCGCGCCGGACGGCGATGAAGTGCAGCTCCTTTTTGTGCTCGGGCGTGAACTCGGCCACCGCCTGCCCGTCGGGGCCGATCACCCGGAAGCCGACCGGCTGCACGCCGGCGGTGAGGAGCGTCGAGTCGAGCTCGAGGGAGTATCCGTTCTCGGAGACCGACAGCCCACCGGGCTGAGCTCCGCCGTGGCCGCCATGGCTCCCGTGACCGCCGCGGTTGGTCTGGTCGTCGCCGGAGTGATTCCTCATGACATCTCCATCGGTGTGATGCGCCTTCTGGCGTCGCCCGTTCAGGACGACGATCGCAACCATATACCCCCCAGGGGTATATGGCGCCTCAATGGTTGAAGTCTCGCGAAGGACCACTCCCCTCCTGGCTGGCCTTGCCACCGCTCCGGTCCCGTGCGATCGACGCTGCCCGTCAAGCTGATCACCGTGGCCTCCGGCTCGCCGGTGGCCGGAGCGAACTTCGTCCTCGGAACGGCACCGCCGTTTGCCACTCTCGGCCACCTTCTCCGACGCACCGGCAGGGCGCTGCCGGGTCAGCCGGCCGCACTCAGCGGGCGTGGCCGCCCTGGCCGTCGCGGTCTGGACCGTGACGGCTGACCTCCAGTCGGGCGGCTGGGCCAGCCTCAACCACGAGGTACGAGCACGCCGGCGGCAGTGCCCGTCTTCTCACCCGAGCCCGGCGCCTCGGCAAGCGCCGAGGGCGCGGGCGGCGCTCAGGAGCCCGCCCCGAACGACGCGCCCGTGCGCGTCGATGCCTGCGGACGGCAGGTGATCACCCTGACGGTGACGGACTTCTGCGCCCCGAACCGCGAAGGCCGGACTCCCCATCGCACCTATCGCGCGGCAAGGACTCCGGTGGCTGCGCACGGGCCTTCACCATCCCCGAGCTCGGCGTCCAGGAGACCGTCGAGCTCAGCGGCGACTCCAAGATCGACCTAGGTACCTGCGGCCCGGCACGCTCCGGTTTCCTGCGACATGGGCGGCGGGCGCAGCACTGTCCGGTTCGACGAGGATGCCGAAGTACACACGGACGCACTGGTAGCCGCCGCACGGCGGACCGGTGAGCACGAGGCCCGCCCAGTCGGCTGACGTGGTGTGAGCCGAGACGAAGGCGGCCCGGCCGGGCAATCCGGTCGGGCCGCTTCCACTTGGTGGCAGGACTTGCATCCGCTCACCCAGGGGCCCGCCGGCACGCCTTGAATGGCCGCGCCCATGCCCGACCGATCAGTGGCGTCCTTGGTGCCCGTGATGGTGAGGATGGCCCGTTTGATCGACCACGGTCTCGTCGACGGGAACTTCTTCGATGGGGCCGGATGCGGGCCGCAGGCCGGCCATCGTGACCCCGACCAGCCTGCGTACGGCCGCCTTCGAGGGAAGGCCGCCGGCCGCGCCGAGAGCATGCAGGGTGTAGCCGGCGAGTTCGTCCGGTGAGACGTCGGTCCGCAGGGCGCCGCTCTCGGCGCACTCGGCGAGCAGGTCCCGGACCAGCCCGAAGAGCTGCTGGTGAGCCTGCGCGATGTGCTCGCCCTGGTGCAGAAGCGCGGCGACATCGGCGCCGTGGTGTCCGCCGCGCCGCTCGTACGAGATGAGCGCGTACGTCTCCAGGACGCCCTGCAACCGCTGCCACGGGCCTCCGGCCTGATCCCGCACCGCCAGGAGGCGTGCGAGATGCTCGCTGACCTGTCGCTCATGCCAGGCCGCGAGGATCGACTCGACGTCCGGGAAGTACTTGTACAGCGTCGCGCGCCCGATGCCGGTCTCCTGAGCGATGCGCGACATCGTCACCGACAGCAGCCCATGCTCGGCGACCAACGTCGCCGTGGCGTCCAGCGTCGCCTCCCGCACCGCGTGGCGATGCGCCTCGATCGTCTCGTTCCACAGCTTCGGCATTCCCTCAATGTACGGGACGACGATGACGTGACACCATGACTTGACAGAGACACATTGTCTCGCAAAAGGTGGCTACCGCAGCAACTCCCCAGTCACCGAGCCGGAGGACCCCATGTCGAACCAGCCCCCCGCCCCGCACGTCGGCGGCGAACCGGAGCACCGAAGGCCGCGCTGGGTGACCGCGTTCCTGATCGTCGCGGTGGCCGTTGTCATCACGTTCCTGGCCATCCACCTCTCCGGTGGCGGCATGCGAGGCCACGGCTGATGGCGCTGTCCCCTCGGGCGCGCAAGCTCGCCCTGACCGCTCACGTCACGGCCTCCGTCGGCTGGCTCGGCGCCGTAGCGGTCTTCCTCGCCCTGGCCATCACCGGGCTGACCAGCCAGGACGCGCAGACTGCGAGGTCGGCGTACGTCGCGATGGACGTGACCGGCTGGAGCGTGATCGTTCCGCTGTCTATCGCCTCGCTGGTGACCGGTGTCGTCTCGTCCCTCGGCACGAGCTGGGGCCTCCTGCGCTACTACTGGGTCACCGTGAAGCTCACGCTCAACGTCCTGGCCACCGGCGCCCTGATCCTGCACATGCCCCCGATCAGCCACATCGCCCGCGCGGCGACCGACACGGGATGGTCCCAGGGCGAGTTCGACGCGCTCAGGACCCAGCTCGTCATCCAGTCCGGCGCCGCGCTCCTCGTCCTTCTCGTGGCGACCGCCCTGTCCGTTTACAAACCGCAGGGCAGGACCCGCTACGGAGCGCGCAGGCAGCGCCAGGAACGCGCCCTGGCGAGGAGCGCGGCCACCCAGCCGTAGCGGCGGGGCTCACAGGTCTACGGTCAGCGCGTCTACGGTCCGGAGACCGCTGACCGGCTGTGCTTCATCCGCCGCTGCCAGGCCGCGGGCATGACCTTGCAGGAGTTACGGCAGATCCTGACCGTCCACGACAACGGCGAAAGCCCCTGCACCCACGTCGGGCGCCTCCTGAGCAACCGTCGCGACCACGTACGTGCCCAGATCGCCGAACTCGTCACGCTCGAAGCGCATTTCCAGACGCTGCTCGCCCACGCTGCGGAGGGCCGAGCGACCATGACGACGCGAGGGTCTGCTGGATCCTCGAAGCCGACCCCGCGGAATACGCGGAGCCCCGCTGACGCTCCTCTTCAGGCCACGCTGTGGACGGTCGTCGGTGCAGTGGCTGACCGCCTGGATCGCCACATCGAGACGAGGGTGAGCGCCGTCAGCGCGACCATGACGCCGACGGAGATCAAGAACGCCGGCGAGGTCGGCGACGAGGCGGAAGCCCCAGCGACCACGTAGGCGGCCGTCCCGGGCAGCACGCCGAGTGCCGTCGCGCCGGCGAACGAGCGCAGCGGGACACCGGAGAACGCCGCGGCGAAGTTGACGGCCGGGAAGGGGACGCCCGGCACGACCCGGAGCAGGAACACGGTGCGGAAGCCCCGACGCGTGAGCCTTCGGTCCAGCGCCGCCAGCATCTTCCCCTTGAGGAACGGCCGAAGCGCCTCACGACCGAGCCCCCTCCCGAGCGCGAAGGCCAGGACCGCGCCGAGCGTCGTTCCCGCGACGGCCAGGATGACCTCCTCGGGAGCGCCGAAGAGCACTCCGGCAGCGACGTTGAGCACCGGCTTCGGGAAGAACGCCAGGGTGCCGGCCGCAAAGACGAGCACGAAGCCGAGGCCCGCCCAGACGGGGGAATTGTCGGACGTAAATCCTTCAGAGAGCACTCGCTGGGGGCTCCAGAGGAACAGGGAACCGGCCGCAGCTGCCAGGACCACGACGAGCAGACCCAGCCGAACGGACGGTGTCATACGCACACGCCGAGTGTACCGAGGGTGCATCGGCTCCGGCCGGCCGCTGGCCCGCTCCTCACGCCTGAGCCGCGCTCCGACGTGTCAGGGCCCCCTTCGAGCTGGGCCCTGGTTACAGCTGTCCGACCAGGTGGAAGACCTCGCGGGCCGCGTAGCGTTTGAGGCAGCGGACGATTTCGCGCCGGGTCTTGCCTTCCTTGATCCGGCGCTCGTAGTAGTCCTGCGTGCGCGGGTCGACCCGCAGGCGGGTGAACACGATCCGGTGGAGCGTGGCATTTGCCTGCCGGTCGCCACCGCGGTTGAGGCGACGGTACTGCCGGCGTCCCGAGGAACGCTCGACAGGACTGACCCCGCACAGCGCAGCGAAGGACGCCTCACTGTCCAGGCGTTCCGGGTTGTCCCCCACCGTGATCAGCAAAGTGACGGCCGTGTCCGGACCGATCCCCACCACATCGAGCAGCTGCGGGGCATACCGGTTCACGAGTCGGGACAGACGAGCCAGCAAACCCAGCGTGATCCGAGTGGCCTGCAACACCCCGTTCTCGCCGACCTCTTCCTGAGCGCTCGCGTCGGCGAACCGTGCACAGGTCCGGAAGAGTTCGGCATTGCCCAGTCCCGCCAGTTCCTCCCGCAAGGCGGGGTCGGCGGTAATCAGGACGGCTTTGAGCTGGTTGATGGCCTGCGTGCGGGCTTTTACGGCGGACACCTTGGTGAGTTTGTACATTCTCGCGATCTGTACCGGCTCGTCGCCCGATTTGGCCCGGGCGCGGGCCCGCCCGCTCAATACGGCTCGCGCCGCGTTCTGGGCATCGAGCGGATCCGATTTACCGCGCCGACGGCGATCTGCCCTGTCCATCCGATTCACGTCAAACACGTCCACGCCCTGGGCCAGCAGATAGCGCGACAGTGACGCCCCGTAGGAGCCGGTCCCCTCCACCCCGGCCCGCCCCACCACGCCGACCTTCCTGGCCCACTTCAGCAGATCGCGGTATCCCGCTGCGGTGGCCGGGAATTCGTCGGTGGCCAGGACTGTCCCCATGACGGAAAGCACCGCAGCCATATGAGCATCCCGGTGCGTGTCCACTCCCAAAATCACCTCCCCCGCAGGGCGGCGACGGCGAGTCTTCGGAGCAGGCGACGCACTTGACACGGTCGAACTGGACATGCCCGTTCCCCTTCCAGCCCGATGGCATATCGCGTTGCCGATACCGGGCCGGATCGGGCGGTCAGAGTCGTGAGGACGCCACAACAATCGGCAGGCCCCTATCGGGACACACCCCGCCGGCCCGGCACCGACAACGCACCGTCCCCGGCCAACGGCCGACACTGTGAAACCAAGACACTTCAGTCACACTTCGGTCAGAGATGTCATGAGTCAGACCCCAGACCCGGAACAGCACCCGCCCATGCTCCCGCCCCCCACAACACATCGGCCTCTGCGTTCAAACCTGACCGTCAATCGAGAACATTCGACAGCCGGCGCCCAGTACCGACAACACATGCGCGAAGAAGAACAGCGGACAAGCGCATCTGCTTAACAACGCGGCCATGGTGCTTACGATGCCTCCGAAGGCAAGAAGTACTCGGCCTCGCCCTCGTAGCGGCAGTGCAGCCGGCGGCGTCCACTAAGCACGGCCATCGGCGTACTGGTGCAGCGATCGACGAAGCCGGCGGAAAGGAGATCCGCTACGAAATCCCGATCTCACCGATCGCGAGCAGTTCCATGGACACGAGGACGCGCATCGCCGTCAACGACGGCCCTTCACCGGCATGCTGTCGCGAACAGTCCCGGCTCTCTCTGAACCTCGGCCGCAGCAGAACCGGACACTCCGCAGCTGGACCACACTCGTCAGCCCAGAACAGTCCGGCACGCATCGCGATCTCCTACGTTGGTGTCACACGCCTGTCACCAACCTCCTGGACGCTCTCCCACCGCAGGACCCTGAACTACACATACGCGATCATCCTGGACCAGCTGAACCCTCATGGACGGTTTCTACGACATGTGCCATGTGGTACCGATGCAGCCGCCCACACTGCGAAGGCACCACGGAAAGCACCCCAGCAGAAGGCCAGCGACCTCTTCGCCAGCGGATCAAGATCCGGGCCATCCCCGGACCATCGCCGCACCACATGGCTCAGAAGCCGCCGTTTTGGCTGGCCAGCAGGGCAATGCCCCCGGTACCACCAGCAGACGAAGAACCTTCTTTGTTCTTACAGCCCTCAGAAACTTGGCTTCTTCTAGAGCCTGAAGTCGGTTGCCTGGAGGCATCGTTGTGCTCCAGGCAACCCGACACGGCAACCACGCTCCGCATCACCCAGACGGCTTGCGTCAGCCGGTGGACCTCTCCCACCGCCGGACCGCTCGGAGCGGGCCGCCGCACGCTACCCGCTGCGTCGCGCGCCACCAGTTGGTGCACGCGGTCGCCGTGGGTAGCGACCCAATGATCTGAACAGGTCGGCCTCGGGGCAGGATTGGCGCGTGATACCTCCCCGATTGCTGTGGTGTGACCCGCGGCCATCCCCCGGTTCAACCAGCAGGAGCCGGTGACCACGATCGTTCGCGATCCCAGCTTCTACGAGCCGACTGAAGAAGATGACTGCTGGAGACTCGGGTACTACTGCCAGGCGCACGACCGCCCCTATTGGCACGAGTCCTTCGGGGAGGGACCGCATCTCATCGCGCTGCACTGCGACGAGCACGGGCCGGAGAACATGTGGCCGCAACCGAAGTTGCTATGTTCCCGGCAGGGTTCGCCCCCTCACTGAACGACGTGCAGCCAGCCTGGGTGCAGGCAGAGTGGGACGCCGCCGATTAGGCAAGATCCGGAAGAGACGGCCTCACTCGTCTTTCACCACGCCTCTGTGTCACACGATACGCGAAAGCCCGCCCAACGGGGGCGGGCCTTCGGCCGCTCTGCGGTTCGCCTGAGTGCGCGACGCGTTCAACCGACACCGGGCGCGCGGTGGTCCAGAGGCTGCGCCTGTAGCAGCGCACGCGGGATGGTCACGGCAGGACGTAGGAGTAGACGTCCTCGAGGTTCATGTTCTCGTCCATCAGGTAGACGGTGTCGCCTCCGGTGTTGTTGAACATGCCGACCGAGTAGCCGTTGTAGTAGGCGTCGGCCCTATTGGTGCCGGTGTTGACGTAGACCAGGAACAGGCCGCCCGGCTGGATGACGGCCTTGTCGCCGGTGCTCAGCCAGATATTGGCGGCGTGGTCGGTCAGCGTGTGGCTGGAGATGTCGATCGGCTGGTCGGTGGTGTTGCGCAGGGCGACGTACTCGCCGTTCTCGGGCTGATTGTCCTCGCCGCTCGGGTTCGCCATGACGTGTTCGATCTCGACGCCGTCGAGGCCGAGGCGCGGGTCCTTACCGGCCACGACGCGCTTCGCGACAGCCGGCACGTTGGTGACCAGGTAGTCATAGCGCTGGTTCCGCGCCATCGCGATCGACTTGGGGCTGTCGACCGGGTCGGAGTACACCTTGAGGCCCACCTCGTGCGCGCGGTCGATGTCCGCGGCCGTGGTCGCGGTCGGCGTGGCGTACACGGCGTCCGTCCACGTCGCGAGTTCGGCCAACCGGCTGTCGTCAAGCATCGGGCCTCCCGACAACCAGGAGATGCGCACATGGGGCAGCAGCGCGGCGAACTCGCGCAGCACAGCCTCGTCTCGGGAGTGGACCGCGATCTCGAGCATGCCGGTGCGCGGGTTCACGCGATCGTCGGTGTAGCCGCACTCCGCCAGGAGTGCGGCGAGCTTGGTGGCCACGCCGGGGCTGCTCTGCGGCGACTTCATCTCGAGGTTGAAGCCCGTCTTCCCGCGTGCCAGGACAAGCACCTCCTCGAGGGTGGGGACGCGCTCCGCCGCGAACTTCTCATGCACCCACGAGCCCGCGTCGAGCTGCTTGATCTCGGCGAGCGTGAAGTCGCCGACGCGCCACGGCCCACGGTCGGGGAAGATCTGCTCGGCGTCGGTGGTGGTGTCGAGGGTGTCGTCGTGGACCAGCACCAACTCGCCTTCCCGCGTGAGCTGGACGTCGCCCTCCAGCACCGCCGCGCCCTCAGCGATCGCGGCCCGGTAGGCCGCCAACGTCTCCTCCGGTGCAACGCGCGGCGAACCGCGATGGGCGACGATCGGATTCTTGAGCCGCTTCGCCGTCTGCTGGGCGGTGCTCCCGGTCGCCTCGGCGGTCACGGTGCTGACTGCTCCCTGGGCCGGAGTCGCGAGGGAGACGGTGGCGGCCAGGGCAGCGCCGACAGCGAGAACACGGACAACTCTCATGGGGTCAGGCATCGGAAACCTTCGGTAGAAGTCCGGATCGTCGCGGGGAGCGTATGGGCCGTGCTTGTCCCGCTGGGGTTCGGCGGGTGAAATTGCCCCCAACTCCCGCGGGCAGTTCGGCATTCACGTGACCACGCAGCACCGGCCTTGCCTGACGCGGTTGGACTGACCTTGTTCGACGGGGGCGGGTCTAGACGGTCCCTTCACCTTGACGGGTGCAGCAGGCTTCTCTCCACCGGCTCTCCGGTCCCCAGGGCGACCAGCCCACCGCCGTGCAGTACGCACCATGCTCTGCGCGACTAACAAGTCCGCACCTGGCAGATCGACTCAGCGCCGAAACAGGAGCGTTCGCCAGAAGCGCGAGGGCCAGGACCTGCAAGAACGCGGTCCGGGCCCTCGCACGTGGGTGGCCCGCGGTCACCCCTTGACGGCGCCGGCGGTGAGCCCCTGGACGATGTGCCTGCTGGCGAAGGCGAAGAGCACCATGGTGGGCAGGATCGTCAGGACGGCCGCGGCAGACATCGAACCCCAGTCGATGTTGAAGCTGGAGATGAAGCCGTTCAGCGCCGTGGGGACGGTTTTGTTGTCGTCACTGTTCATCAGCGTGACTGAAAGGAAGAGCTCGTTCCAGCAGTTCACGAAGTTGAAGATGAAGGCAGCGATGATGCCCGGCTTCATCACCGGCAGCAGCACCCGGAACAGCGCACCGAACCGTGAGCAGCCGTCGATCATGGCGGCCTCTTCGAGGGTGTCCGGGATGTTCTCGAAGAAGCCGCGGAGCATCACCGTGCAGAACGGGATGCAGACCGCGATGTAGACGAGTATCAGCCCGAAGCGGTTGTCGACGAGCTGCAGATCGGTCATCAGCAGATACAACGGTCCCAGCGCGATGAAGGCGGGGATCATCTGGGTGACCAGGGCGGCCATCAACAGGGCCGTCTTGCTGCGGAATTCGAACCGGGCCAGCACATAGGCCGACAGCATCGAGATGACGGTGGCGACCGTGCCGGCGACCGTTGCCACGATCAGGCTGTTGACGAGGTAGGCGCCGAACTGGGACTTGTCGAACAGCCCGGCGTAGTTCTCCAGGGAGAAGTCCTCGGGCCAGTACGCGAGGGGGAAGGTGAAGATGGCGCCGGCGGGTTTGAACGAGGTGATGGCGATCCAGTACAGCGGGAACACGGTGAAGATCAGCCAGAGCGTGAGAAAGCTGATCTTGACGGCCTTTCCGACCGGGGACTCCTTGGTGTTCACGACTTCGCTCCCTTCTCGCGGGTGGCCGTGAGGTAGAAGACCGAGAACAGCAGGAGGCCGGCGACCACCAGCAGGCCGAGGGCGGACGCCTTTCCGTAGTCGCCCTGCTGAGTGATGTTGATCATCCAAGTCGTCACGATGTGCGTCTCGTTGTTCGGGCCGCCGCCCGTCGTCCCGAAGATGATGTCCGGGAAGTTGAAGATCCAGATGATGCGCAGCAGCACCGTCAGGGCCAGCGTCGCCCGGATGTACGGGATCGTGATCTGGAACAGTGTGCGCACCTTGCCCGCCCCGTCCAGCGCGGCGGCCTCGTAGATCTCGTCGGGGATCGACTGCAGGGCAGCGAGGATCATGATGGCGAAGAAGGTCACGCCGTACCAGATGTTGGCGACGAGGATGGCGACCATGGCCGTCTTCGGGTCGGCCAGCCATGCCACCGGCTCGTCGATCAGATGTGCCTTCATCAGCAGGTCGTTGACGACCCCGAACTCGCTGTTGAACATCCAGCGGAAAAGGATGCCGATCAGGAAGCCAGAGATGGCCCACGGGAAGAAGATCAGCGCCTGATAGAGCCCGCGGAAGCGGAAACGGCGTCGCAGCCACAGGGCTAGCGCGAACCCGATGACGAGTTGGGGCACGATCGAGGCGACCACCCATAGGGCGGTGTTGCTCAGCACGGTGCCCCAGAGCGGGTCGCCGAAGATCTCCCGGAAGTTGCCAAGACCAACGAACGACTTGTCCGTGAGGTCCGCCAGGTTCCAGTGGCGGAAGGCCATTTGGCTGCCGGCCACCATCGGGTAGTACGTGAACACTGCCACGAAGATCGCGGCCGGTGCCATGAAGGCGGCGATCACCAGGCCCCGGCGGGTGGTGAACTCGCGCTTGCGCCGGCCGCCGCCTGCCGTCCTGACGGGACGGGCGCCCTCCTTGCGGGAGGGGCGCCGTGTCTCTTCTTGCACTGGGGAAGCCATGCCCGCCCGCATGTCAGCTCTTCTCGTTCTTCCACTTGGCGGTCCAGTACGCGTCCCAGTCGGCGAGCAGCTGCTCCTGCGTCATCTTGCCGAGCAGCACCTTCTGGACGTCCGCATCGGCCTTCTGCGTCCACTCGGTGAACCAGGGCACATCACGGGGCTGGGTGACGGTGACGTACGTGTCCGGGTTCTGGTTCATTGTCACGTAGCTGGCCCACGGCCCGGTCTTGTAGAACGGGTCCTCGTCGGCCTGCTTCTGGATCGGGATCAGACTGTTCTTCTTGGCGAACGTGGTCGACGCCTCGCCTTCCGACAGGAATTCGACGAGCTTGACGGCCTGTGCCTTGTGCTTACTGCCCTTGGCCACACCCCAGCCGGCGGTCGCCAGCGGCTGGACAGCCTTTCCTCCCGGGCCGGCGAGCAGGGGCGCGGTGGTCCACTGGTCCTCCTTGATCGCCTTGGACTCCCGCAGGGGCGCGATCACTTCCGGGTCCTGGAGCAGGAAGGCCGTGGATCCGTTGGAGAAACCCTCGACCATCTCCGGGTAGCCCCAGGCGATGGAGGACGGCGGCGAGCCCTTCTTGAACAGTTCGAAGTACGTCTTCAGTGCCTCGCGTGCCTCCGGCGCGGAGAAGATCGTGCTGCCGTCGTCCAGCTTGTAGCCGTTGGCCGGGTCGATCCTGTCGGCGACGTACGCCTCGATGACCGCCGTGACGTTGCTGCTGGCGTTGGGGCCGCCCCGGAAGGCGTAACCGTAGCGGCGCTTGTCCTTGTCCTGGATCGCGCTCGCCTGCTCGAGCAGGTCCTCCCAGGTGCTGGGCGGTTTGTCGTACCCGGCCTGGCTGATGAGGTCGGTCCGGTAGAACAGACTCAGCCCGTAGAAGCCGTAGGGCACGAAATACGTCCTGCCCTCCGGACCCTTGGCGGCCTTGGCGGCGTTGTCGGTCAGCCCCTGCCAGCCCGACCAGTCCTTGAGGTCCGTGCTCATGTCGTGGATCCAGCCGTTGTTCGACCACGGGCCCACGGTGATGTCCCGGACCTCGAGCGTGTCGACGCCGCTGCCGGACTGCAGCATCTGCTGGATCTTCTGGTCCGCCTGGCCGGTCGGCGGCGAGACCAGATTGACCTTGATCTTCGGGTTCTGCTTCTCGAAGTCCGCGATGAGCTGCTTCAGCACCTCCGTGCGGGCGGGGTTGGTCAGGCTCTCGACCATCTGCAGTGTGACGGTCCCATCACTGGAGCCGCCCATGGCGGAGCAACCGGTCACGGTCATGGTGAGGGCGAGGCCGAGAGCGGCGACTGCGTTCCTGCGTTTCATCGCTGTCCTCCGTGGGACTGGTTACGGGACCATGCGCCGAGCACGGGGACGCATCGCTCGGCGAAGTACTCGAAATCGGCTGCCGTGTTGTACACATGCGTCGACAGGCGCAGATAGCCGACGCCGCCGAAGCTGGTGAACGCCGTCGCGACCCCCAGCTCCTGCGCCACCCGGTCGCGCAGCGCGTCAGCCTCGGCGTGGGTGGCGGCCAACGGGGCGGGGATCCTCACCAGCCGCAGGGCGTTGACCGGCATGCCCACGTCCACGCGGCAGTCCTCGCCGGTCAGTTCGGAGAAGGCCGTCGCGATGATCCGTTCCGCGTAGTCGGCCAGCTCGCGCATGTAGGTGCGGGCCGTCGCCCACCCCCAGGTGTCCTCGACGAAGCCGAGGGCGGTGGGCGCGGCGAGATAGCTCGTGGCGTCCACGGTCCCCTGAGTGTCGAAGCGGTCGGGGAAGGGTTCGGGAGCGCCCCAGGAGTCGATCAGGGGGTAGAGGCTGTCGCGCAGATCCGTCCGTGCCACCAGCGCCGCTGTGCCCCGCGGGGCACAGCCGAACTTGTGGAGGTTGCCGACCCAGACGTCGCAGTCGAGTCCGGCGAGGGGGTCCTCGGCCAGTCCGGGCACATGAGCGCCGTCCACGAGGATCGGGATGCCGCGTCTGCGGGCTTCTGCGGTGATCCGATCCACCGGCATCCACCGCGCGGTCGCCGAGGTGATGTGGTCGAGGACGATGAGGCCGGTCGCTTCGCTCAGCTCCGCCACCACGGATTCGCAGGCGGTGTCGGCGTCGGCGTCGAGCGGCACGTGGACCGTGCGGAGCCTGCCGCCCCAGCGGCGGGCGAGGCGTTCGGCGCCCATGGTCACGGCGCCGTAGCCGTGATCGGTGACCAGGACCTCGCCGCCGGGTCGTGCCGGCACGTTCGTGTAGGCCACGCTCGCGCCGCCGCTGGCGTTGGGGACGAGGGCGAGGTCGTCGACCGATACCCGGAGGAAGCCGGCGATCGCCCTTCGTGCGGCCGCGACCTTCCCCGGCAGCGCGGGGAACCACTCGACAGGCGAGGCGTCCATCTGCCGGCGCAGCCGGTTCTGCTCCTCCTGTGCCAGGTGTGGAACCGCCCCGAACGACCCGTGGTTCAGGTGCCTGATCGCGGGATCGAGCGACCAGGCAGCGGCGGCAGGGCGGCCGTCGGCGAGCGCGAGGGGTCGCGGGGCAGTGGTGAGATCTGTCGTGCTCACGAGACTCCAAGCGGGCTGGACATCAGACAGGTACCGGAAGAGGTGTGATGACTAGGCGAGATACTGCCCCTGATGGGCCATACAGACAAGAGTTCAGGCCATAGTTATCTGATGACTTTGGTTTTCACCGGAGCAATGTATGACGACTGGCTTAGACTGCCTCCTGCCCGGCGCTGCCGCACGGGCCTGAACGGGGAGGAAGCGATGTCCGCAGTCGACAAGGCGTTCCACGGCTTGCGCCGCATGATCTCCAGCGGCCGTCTCGGCGCCGGCCAGCGGTTTCCGCCGGAGAGCGATCTGTGCGAAGAGCTGGGAGTCTCACGGGGTTCGCTGCGTGAGGCGGTGCGCATGCTCGCCGCCCTCGGCGCGGTCGAGGCGCGGCACGGCTCCGGAACCTTCGTCTCACAGCTGCGACCGGAGGACCTTCTCGGCAGGCTGTCCCTGACGGTCGAACTGCTGCCGCTCGACGGTCTGCTGGAGCTGTTCGAGATCCGGCGCGTACTGGAATCGCATGTGATGGCGCAGGCCGCCGCCAGGATCACCCCCGAGTCGCTGGAGATCCTCTACGGCTTCCTCGAGACGATCGAGGGCAGCGACGACCCGGCGGAGTTCGCCGATTACGACCATCGCTTCCACGCGGAGATCGCCCGGATCGGCGGCAGCCCTTCCATGGAGGCCCTGCTCACCGTCTTCCGTTCCCGCTCCCGTCACTACCGGGTGTTCGCGCTGCCCGAAGGTCCGGAGTTCAAGCGCGCGGGCGACGAGGATCACCGTGCGATCGTCACGGCACTGGCCAACCGCGACCCTGCGGCTGCCGCGAGCGCCGCAGCCGCGCACATCGCCCGCAGCGAACGCTGGCTCGGCGCCTGCCGCCCGCCCGTGACCGAGGACGCCGTGGCCGAGCCGGCGAACATGCCCGGCTGACGGCGGTGAGCCGACCTGCGCGGCCCGTCGGGGCGCCCCGGTCCCGCCGGCTTCGCCGATCGCCGGCCCCCGGTGAGTTGGTGCACCACTCGGATACCGGGTCGCGAACAGCTCGTTTCGCCTAGTTCTTCGCCAACGACGCGGTCGTACGCGACGAGCTCATCGGCTACAAGGAGCGCGGCGGCCTCGTGCACGAGCTCACGGACGAGCCGGTCGCACGGCAGCGGCGCGGCATCGGCATGGTCTTCCAGCGCTTCAACCTCTTCCCGCACATGACCGCGCTGGAGAACATCATGGGCACCGGTCCTGGTCAGGAAGGAGTCCAAGGCCGAGGTCCGGGAGCGCGCGCAGCCCCTGCTGGCACGGGTCGGACTGACCGCCCGTGCCGACTCCTGTCCGTCCCAGCTGTCGGGCGGCCAGTAGCAACGGGTGGCGATCGCCAGGGCTCTGGCGATGCGTCCGGAGCTGATGCTGTTCGACGAGCCCACCTCCGCGCGCTCGTGTTCATGGACGACGGTGTCGTCGTCGAGTCCGGCGCCCCCGCCGATGTGCTCGGCTCTCCCCGCCACGCGCGCACCCAGGCATTCCTCGGCAAGGTCAGCTGACCGGTCCCCCCTCCCCCACCGCAACCCTTCGTTCTCGTCCCGCAAAGGGAAAGACCCATGCCTCGTGTCGTCGTCGGAGCCGGCGTGCTCGGTGCCTCCGTGGCGCACCGTCTGGCCCAGGCCGGTGCCCGCGTCACCGTGATCGAAGCCGGCGGCCCGGCCGCCGGCACATCAAGTGCCACCTTCTCCATCGACGTCTCCCACCTCAAGACGCCACAGCACCCGCCTGCCGAAGCACGACTGCCTCGGCGCGATCCTGGCCACCCCCGGTGTCGATCTGCGGCCGACGCCCGACGGGCGGGTCGTCTCGATCTCGTGGCCGGTGCGCCATGCTGCCGTCGGATGCGGCGGTAACGGCGGACGCGGCGCGACAGCCCGCCCCCGCCCTGAAACGGGAACTGCACCGCCCGGGCCGCGAGGTGTTCACGCCGCTGCGCGCCGCCGAGATGGCGGGTGTACGCCTGGGAGTGCGTCCCGTACCGGCGGACGGACTGCCCCTGGTCGGCCGCGCCCAGTGGCGCGAAGCCCCCGAGAACAGCCTTCCGGCCTTCGAAGCCGCGCTGGACGACGGAGCCGAGATCGTCGAGACCGACATACGCAAGACCAAGGACGGCCACCTCGTCCTCATGCACGACGAGACGGTGGACCGCACCACCAACGGGACCGGCCGGGTCACCGAGCTCACACTGGCCCAGATCAAGTCCCTCCGCCTGAAGAAGGGCCTGGGCGGCGCCCAGGCGGCGCTGACGGACGAGCGCGTGCCCACGCTGACCGAGGCGATGGCGGTCGTCAAGGAGCGCGGTCTGGTCAACCTGGACAAGGGGTGGAACGTCCGCGAGGAGATGTACGAGGTCCTGACCGAGACCGGCACGGTGCGCAACGGCCTGTTCAAGAGCAGCGCGCCTGTCGCCGAGGTGCAGGAATTCCGCGAGAAGCACCCTGACGCCGTCTACATGCACGTCATCTCCGACAGCAACATCGGCGCCCTCGACGGATTCGGGGCGGACCAGCCTGTCGCGTACGAGGTCGTCTTCAAGAACACTGAGGACGCGATCGTCCGCGAGCCGGTCCTCGACCGGATGCGGTCGACCGGCAGGGTCTGGATCAACTCCATGTGGTTCGGGCTGGCCGATCACTACACCGACGAGCGGTCCCTGACCGACCCCGCCAAGGGCTGGGGCGCCCTGGTCGACACGTTCGGCGCCTCCATGCTCCAGACGGACAACATCGAGACGCTCGAGTCCTGGCTGAAGACGGGCTGGGCAGAGAAGGTCGCCCCACACACCATCCGCATCCAGGGCGAGGACTTCGCGCGGGGCGGCGAAGGCATCGCCTACCACGACAACGACCCGCAGAACCGTGGCGGGAACGTCGCTCGGCCCGACGAGGGTGTCGACGTCTGCGATCATCAAGGCGCCGTGTCCATGTGCTGGATCCGTGGCGGGGAATGGATCGACTACGACTTCACCGTCGAGAAGTCCGGGTACTACGACCTCTCCGCTCGCGTTTCGTCCCCGTACGACCCGGCCGGCACCTACCGCCTCGCCTTCGACGACGGCAGCCCGAGCGAAAGCGTCGCTGTGCGGAACACCACGAGCCACTCGGCGTTCTTCCTGCAGCCCACCGGTTGGGCAGCATCTCGAGGCTGGCCGGCACCAGGTGCGCATCAGCATGGACGCCGACGTGTACCAGAACTTCAACCTCGATCTCCTTCAGCTGGACCTGGCTAAGAAGGGCTCCCACTGATGGGGCTCGGCCGACACGTCATGCTCACCCGCGCCCTCACCGCTCGCCCCTGCGCTGCGCCCGGCTCGGGCTCGTGGCCTCCACGCTCGTCGGCCTCTCGGCCATCGGCGCGGTGGCTCCGGCAGGCTCGGCGGCAGCCGCCGAAAGCGACCGGCAGAGCCGACGTCACCAGTTCGGTCTGGAAGCGGGTCTGCTCAGCTACCGCCGTCTGGTGACACAGCGGCAGGGCGCCAGCCAGGCGCACTTCGACTACGCGGACGTCGTCGAGGACTTCGACCGCCCTACGGCGAGCACGAACGCCCCCACTGCCAGACCGTAGTGACCGAGCGGGACGGCCTGCGGACCCGTCACCTGTTCAACCGGCAGGTCAACCTGCTGATGCGGGAGGAGACCGGCCGGGTCGGCGGTCTGCCCGTTCGGCTCGTCACGCACTGCCGGTACAACCGCGGCGGCAACCTGGTCGGCGTGCTGAGTCCGCTCGGCTCCCTCGCACAGGCGCTGTACGGCCGCGATGCGCACGAGCGTCGGTCGACGTGCCGGAGGATCTGCGGCCCGAGCGGCCAGCTGTTGACCTCCTCCAACCCCCGGGTCACCCGGTCCGGCGATCCGGGCGCCGCCGAAGACGCCGAGTACGAGCGACGGCTGACCCGCTACAGCTACGACCCGGCCCCGGTCGGCTGGACGAGATCGATCTGCCGACCCCGACACTGCCGGTGTGCGGGCGGGCTTCCCGGTGGGCCGCACGATCGACCCCGGTGGCTTCGACCTGCACCAGGACATCGAGCCTGACGCCCTCGGCCGTACCGTGAGCGTCGGCCGACCGTCGTCGCAGGATGCCGGGGACGGGCGGTTCGTCTCCACGGTGGCCTACGACGAGGCGCAGCTGGTGCGCCAGCGGATCGGAGACCCCGCAGGATCCATGAAGACCAGACGCGTCCGGTACGACAGTGCCTCCCGCCCGGCTTTGATGCTGTCGCCGGCGGGCCGGATCCAGAAACTCAGGTACGACGAGCGGTCCCTGGTGGCGGCGGTCATCGACGACCTGGCGGGCGTCCGCGCGGTCACCCGGCGTACCTACGAACGCCGCCGAATGCCTCGCGCGGTCATCGACCCGCGCGGCGCCACAACCCGCTGAACGTGGTCGGCGGCGCGGCTCCGGCCCGCTTCCGTATTTCCTGCTCGCTGTCGGAGTGACCGGGCGCCGGCGCCTCACCGTCGTGCCCTCCTTCGACGTGCTCGATCACTTCTGGCTGAGCTTGATGTGCTCGGTCAGGTTGCCGATCTCGCTGCCGAGTTTCCGCACGGGGTCGGCGAAGGAGGCCAGGGCGGACTCGATGTCGACCGCAGCGACTGAGTGACGCTCGATGACGGCTGCGTGCTCCAGACGTGCCCACACGGCGGCTTCGGCTACCAGCGCGTCGCGCTGAGGACTGGCAACCGGGTGCTGGGATGCCTGGGTAAGCAGTTCGCGGGCCTTCTGGCCAGAGGTGTTGTCGTTCACGGACCGAATCTTTCCAGCGGAGGTGGGTGACGGGCGGATTCCGCGCCGGTACACGGCCGTTGACCGCGACCACCTCGGCCCCCGGAACGAGCGGCCGAGCCCTGGCTCGGGCGTTCTCGGACCGGGCCGGGTCAGCCCCGGTCGGGCAGGATCAGCAGTGCGTCCCCGACAGGGCGTTCACCGGCCGCGTCGGACGGGTCGTTGATCACTTCGCCGTCGACCACCATCGTGGTCGACCCGCCGCCGTCAAAATTGACCGCGCCGCGCAGGCCCAGCGCTCGGGCGACGGCAGCGCTCTCGGGGATGCTCAGCCCCAGCGCGCCCGTGCCGCGTCCGTCGGCGGTGATGAGCACGGTCCTGCCTGCGGCGTCCACCCCGGCCAGCGTGCGTGGATTGCGCTTGTGCACCCAGCCGTAGTAGAAGCTCGCGTTGCCGGGCTGCGCCATCCCGTCGGTGGCGGCCGTGACGTGCAGCCGTCCGTCGCGGACCAGTTCGGGACCGCCATTGAGGATACTGGTCGCCGGTGACGGGGAGACCTTGCGGCCGCTGTCGTCCCGCAACGTCCCCTCGACGCGCAGGGGCCGGCCGACCTGCGCCAGGGCGGCCAGCTCGGCGACGCGGCTGCCGGTCGCCTGCACGGAGGTGCCGCCGGCCGGCAGCGGTCCGCCGCGCGGTGAGCGCCGCTCCAGGACCCGCCCTCGGGCGTCCAGCACGACCTCGAGGCCCTCGCCCTGCGGCGTCTGCCGACCGTATTCAGGCGTGAAGGCGACGAGCTCGTCGCGGTCGGTGCAGGTCACGTCGTGCAGGGGCAGCGAGGTCGGAGTGTCGTCGGCGGTACCGCCGCAGTTCCTGATCAGGCCCGGTACGCGGTCGATGCCGTCCAGGGGTTGCGACGCATCCCGGCCGGCGACCCGCCCCTTCCAGGTGAGCCGGGCGACCCTGCTGTGCCGGCCGGAGTCGCGCATCACCAGGCCGGGACGCCCGTTCACCGGCTCGCTCAGCAGCCGGCCGTCGTAGACGCCGACGCCGGCCGGATCGCCCGGTGCTCCGGCTCGCGGGTCGAGGACGAAGAACCCGACGTTGACCGCTGCGGTTGCGCGGGAAGCAGCCGCCAGCTCACTGGTCTTCTCACGGTTCTCCAGATCGGGACCGTACGACGCCTTGAGCGTACCGCGGAACCGGGCCGGGTCGATGGTGAGCACGTCGATCCGCCACGGGCCACGGTCCGCGGGGTCGCCGTCCCAGCCGGTGTATACGGCGGACCCTGCGTACCCGGCACCCCTCAGCCGGGTGAGCTCGGCCGTCGCGGCGGACTGCGAGTCGAACTGCCCGACCCGGACCCGCCACCCTAGCGTTCCACCGGCGTAGTCGGCGACCGCTGGAGTCGTGACCTCCTCGACCCGGGCGTCGAAGCCGTCCCTGTGCGCGTCGGCAGCCAGCTCGTCGGCGCTCGACCGGTCCTTCAGCGCCGTCGGCGGCGCATCGGGGTCCGGCGAGGTGGCACCCCCGGGTATGGCAACCTCGACCGTCCACGCAAGCGCCGGAGCGTCGTCACCGCGCACAATCCGCGTGAGGGTGACACCGGGCTGCAGCGTCCGCGTGCTGCGGGTCTCGGTCAGGTCGACGGCGCCCAGCGGCAGGACACGCGTCGGCCCCGGACGCGGTTCGGAAGAGGCCGGCACCGGCAAGGCGACCACCACAGCCAAGAGGAGCAGGACCGTGGACGCGCCGAGCAACTTGCTTTTCACGTACTCCCCCTGGCCGGATCGACTGAGCAACGGTGCGTGCGGTAACGACCACCAGTCAAGACGTGTGCACGCCAAACTCCCTGCGCCCTTTCGGGCGGGAGAGCGGGCCGCCAAGTGCCCGTAGCGCCGAATGAGCGTCCGCTCGATGCCGCACGGCGCCGCGGATTGTTGTGACCGGCCGCTGCAAGGGTGGGACGTCGAGCCCAGCCACCGCGTCGCGCACCAGTTCCGCGTCGGCGACCTGACGCAGAAGGCGCGGACTCACGTGGCGAGCCGGGAGTGCACGCTGACGGCGTAACCACAGCGCTGGTAGTAGGGATCGCCGCTCCAGGTGGCGTAGCGCTGCCGCAAGGTCAGTCCGGCCTGAGCACACCAGTGGTCGAAGTCCGTAATGGTCACCGGCGGCTCCGCCAGCGGCAGATGTGCTGCGTCCAGTCCCATACCCGTGACCAGCAGACCGCCGGAGCGCAGTGCGGCGGCCAACTGCCGGACAACAACTGATTCGGTGCCGGGGGCCAGCAGGGGGATGACGTTTCCGGCGGCGAGCACCAGGTCGAAGCCGGGATTCAGGCCGAGAGTGTCCAGACGGGCCAGGTCACCGAGGACCCATTCTTGAGTGGGGGCGTCTCGGCGGGCTACCGCGAGCATCGAGGAGTCGACGTCCACGCCCGTGCAGTGGTGGCCCAGTACCGCGAGTCGGATCGCGATCCGACCGGTGCCACAGCCGGCGTCGAGTACCCGGGCGGCGGGCTTCAGCAACGCGGCGCAGAAGGTGGCCTCGCCGTGGATGTCATGACCCGATTCGGCAAGCCGCGCGAAACGCTGAGCGTACTCGTCGCCACCTTGCCCGCCGGTCAGTTCCGCCCAACGGTCACGTTGCCCAGTCATGTTCAGAGTGCCTTCCGGTCAGCCTCGCCCAGCGGGAGCGAAGACGGTGCCGTCACACTAGTCGCGGCCGTAGGTGTACACCTCGCGGGCTGGCTGCTCGGGCACCAGCCGACCCGGGAGCCGGGCCAGCGCGGCCGCATGTCGTGGTCGAGGGGGTAGATCTCGGGGTGTGCCGCAAGGAGCCAGCTCGGGGGCGCGGCCGTCGGTGTGGCGAGATCGATGGCGATGCCGTTGTCCGCCAGTCGAACTCGCCGTCCGCCACCTCGATAAGGCCCCAGGAGAAGATGCCGAGCGAGACAAGATTGACTCCGGCCTGCGTCATCAGGCGCACGTCTTCCTTCCACACCTCCTTGTCCCACTGAAATATGGGCGTCGAGCTCGCTCCTGGTGCGGGCGTGGGGGTGAGGGCAAGGGTCGGACGCGGCAGTCCGGTGCGGCGGCGTCAGCTCACCGTGCTGCCGGTGACGGCGGTGCCGTTCCTGGTAACCTCCGCCTCGGACGCCTCCGGCACCACGGCCGGTTTCACCGTGCCGATAGAGGTCGTCGCCCTGCTCAAGCGCGCCCGCAAGGCCGTCACCGTCGCCCTGGTCTCCAACGCGACCACGCGGCTGGATTCGGATCTCGCTCGGCAGGGGCTGGACGTCCTCGCCGACGCCGTGGTGAACACCGCCCACATCGGTGTCGCGAAGCCAGACCCGCGTGTCTACCTCATCGCCGCCGAATGAGTCGGGGCGCCAGTCCACCGCTGCCTGTTCATCGACGACACCGCCGCCAACGTCACCGCCGCCCGCGAAGTGGGGATGACTGCCCTTCACTACCGAGGGCCCGAAGAATCTCCGAGACGCCTTCTCTCCGCTCCTCGATCCCCAGGCTCCCCAGAACGTTCAACCCCCAACCAGCTGAGGGGAAGAGCGACCCTGGGGATTTTCACGGCTCTGACCGGACTTCCGTGATGTCCCGGTTCGCTCAGCCCTGGCCACAGCAGACCCCCGGTTTGGATCACCGGTGCGCCTATACGGGTCACTTCCGGGCGTCCCCCGAGCGAAAGACGCTCGGTGGGGGTAGGTCGCTTCGCGCAAGGTGACCTTGGGATCCGTGAGGAGATCAGCTGTGTACGCAGTAATTCGGCGTTACGAAGGAGTGACTGACTCTGCCGAGGCGGGACGTCGAGTGGATGAGGGATTCGTGCCTCTCCTCCGCCGAGTCCCCGGCTTCGTGGCCTACTACTGGGTGGACGCAGGGGACGGAGTGATGGTCTCTACCAGCGTCTTTGAGGACCAGTCCGGGGCCGAAGAGTCGATCGAGCGGGCGGCGGACTTCGTAAGGGACAACCTCGCGTCGCTGCTCCCCAACCGTCCTCAGGTCACGGCCGGCATGGTTGTGGCTGCTGGGTAGCGACCTACGAAGGGGGCCGCTGGATCCCCGCCACCTCCACTCCGACGACCTGGCCCTTCACGAAACTCCGGGCAGAGCCATTTTCACGAATCCTCATCAGCACCCCGTTGCCGTGTTCGCCCGCCGCTCTCGACGCCGAGCTGCACGCCGCCCTGGCCGCTTTCGACGCTGCGGCCGCTCCGTGGCGTGAGGCCCTCGAGGACCTGGACGAAGACGTCCTCGCCGAGGCCGCCGCCGAAGCGCGGGCCTTCGGCGCCGGCCCGGCGGCCGCCGTCGACGAGCTGGTGCGCGGCCTGCTCGGGCAGTTGGCCGACTGGCAGCAGTCGATCGGCGAGCTGGGCCGCGCGCTCACCACGGCAACTGAAGGCCGACCGCTACCCGGCTGGTCCACCGACGCCGGCCGCACCGAGGACATCGGGTGGCGCCAGGCCCGCACCACGCTGCTCGAGGCCGTCGCACGCCACCACCACGCTCACCTGCTCGCCGCCACCGTCGAGCTCGGCGGTGAGCTGGAGCTCCCAGCTACCCGTAACGGGCGCTTCAGGGGCGCGGTCATCCCAGAAGGCTGCGCGGTCAGCGCCGGCCGCCGCCGATGCGGCGGTCGTCGGCCAGTGCGGTCAGCGGGCCGAACTCGCGGGCAAGCTGGTTCCACGTCAGAACCTCGCCACAGCGGGCCGGGAACTCCTTCGGGTTGAACTCGGGCATGGTCCAGGTGCCAGTGCCCCGGTCCCGCAGCCACAGGTCCCCGTCACCGTCGACCACAGTCGGCGGGACCGGTACGGGCTCGGCCTGATCGGTGGGCTCCCAGGTGACCCGGCCCGGGTGGGAAACGCGGCGCAGCTCGGTGGTGGCCAGCCGCGCGGCCAAGTCACGGGTGGACTCTTCGGCGTCCTTGACCGACGCGAGTCGGAATGCGTCGTCAAGTACGGGCAGGGCTGGATTCTTGCTGCGCTTTGAACTCATACGCTGACTACCTCCGGTGGGGGGCGTCACATCCGTTATGGCACCCCGTAGAGGAACACGGTATCCGAGGCGGGAGCCGGGCCGGCTACGACCACTGTCCAGGTGGAGGCGCTGGCACACAGGGCGGTGGGGCTAGGTGGTGAGCTGGTCCTGGACGTGGCGCAACCCGTGGTGGTAGCGCTCAGATATGGCGGTCCGGGTCTGAGAAGGTGAGGCCGCCGGGGGCGAGCGGACGTCGAGCCGGGGCGGGTGCGGGCTCGGGCTCGGTCTCGCCGGGCGGCTGGCGGAAGTCGGCGCCCTGCTCGACCGGCATCAGCCGGCGCCCACCCGCCTGGGCGGGTACGGGAGCGTCGGAAGCGGGCTCGGAGAAGGCGGGCAGCGAGAGCGGTCGACGGTCGGTCATGATCCCTAGTCTCCCAGGTCCGGCCCTGCGGGTAGGGCCAGGCCGCTATCAGCGGTGATAGTGCTCTGGCCCTGGCCAGCAGGGCCAGGCTGGTTGTTTCAGCTCACCAGAACAGAGCGGTTAAGCCACTGCTACCGCCGGTGAACCGGCCCGGACCGCCGAGGCCGGGCGGCACACTGCGCGGGTGACCACGACCCCCGCCTGAACCGGGTTCAGAAACCTCCACGCTCAGACCCCGACGCCAGCGCGTGCGCCCAAACCCTCCCGACCTGGCCCCGGCCGCCCACTCGGTTCAAGAAACAGCCGTTCGGCAACCCGCCACGACGTGGGACGGGTCCTCGCAACCGGCGAGGCGTACACCAGACCCGCCCATCACAAGAAGGGCACCAAGCCCCGCCGACTGGATAAATGACAAGCTAATCGGGAGGCGCTTTGGGTGGGCGATGCGGGACACTTCGCAAGTGATCGTGATCCAGCCCGTCTTGGAAATAGCCACCCCTGATGGCTTTGATCTCTGGCCTGTCGTCAAGGTCGAGCGATTCAGCTTCCTGCCTCTCAGCGGAGAGCTCTCGCCCACCGAGGTCGGGACAGCGGTGATGGGCATGGTGAGCTGGAATGACACCGCCCCCGACGGCGACCGTCCGCCACGGCCGGCCGACCCGCTCAGCTCCTTTCTCCACGGACTCCTGACCTTCGAGAACCTCTACGCAGCCGGCGGCCTGCGAGTGACGGACTCAACAGGCGTCACCTTCCTGCCTGGCTGCTGTGACGGGCTGGAGGACTGGCGCGATTGGCACCAGCTCATCGACGACGGAGGTGCGCTCTGGTTCGGCCACGACCCCGTGTCACCGGTTGCCGAGCGCTTCGACGAGACCGTCCGGCTCACCGTCGACGCCGAGCGGACCGACAGTCCGGTGATCGAGCTGTCCGTCACCGAGTTCCGGCACCTGCTCGCCGATGCCGAGCGCGATCTGACCAACTTCCTCGCGCTGGCAGCCGACTGGATTTCTCAGTACCTGCCTGACCACGCCACGCCCGTCACCGCTGCCCTCGCCCGCCTTCTCGACCTGCCCATGCCGGCCGTACTCCAAGGCCGCAAAAAGGCGGGCAGGCTCCGCTGAAGTGTGGCGTCATTCCGCGTCCGGAATCAGCGGGCGCAGTTCCGCGGGCAGGTCGGGCGAGTCCCGCCACACAGCCGCGATCGTGAGAATCACTTCCCGTGCAGCCTCAGCCGAGGGCCCTGGCTGCCCCTCTTCGAGCTCCGCATACAGCTGCCTGCTCAAGCGGCGCACCACGTCATAGACGGCCTGAGAAACCCGGGGCACCTCCGCCATAGCGGAGCCCGCAGGATGAGCAGGTTCCCCGCGGAACCGGATGGCGACGGAAGCGGCGTGGTAGGTCCGGCCATGGACGAAGTCCCTCAGAGCACACAGCTGGTCAATGGTCGGGAGGGACGGCTGGGCAGCGTCATGAGCAGTCACGACATGCGGTTCCCGGTAGAAGAGGGCGTCGACCCCGGGGTGCTCGGTCAGCTCCAGCACGAACAGGGCCAGCAGCGCCGGGTCCCCCTCCGCGCTGGCGAGGATCTCGGCGAGTTCCTCGACATGCAGGGAGGCGGTGTCACGGATCAGCTCCGGCCCCAGCACCGCTGGCCCGGCATAGACCACGAGCCGTCCCCGGCCCGGCTCGCCGGCAGCGAGAGCGGCGCGCCCCTCCTCGACCCGCCCCGACAGGCCCTCGGAGAGCGCGCTGACGATCGCAATGTCGTACCGGTGGGTGGGCGAGGAGATCACACACATCGGCCCCGGCCGAACCGGGACCTGCCGCAGACCCAGCAGGTTCGCAACGCGTTCCACCGCAAGCTCCTGCAGCCGCTGCTCCACAACCATACGGTCCGGTACCTCGGCGATCAGCTCCCGCAGCGCGGCGGACACGGGCACCAGCCGACGCCGGCCGTGCGCGACGACGGCGAGCACCGGACCCAGCAGCGGTGCCGCCGGCTGATAGCGCAGCGACAGATCGGCCAGATCCGCGGTCAGCCAGTCCAGCGCCCGGGCCGCCCTCTCCGGATGCCGGCACAACCCGACGAGCACAGCCGGATCCAGATCCGCCCACGGGCGTGCGGCCTCCACCTCACCAGGGCTGATCCCGCACGCGAACTCCCCCGGATCCCGGTCCTCGTACACCTCCGGCCAGCTGGGCGCGAGCACGGTCATCGCGCGGTCCGTGTACCGCAGAACCAGCTCCAGGACATCGGTGAGGGTGAACCCGCGCACCGCGAGCAACGCCTCGTCGACGGCCAGAGCCGTCATCTGCGCACCACGCAGGAACAACAGCGGATGATCGAGCTGCCCGGGATGGACCAGCAACCGCTCCCCCGCCACCTCCAGCTTCACCAGCGCCCGCGCGTCATTCGGCTCCGCCTCGGTGACCGTGCCCCGACCCGGAGCAGCCCCGACGACGGCCACGACCAGGCCAGGCAGGTCACCTGCCCCCGCCTCCCGGCCCGACCTGGGCGGCGTACGCAGGCCCCGGGTCCACAACAAGAGGAGGTGGTCGTGGAATCGGGAACACCCCGGGGAGGCGAGCGCAGCATGGAGAAGCACCAGCAGGGACTCGGTCGAGTACCGGGCCATGGCCCGGTCGATAACCTTCCACTGCACCCGCCGGTGTTGCGCGGAGGTGGGCTGCTGCACCATTGCCATCTTCGGTCTGTCTCCCTTGCCGGATTGATCCCCAAAGCCTGGCAGGAACTCCCCTTCCACCGCTGGGTATTTGCCAACGGGTACCACCCGCCTCTTCGTCCAGAGCACAGTCACCCCGGTGGCCAGCAGCCCGCTGGTGCCGTAGCTGTCCGGGCCGCCTGGTCTGGTGAGGGCGGCACTGAGGTCGTCGGGCATCGGCGACCTCCGAAAACGCAAGGTAGATCCGCACGACTCCGCAGCCCGCTGTGCAGAAAGACTCTTCACCTCGCCGGTCAGCATCTCGGCGTATGCAACCTTCGGCGGCATACGACACCTGGAGACTGGGACCTGAGGTTCCAGAGGAAGTCGACCACGTAGCGCACCGCGTCGAGTTTCCCGGTGGCAGAACCTCTCCGGGCGCCCGCCCTGGCCCTCCAGCTATGCCGGTTCCGACATCGGAGCCTGGAGCCCGGCCCACTCCGCGTCCGTCATGTCGGTGGGATAGCGCTCGGCGCTCCGTCCCGCAGCTTGCTCAGCCTCGGGAGCGACGCCGGCCCCTGTGACCGCAGAGCCCGCGGACCGCCCTCGTCCCACATCTGCCGCCACCGCTGCACCGAGCGGACGCTGACCCGCAGATCCTTTGCGATGACCGAACCCGCCTCGCCCTGGGCGAACTTCTCGGCCGCCTTCAGCCGTAACTCCTCGCGGAACTGCTGCCGTTCGGCGGTCAGCCCGCCCCCTTGCGGATACCGCATGCCCCGGTGCTACCGCACGGACGACGAGCCGTCAGCCCCTACGACTCCACGAGTTCAACCTCAGTAACACCCCGCCAACAAGTTCAGAGAAGCGGTGATCTCCCAGAACTCCAACGACAGCGCCTGGCTGACCCACGCCGGGCAGCCGCTGACCGGCTACGAGCGGGTCTTCGGCACGATCGGCACGACGCGGTCCATGCGGACGCGCGGGGCGGTCGAGGACGTGGCCGCCATGGCGGAGATGGGGCGGCTGACCGTCGCGGACCTCCAGCACCAGCAGTTCGCCAACCGGGCGCCCGCCGGTGATCTGGTCTCCACCGACCTCGCGGACGCCTGTGCGGCGCTGCCTGGCGGGGTGGCGACGGGCAGCGACGGCATCTCCGTCGATGTCTCGGCCGCCTGCCCCGTCCTGCGGGACTGGGGCCGGAGCGTGGACACCGACAGCCGGGGCGCGTTGCTCTTCGACCGCTTCTGGCGCAAGGCGACGGCCGTGCCCGCGGCCCAGCTCTGGAAGGTGCCCTTCTCCGCCGGTGACCCGGTCCGTACACCGAACACCCTGAACACTTCGGCTCCGGGCGTCACCGCGGCGCTCGCCGACACGGTGAAGGAGCTGCGGACCGCGGGAATCGCGCTGGACGCACCGCTGGGCGGGCATCAGTTCGTCGTACGGAACGGGAAGCGCATCCCGGTCGGGGGCGGTACGGAGTTGCTGGGCATCTGGAACAAGACCGAGCCCGTGTGGAACGCGGCAACCGGCGGATACACCGAGGTGTCGGCCGGTTCCAGCTATATCCAGGCGGTCGGCTGGGACGGCAGTGCGTGCCCGGTGGCACGCACCCTGCTCACGTACTCCCAGTCCTCGAACACCCGGTCGCCGCACTACAGCGACCAGACGGAGCTGTACTCGGGTGAGCGCTGGGTGACGTCCCGCTTCTGCGAGAAGGACATCGCCCGCTCGCCCGACCTGCGGGTGCTGCGGGTACGCGAGGGCCGGTAGCCGTACGTGTGGAGCCTGCCCGGCACCGGACCGCCGGGCGGGCCCGCGCGTCCCGTCTCTTTCGCCGGACGCCGTGAAATCATTTGCGGATCAGATGCCCGGTCGTCAGCCTGAATTCATGAGCTCACCGCACGACCCCGCCCCCGGCTCCACCTCGCCCGGGACGACAGAGTGGATCACCACGCCCGTCACCGCCGGCCTCCTGCGCGGCGTACTCGACCTGGAGCAGACCGAGCTCGGTGTGCTGCCGCACCGGCTGCCCGCCCGGGCCCGCGCGCAGTTCCCCGACGGTCAGCTGGCCATGGCGGAGGCCCAGCCCTCCGGCGTACGGGTGGTGTTCCGCACTCGGGCCACCGTCGTGGAACTGGACACGCTGCGCACCAAGATGGCCTACCGGGGCGCCCCGCCCCGTCCGGACGGGGTGTACGACCTGCTCGTCGACGGCCGTCCGGCCGGGCAGACCGAGGCGACCGGCGGCAACGTCCTGCTGGTGGACATGGCCACCGGTGCCACGGAGGCCCAGGCCGGACCGGTCGGCACAATCCGCTTCGCCGGTCTGCCCGACCGGCTGAAGGACGTCGAGATCTGGCTGCCCTGGAACGAGATCACCCAGCTGATCACGCTGCGCACCGACGCCCCCGTCGAGGACGTGCCGGAAAGCGGCCGCACGGTGTGGCTCCACCACGGCAGTTCGATCAGCCACGGCTCCGATGCCGCGAGCCCCACCACGACCTGGCCGGCGCTGGCCGCCTCGCTCGGCGGCGTGGAGCTGATCAACCTCGGCCTGAGCGGCAACGCCCTGCTCGACCCGTTCACCGCCCGCGCCCTGCGGGACACCCCAGCGGACCTGATCAGCGTGAAGATCGGCATCAACCTGGTCAACAGGGATCTGATGCGGCTGCGTGCCTTCACTCCGGCGGTGCACGGCTTCCTCGACACCGTCCGCGAGGGGCATCCCACCGCGCCGCTGCTGGTCGTCTCGCCCATCCTGTGCCCCATCCACGAGGACACCCCGGGCCCCAGCGCCCCGGACTTGAGCAACATCGGCGAAGGGAAGCTCCGGTTCGTGGCCGCGGGCGACCCCGCGGAACGGTCCGCCGGGAAGCTGACGCTCAACGTCGTCCGGGACGAGCTGGCCCGCATTGTGAAGCAGCGGGCGGCAGACGACCCGAACCTGCACTACCTCGACGGCCGCGACCTCTACGGGGACACGGATTTCGCCGAACTGCCGCTGCCGGACCAGCTCCACCCGGACGCCGCCACCCATCTCCGCATCGGCGAACGCTTCGCGGCGCTGGCTTTCGGCAGTGGAGGACCGCTGAGCGACCGGGTGTGAGTGCACTGCCGGGGCCCGGCCGGGGTTCACATCGCGCGTGTATGTCCCTCCCAGTACGGCTCACGCAGGCGGCGTTTGTAGAGCTTGCCGTTGGGGTCGCGGGGCATCGCCGTGATGAAGTCGACGCTCTTGGGACACTTGTAGCCGGCGAGCCGCTCTTCGCAGTGGCTGAGGATCTCGGCGGCGAGTGCCTCGCCGGGCTCCTGGCCCTCGGCCGGTTCGACGACGGCCTTGACCTCCTCGCCCCAGTCGGCGTGCGGGATGCCGAAGGCCGCCGCGTCGGCGACCGCCGGGTGGGTGAGGAGGGCGGCCTCGATCTCGGCCGGGTAGATGTTGACACCACCCGAGATGATCATGTCGATCTTGCGGTCGCGGAGGAAGAGGTAACCGTCCTCGTCGAGGATGCCGAGGTCGCCGACGGTGAAGAAGTCACCGATGCGGTTCTTCGCCGTCTTGGTCTCGTCCTTGTGGTAGCTGAAGCCGCCCGTGCTCATCTTCATGTACACGGTGCCGAGTTCACCGGCCGCGAGGCGGTTGCCCTCGTCGTCGAAGACGGCGAGCTCGCTGATGGGCCAGGCCCTTCCCACGGTGCCCGGCTTCTTCAGCCACTCCTCCGCCGTGGCGAACGCGCCACCGCCCTCACTCGCCGCGTAGTACTCCTCGACACACCGGCCCCACCAGTCGATCATGGCGCGCTTGACGTGGTCCGGGCAGGGGGCCGCCCCGTGGATGGCGTGTCGCATGGCCGACACGTCGTACCGCTCCCTCACCTCGGCGGGGAGCGCGAGCAGACGGTGGAACTGGGTCGGGACCATGTGGGTGTGCGTGCAGCGGTGTACGTCGATGGCCCGCAGCATCTCTTCCGGGGCCCACTTGTCCATCAGGACGAGTGGGTGGCCGATGTGCAGGGAAGCGCCTGCGAATTGGAGCACGGCCGTGTGGTAGAGCGGTGAGCAGACCAGGTGGACGTTGTCGTCGAAGGGCCTGATGCCGAAGATGGCGAGGAAGCCGCCGAGGTGGCTCTCCTCGGGGAGTCTGCCGGAGAGCGGCCTGCGAATGCCGCGCGGACGGCCCGTGGTGCCCGAGGTGTAGTTCATGACCCAGCCCAGGGTGCGGTCATCGGGCGGGGTGTCCGGCTGTCCGTCGAGCAGTTCCTCGTACGGGCAAAATCCGTCGGGCCCGCCGACGGCGAAGCGGTGGCTCGCGGGGAGTCCGGCCTCGTCGGCGGCGGCGGTCGCGGCGGCGGCAAAGCGCTCGTGGGCGATCAGGACCTTCGCGCCGGAGTCGGAGACGATCCAGGCGATCTCCGCGCCGACGAGGTGGTGGTTGACGGGCACGAGGTAGAAACCGGCCTGGGTGGCGGCCAGGTAGGCGGTGAAGAACTCGGCGCCGTTGGGCAGGACGACGGCGAACGCGTCGCCCCGGTGGAGTCCCGCCGCACGCAGCCCGTGGACCATGCGGTTGGCGGCGGCGTGCAGGCGGCCCGCGGTCCATCGCTCTCCGTCGGGTGCGATGAGGATCGTACGGTCGGGGTCGGAGGTGGCCTGGGCCCAGAAGCCGTTGGGGGGCTGGTTCACGGGGCGCTCCGTCCGGCGATGCGGTTGATGCGGTCCACGGCACGTTCGAAACCGCGGGTCAGGTCGTCGAAGACGGCCTGCACGCTCCGCTCGGTGTTCATCGATCCGACGATCTGGCCGACCGGTGTGCCGAGCAGTGACCCGACCTCGTACTTCTGGATTCTCGATACGGCGTCGGCGACCAGCAGGCCCTGGAGCGGCATGGGCAGGGTGCCGGGTCCTGCCTGGTCGTCCCAGGCATCGGTCCATTCGGTACGCAACTGGCGTGCGGGCTTTCCGGTGAGGGCGCGGGAGCGGACGGTGTCGCCGGAGCCCGCTTCGAGGAGTTTCCGCGTCAGTGCGCGGGAGTGGAGGTCGGCCTCCTCGGTGGTGAGCCAGAGAGAGCCGAGCCAGACGCCCTGGGCGCCCAGGGCCAGTCCGGCGGCCATCTGCTCACCGCTGCCGATGCCTCCGGCGGCGAGTACGGGGAGGGGGCCGACGGCGTCGACGACCTCCGGGACCAGCACCATCGAGGCGATCTCGCCGGTGTGGCCGCCCGCCTCGTATCCCTGGGCGACGACGATGTCGATACCCGCCTCGGCGTGCCGGCGGGCGTGTTTGGCGCTGCCGGCGAGTGCGGCGACCAGGACGTCGTGGGCGTGGGCGCGTGCGATGACGTCGGCGGGCGGGGAACCGAGGGCGTTGGCGAGGAGTTTGATCGGGTAGTCGAAGGCCACGTCGAGCTGGTTGCGGGCCACTTCTTCCATCCAGCCGGTGATGCGCCAGCCGGATGCCTCGCCCTCCGCCAGTTCAGGGACTCCGTGCTTGGCCAGGGTCTCCTGGACGAAGCGGCGGTGTCCCTCCGGGATCATCGCTTCGACATCGGCCTCCGTCACCCCCTCCACCTTCTTGGCCGGCATGACGACGTCGAGGCCGTACGGCTTGCCGTCCACATGGGCCGACATCCAGTCGAGGTCGCGCGCCAGGTCGTCGGGGGCGGTGTAGCGCACCGCTCCGAGTACGCCGAGTCCGCCCGCTCTGCTGATGGCCGCGGCCACTGCGGGGAACGGCGTGAAGCCGAAGATGGCGTGCTCGATCCCCAGGTTCCTGCTCAGCTCCGTCTCCATGGGCGGCAGGATGCCGCAGCCGGGCGGGCGAGGGAAGAGGTTTTCTGACGCCTTGTCAGATTCTTTGTTCCGTCAGGGGCGTACGGGGCGCAGGCGGTGACAGTAATCTCGGCGGCGGCAGGAAGTTTCATTGCCGGACGAAATTTCGAAAGTTACTTTCGCGCACGTGCTTCTACAGGGTGGGAGAGGGGTTCCGGATGACCGAGGACGCGAGGTACGCGAAGAGCGCGACGGACGCGACGGACGCGGGAATCAGCCGTCGGAGGCTGAGCAGCGGGATACTGGCACTGGGCGGCGCGCTCGCCCTCGCACCGATCCCCTTCGCGGGGACGGCGGTCGGCGCGCAGCGGAACGCGGGAGCGTCCGGCGCGCAGGTGTCGGACACAGGGTCGGAGGCCGGTACGGGCATGGCACCAGGGTCGGGGCGGCCGACGCTGCATCGCGGTTCCGCCGAGCGCGCCGGGCTTCTCCAGGAGCCACTGGATCAACTCGTCGCCGAGGCCGAGAAGTATCTCGCCGACTCCCCCAAGCACCCCTGGTACGCGGGCGCGGTGCTGCTCGCGGGGCGGGGCGGCACGGTGGCGCTGCACCGGCCGATCGGCAAGGCGGTGCGCTATGCGGCGTACGACGAGAAGACCGACAGCGGGGTGGAGTTCCCGGCGGACCAGCAGATCGCGATGGCCGAGGACACGGTCTTCGACCTGGCGTCGGTCTCGAAGCTGTTCACCTCGATCCTGGCGGTGCAGCAGATCGAGCGGGGTGAACTGGAGCTGGAAGCGACCGTCGCCTCGTATCTTCCCGACTTCGCGGGCGGCGGCAAGCAGGACATCACGATCCGTCAGCTGCTCACGCACACCTCCGGCTTCCGTGCCTGGATTCCGCTCTACAAGGAGCCGACCCGGGAAGGCAAGCTGGGGCTGCTGTGGAAGGAGGTGCCGGCCAGTGCGCCCGGTACCGCGTACCTGTACTCCGACCTCAATCTGATCTCGCTGCAACTGGTCCTGGAGAAGATCACCGGTCGCGCTCTGGATGCCCTGCTCCGCGACGAGATCACCGCTCCGCTCGGGATGCACCGCACCCGGTACAACCCGCCCGCCGCCTGGAAGCCGAAGATCGCCGCCACCGAGGACGCCCGGCTGCCCTGGTCGGGCCTGGAGCGTGGCCTCGTCTGGGGCGAGGTCCACGACGAGAACGCGTTCAGCCTCGACGGGATCGCGGGCCACGCCGGTGTCTTCTCGTGCGCCTGGGACCTCGCGATCCTCGCCCGTACGCTGCTCAACGGCGGCATCTACGGCAGGTCCCGCATCCTCTCCGAGGACTCGGTGGAGCTGCTGTTCAGCGACTTCAACACCGCGTTCCCGGGCGATGAGCACGGTCTCGGCTTCGAGCTCTACCAGCACTGGTACATGGGCGCGATGGCCACGCCGCGCAGCGCCGGGCACACCGGCTTCACGGGAACCAGCCTGGTCCTGGACCCGACGACGGACTCCTTCCTGATCGTCCTCGGCAACTCGGTGCACCCGGTACGCAGTTGGAGGTCCGGCAGTGCGCCCCGGGTGGCCACGGCGAACCAGATGGCGAGGGCCGTCGCCGTCTCTCCGGCAGCGGGGCGCACGGCCTGGTTCTCGGGGATGGCGAGCACCACGACCGCCACCTTGTCGCTGCCGCCTCTACGCCCCGCCTCCGAACGGGCCCGGCTGAGCTGCGCGCTGTGGTGGGATACGGAGCCCGGTTCCGACGGGCTGTATCTGGAGGCTTCGGCGGACGCGGGGACGAGCTGGCAGCCGGTGCCGTTCACGACGCTGCGCACGGGTGGGGCCCCCGGCTCGGCTCCCGAACCGCACCCGACGGGCGCGGTATCCGGCTGGTCGGGCCGGGTCTGGCACCGTCTCGACGCCGACCTGACGTCCTGGCGCGGAACGGACGTACGGCTGCGCTGGCGCTACAGCACCGACCGGTTGTACGTGGGACGCGGTGTGTACGTGGACTCCATCCGAGTCGAGGACGGCGACCGCACGGTGTTCAACGAGGCGCGGCCGAGCGATGCGCGGCGCATCGAGGCGGTGGGCTGGACAATGTCGGCGGACTGAGAGCGGGGCGGGGCCGGTCCGAGTTGATTGCGCGACCTCCGGCCCCGATTTGTCCTCAATCGCCGGACACAGGCCTAAGTGCCCCTCAAACGCCGGGGTGGGCTTGATTTTCCCCCTGGCCGGCCACTTCCAGCCCGGGCCGGCCAGGGGCAATCAAGCCGGTCCCGGCACACTCAAGCCCGTCCGGCGATTGAGGACAAAGCGATCACGCGGTCGGGCCCGCACCCTCACGCAACCGGCTCAGGCACCGGCACCGGCACCCGTGCCGTCGACTCCCGTACCACCAGGCGGGGACGGATCAGCAGCGAACGCCCTGCCACCGGCGCCGAGTCGATCCGCGCGCGCAGCTGCTGGAACGTCTCCGCCGCCATCTCCGGCAGTGGCTGACGGACGGTGGTGAGCGGCGGTTCGAAGAGGTCCGCGAGCAGGATGTCGTCGAAGCCCACCACCGAGACGTCCTGCCCCGCGGTGCGCCCGGCGTCCTTGGCGCCCCGGCAGATACCGATCGCGCACATGTCGTTGATCGCGACGAACGCGGTGGGCGGACGCGGCCCGGACAACAGCTCCCGGGCCGCGTTGCGCCCCAGCTCGGCGGCGTCCTTGTCGCCGAACTCGGTCGTTTCGGCGCCCGGCCAGACCACGGCGTCGGCCGGGTCGAGACCCGCCGACTCCAGGGCCGCCCTGAAGCCGCGCAGCCGCTCCCGGCGGTTGACGCTGTTGACCGAACCCGAGACGAACGCCAGCCTGCGGTGGCCGAGTTCGATCAGATGACGCGTGGCGAGCTCGGCACCCATCGCGTTGTCCACGCTGATGCTGGCCAGCGACGGCGGGTCCCCCGCCTGCGCTGTGCGGTCGAAGGCGACCATCTTCAGACCTCGGCTGAGCAGCGGCGTCATATGGTCCAGCGAGGGCAGCGAGGAGCAGAGCACCACTCCGCTCACCCCGTCCGCGAGCAGCTCCTCGCCGTACTTGAGCTCACGGGCCGGATCGCGCTCACTGTTGCAGAGCAGTACGTGATAGCCCTCGGTGAGCGCGATCGCCTCCAACTCGCGGGCGAGGGAGCCCCAGAAGGGGTTCGCGACGGACGGCACGATGAGGCCGATGACCTTGATCCGGCCGGTGCGCAGCATCCGCGCCGCCCGGTTCGGACGGTAGCTGAGCTGTTCAATGGCCTGTTCGACACGGGCCAGGGTGGCCGCTTGCATACGGTCGGTACGCCCGTTGAGGACGTTGGAGACCGTGCTGGCGGATACCCCTGCCGCCGCCGCGACCTGATGAATCGTTACCCCGCTCATGCCACCTCCGGTTCGGAATGCACTACCACTCTAGTGTACCGATTTACTGAACGCACTTCACCGGTACACCCGTTAACATCCCTGAAAATTCTTGTGCATCAGCTGTTGACGTCGCTCTCACGACGTTCCTAGTCTCAGTGCATCGATTTACCAGCACTTCCCAGCCATACCTGGGATGCCATGACTGGATCGATCCACAGCTCCACCTCAAAAGGGGTGTTCCATGGAACTCAACAGACGGTCGCTGCTCGCTGTCATCGGCGCGGGTACCGCTGCCGCCCTCACGGGCTGCAGCACCGGCTCCTCGGCGTCCGGCTCGGCCGACGGCCCGGCCGAGGGTGAGATCACGCTGCTCACCCCGATCTTCGAAGGCGCCGACGGCAAGACCTTGTTGGAGCAGAAGATCCTCGGCGGGTTCCGGAAGAAGTATCCGGACGTCAAGGTAAACGTGGACTACACCACGTACGACCAGCTCAACGAGAAGATCACCACCGGCCTCGCGGGCGGGCTGCTGCCCGATGTGCTGATGATGGGCGTCGGCTGGATCCCTCCGTTCGCCGCCAGGAAGGCGATCGCCGAGCTGCCGGAGAAGCTGGCCGCCGCGCACGACTACGAGGAGCGGGTGCTGGACCCGTCGCGTTACGACGGCAAGCTGTACGCGCTGCCGGTCGTCCTCGACACCCGCATCGTCGTCTACCGCAAGGACCACTTCGCGGAGGCCGGGATCAAGAAGACCCCGGCCAACTGGGCCGAACTGCGCGCGATGGCAAAGCAGTTGACGAAGGACGGCCGAGTCGGTTTCGACCCGTTCTCCATCCATCTGCGCCAGTGCTGGGAGACCTTCCTCTTCGCCAACGGCGGCCGGCTGTTCAGCGCCGACGGCAAGAAGGTGCTGTTCAACGACGCCCGCGGGGTCGAGGCGCTGCAGTTCTTCAAGGATCTCGTCAAGGACGGCTCCGCCGTCTACGCCAAGAAGACGGACCTCGGGGCCCCGACCAACGTACAGACCGGCAAGGCGTCGATGATGATGACGAGCAGTGCCCTGTGGAAGCAGGTCGGGGACCAGGCTCCGGACCTCCTCAAGGACGACAAGCTCGGTGCGTTCATCCTCGCCAACCGCAAGCCCGCGATGCTCCAGGGCGGCACGCTCGTATCGCAGTCCGCGAGCTCCAAGCACCCGGCGGCGGCCCTCGCGCTCGTCGAGTATCTCGCGACGCCCGAGTCGATCCTCGGCGCGGCCGAGCAGCGCGGTTCGGTGCCAGGTCTGCGCGACCTGAACGACACCAGTTATGTGAAGGAGAACCAGTTCGTCGATCTCTCGCTGCAGAACCTGGAGCACGCCGTCTCCGAGGGCGGCACCGCGGCCTGGATGGAGATCCGCGAAAAGATCAAGCCGACGCTGGAGCCCGCGATCGTGGGGAACCAGTCGGCGAAGGACGCCATCGCGGAGCTCGGCCGGCTCGCCGAGGCCGCCATCGGCCGGATGTGAGGACCCGTCACTGTGGGAGCGACATCCGTAGTGAAGGCACGGCCCGCACGGCCTCCTTCACTCCCTGAGAAAGTAGCGCCGAAGCGCACCGGCCGGGCCCCCACGGGCCCGGGCCGGCGCCGGCGCCGGGCAGGCATGCTCATGGTGGCGCCCGCGCTGCTGCATGCCTCGCTGTGGATCGGTCTGCCGGTCGTGGCCTCGGTGGCCCTGGCCTTCACGAAGTACGACGTGCTGACGGCGCCGCAGTTCGTGGGCCTGGACAACTTCCGGGACATGCTGGAGGACGCGGTCTTCCGCAAGTCCATCGTCAACACCATCATCTACACCTTCTTCACCGTGCCGTTCGGCATGCTGCTGGGTCTGCTGCTGGCACTGGCCCTGCACACCGGTCTGAAGGCCCGTGGCATCTTCCGTACCGCGGTGTTCCTGCCGCAGGTCACGGCGACCGTCGCGATCGCCCTCGTCTGGCTGTGGATCTACAACCCGGGCAACGGGCTGCTCAACGCGTTGCTGTCGTTCCTCGGCATCGACGGTCCCGCGTGGCTCTCCTCGACGACCTGGGCAATGCCCTCGGTGATCCTGGTCGGCATCTGGCAGGGCATCGGCATGAAGATGCTCATCTACTTGGCCGCGCTGCAGTCCCTGCCGAAGGAGCTGTACGAGGCGGCGGCGGTCGACGGCGCGTCCAAGGTGCGGCAGTTCTTCTCGATCACGCTGCCGCTGCTGAAGCCCGCCACGTTCTTCGTGCTCATCACGTCGATGATCACCGCGTTCCAGTCGTTCGACCAGATCTACATCCTCACCGACGGCGGCCCCGCCAACAGCACCACGATGATGACGTACGAGATCTACAAGTCCGCCTTCCGGGAGTTCCGCGTCGGCTATGCCTGCGCGCAGTCACTGGTGCTGTTCGCACTGCTGATGGGCTTCACTCTGGTGAACCGGCGGATCATGGGAGGCACCCGTGGCCACAGCTGAGCTGCAGAAGCCGGCACCCGCGACGCAACCGCGGCGGCAGCGCGCACCCGTCTCCGTCGGCCGGATCGCGCTCTATGTAACGCTCTCCATGATCTCCCTGCTGATGGTGGTGCCGTTCGTCTGGATGGTGCTGACCTCGCTCAAGACGCCGGTGGAGATCGCCTCGCAGGATGCCGGACTGCTTCCGGAGCACTGGGAGTTCGGGAACTACCTGGACGCGCTGAAGGCGGCTCCGTTCGCCACGTACGCCCGCAACAGCTTCATCATCGCGATCAGCCACACGGTGCTCAATGTGCTGGTGGCGTCGATGGCGGGATACGCGCTGGCGCGGATCAAGTTCCGCGGCAGCGAGGTGATCTTCTACCTGTTCATCGCGGCGCTGATGATCCCGACGTACACGAAGGTGCTGCCGGAGTTCCTGATCGTCCGCTTCATGCCGCTGGCCGGTGGCAACGACATCCTCGGCCAGGGCGGCAGCGGGTGGCTGGACACCTGGTGGGCGCTCATCATCCCGGGCGCCGTCACCCCGTTCGCCGTCTTCCTCTTCCGGCAGTTCTATCTGGATCTGCCGGTGGAGCTGGAGGAAGCGGCGCGGCTCGACGGGCTCGGCGAGTTCCGGATCTACGCCCAAATCATGACGCCGCAGGTCAAGCCCGCGCTCACCACGGTGGCGCTGCTGACCTTCGAGTCCTCGTGGAACAACTTCCTGTGGCCGTTGCTGGTGACCCGCACCGACAGTCTGCGGGTGATCCAGGTGGGGCTCTCCGTCTTCAAGACGGAGAACGGCACCCAATGGCACTTCCTGATGGCCGGCACCACGCTGGCCACCCTCCCCATGGTCGTGCTCTTCCTCATCGGCCAGCGCTATTTCGTGCAGGGCTTCGCAACCGCCGGTCTCAAGTGACCGGTGCCGGTCCCTCTGCGACCGGCTGTCGAATGATCGAAAGGGCTTCACCCATGTCTGCTGATCTCAACGGTTCCCGCGCACTGGTGACGGGGGCGGGCCACGGCATCGGCCGGGCCATCGCCGTCGCCCTTGCCGAGGCCGGCGCCGATGTCGCCGTCCACTACCACTCCTCCGCCGACGAGGCCGCGCAGACGGTCTCCGCGATCGAGGCTCTGGGCCGCAGGGCGAAGGCGTTCAAGGCCGATGTGACGGTGACCTCGGACGTGGACCGTCTCGTCGAGGAGGCGGCCGGCTTCCTCGGCGGCCTGGACGTCCTCGTCTGCAACGCGGGTCATCTGATCGGCCGCGCGAAGATCGCCGAGATGACCGACGACCACTTCGAGCAGGTCGTCTCCGTCAACCTGACGTCGGCGTTCCGTACGGTACGGGCCGCCCTCCCTCATCTCACGAAGTCGTCCGCAGGCCGCATCATCACGATGTCCTCGCTGGCCGCGCACAACGGCGGCGGCCCCGGCTCGGTGGCGTACGCCGCCGCCAAGGCAGGCATTCGCGGCTTCACCAAGGGCCTCGCCAAGGAGCTGGCCGGTACGGGCATCACGGTCAACGCCGTCGCGCCCGGCTTCATCAAGGGAACCGCCTTCCACGACACGTTCACGGCACCCGAGGCCCAGCAGTCCATGGAGGTCGGCATCCCGGTCGGCCGGGCAGGGACCCCCGAGGACGTCGCTTCGGCGGTCGTCCATCTGGCCTCCCCCGCGTCCGGCTTCCTGACGGCCACCACGGTCGACATCGACGGTGGCGTATGGCCGCGTTGAGGCGGATCGCGCGCGAGCGGGGCGGCTGGTGGCACGCGTACGTCTGCCCCGCGCACGGTGTGGAGCTCGACCACGGCGATCTGCTCGCCGGGGTCTTCCCGGACGGCGGTGCGCGGTGCGCGCACGGCTGTCGGGTGGACGACGAGGCTGTGCGCGGTGCCTGGCTGGTGCTGTCGCACCAGGCGTGGGCGCGGCACCTGCGGGTGCTCGCCCACCGGGGCGAGCGCGCGGAGACGGTCGCGCGGCTCGTGGAGTACGCCGGTCTGTACGCGGAACTCGCCACCGAACGGCACGGCGAGGCGCAGACCTGGATGCTGCGTGGCCGGCTCTTCCACCAGGCGCTGACCGACGCCATCTGGGCGGTGAACATCGCGCACACGGTGATCACGCTCGCCGAGAAGGGCACGGACGAACTGCACGCGGTCCTTCCGCTGCTGGACGACCTGGAAGGGGCGGCGCTGGACGCCCGTGACGTGCTGACCGGGAAGGGACAGCTCGCGTCGAACTACACCGCGTGGCTCAACGCGGCCGGTGTCGCGGCGAGTCGGGCGGCCTCGGCCGTGCGCGGCCGGGACTGGGACGGCGGCGAGCGGTGGCTGGAAGGCGACCACGGGCTGTACGCGCATCTGCGGGTCGCGGTGGCCGACGACGGCTGGGAGTGGGAAGGCAGCACGTACTACCACGGGTTCGTGCTGCGGGCCGCGCTGCTGGCGCTGCGCTCCACCGACCCCTCGGACATCCCGTCCGACGTGGTGGATGTGCTGGCCGGGATGACGGACGTACTGGCGACGATCGCGACGCCGGGCGGCATCCTGCCCGCGCTCCACGACGGTCCGTATCTGCGCGGCCCACTCGCCCTTGAGTGGCTCGAACTCGTAGCACTCGCCCAGCAGTTGGTGCCCTCGACCGCATTGGAAGCGGTGGCTGCGCGGGCCCGTACCGAGCTCGGTACAGCGGACGACGGGCTCGACGGCGAGCTGGGCGGCTGGTTCGCGGGTCCACCGCTTCTTGAGCGTTCGTCGCCGGGTCCGGTCACGGTGTTCGCGTCCGCCGGATACGGGGTGCTGCGCGGCGCGGGTATCCACGCCCTGCTGGACTTCGGTCCGCACGGCGGCTCGCACGGGCATCGCGACAAGCTGTCGCTGTATCTGTACGGGGACAGCACCCCGTGGCAGCCCGACCCCGGCCAAGTGCCCTACGCCCACGACGAGTTCCGTGAGCTGTACGCCTCGGCCGCCGCCCATCCGGCGTTCCGCGTGGACGGCGGCGAACAGGCCGAGTGCACGGGCACGCTGCTCGGCTCGGACGCCGGCTCGGTGACCGCCGAGGTGACAGCGGCGTACGAAGGGGTACGCGCGGTCCGGCGCATCGCGCTCGGTTCCTGCTATCTGGTGGACCTGCTGACGGTGACGGGCCAGGAGCCCCGCCGCATCACGGCGCAGCTGCGCCCGGACACCGCGCTGGATGTCCAGGTGCAGGCCGCGGGTCCGTTGCGCACCACCTGGTACGGCGAGGAGACCCTGCACGGCTGGCACACGCACACGGACGGGGTGCCGGTGCGTCCGGTGACGACACCGGGCCCGGGTCCGGCCGGCGACCCCCAGCTGACGCGGACCCGGGTCGACTTCACCGCCGACGCCGATCGGGTCGTCTTCGCCTCGGTCTACCAGGCGACGTCCGCCGGTCCGGCGGTGAGCGCTGTACGGCTGGACGGCGAGGAGCTGACGGTGGAACTGGCCGACGGCTCCACGGCACGATTCCGGACGGAGGGCTGATCCTTGCTGCTGTCGGCGACCCCGCCGCCCGGACCGCGCCCCGCGCAGGAGACCCGGCTGTACGAGGAGGCGGCCCGTCACCGCGGGCTGACCCCTCCCCGTACCCATCCCCTGGCCAGCATCACCTGGCTGGGTCCCGCGGCCTCCAACCCGGCGCTGGCCTACCGGGTCGGCGGCGACCGGGCCCATCTGGCGGAGAGCATCCGCTGGATCGAGGCGGCGGTCCGGCTGCCGCACTGGGGCAAGGCCCATATGCCGGACCACGACCTGGACGCGGGCTGGCTGCTGCACCATCTGTCGCTCGTCCACCGGTGGATCGGCGACGATCTGCCGGACGGGCTGAGGGCGCTGCTGCGGTACAAGCTGCTGCTCCAGGGGCGGCGGATGTACGAGTTCGCGGTGGCGAGCGAGGGCCGCTGGTGGTCGTCCTCGTACTGGCAGAACCACAACTGGATCTGCTACGCGGGTCTGGCGACGGCCGGCTACGTGCTGGGCAAGGAGGAGTGGACCGAGCGCGCCAAGGACAATCTGGGCCGGGTCCTGGACCTGATGCCCGAGGACGGCTCGCACGCCGAGGGCGTCGTGTACTGGCGCTACGGGGTCCCGTTCCTGGCCGCCCATCTGGATCTCCTCCAGGAGGCCGAGGGCATCGACTGGTGGGGGCGGGGCGGGTTCCTCTCCCGCACCTTCCGCTACCGGCTGCACCAGACGGCTCCGGGTTTCGCGTTCAACATCGATCACGGCGACTGCCACGACCGGCGCAGCGGTCACAGCGCCGGGCTCTACTACCGTCTGGCCGCGCAGTACGGCATCGCGGAGGCCCAGTGGATGGGCAATCTGGCCTCGGGCGAACTGCTGTGGCAGGAGGCGGCCGAGAGCGGTGTGCGGCCGGGAATCCTGCCGGAGGCGTATCTGGAGTACCTCTGGTACGACCCGGCGGTGCCGGCCGCGCGTCCCACCGAGACCCGGGCGTTCTTCCCGGATCTGGGACTGCTGGCAGCCAGGACCGGCTGGGACGACGACGCCACGCTGGTGTCGTTCAAGGCGAGTCCCGGCGGCGGTCACAAGGCGTGGGAGACAGCGGAGAAGCACCGGGCGGAGCTGGGCTGGGAGACCCTGAACCAGGGGCACCACCACCCGGATTCGGGCTCCTTCGTCCTTGTCTCGCAGGGCGCGTTCCTCGCGGTCGACGAGGGGTACAGCAACCGCAAGCGGGCCGCCCACCACAATCTGCTCCTGGTGGACGGCCAGGGGTACGCCGACGAGGACCGCTACCACGTCTACAAGGACATCCCGTTCGAGCGGCAGGCCCGGCAGCGCGATGTACTGGTGGACGCCGAGGGCGGGTGGGCGCACTCCACCGCCGAGATCGCCGCGATGTACGACGCCGGTCTGGGCGTCCGTCGTCTCGACCGGACCCTGGTGTTCACCCCGGCCGGGCGGCTGGTGCTGCTCGATCTCGCCGAGGCGGACGAGGGACGGGAGTGGACGTTCCTGCTCCAGACCGACCGGCCGACCGAGGCACGGCCGGACGGCACCCGGCTGATCCGTACGGGCACGGCCGTAGCCCGGGTCCGGCAGTTCGCTCCGGCCGGCGGGACGGTCGCCTCCGGGGTCACGGAGGTGGAGGCCAATCCGACGTCCAGCACGCCGGAACTGCGCCTCACCCGCACGCTGCACACCCTGCGCTCGACGACCGCCCGGTCGTCGGACGGTCACTTCCTCACCACGATCACGCCCGGTGCGTCGTGCCGGTCCGAACAGGTCGGCTGCACGGAGGGTCACGGTGTCGCCTTCGAGGACGGGGAGGAGACCGTGCTGCTGTCCCCCGTCGCACGCCGTATCCGCACCGGAACCGTCGACGCCGACGCTGCGGCCGTGCTCCTCTCCGCGACCGGCGCCCCCTACGTCGTACGGGCCACGCGGCTGGAGCTTAACGGCCGGGTGCTCCTCGACTCCCCGGAGCCGTACACAGGAAAGGTGGGCTGAAACCATGCAGGCAACCCTCTCGTCGGGCTGGCCCACGCTGCTGCGGCGGCTGGAGTTCGTGGCCTACCCGGCAGCCGCCGGGGCCGCGTTCACCGTGCTGTCGCTGGGCGTGGTGACGTGGCTGCCCGCGCTCGCCGCCATGGGCCACGCCCTCCAGCGGTGGCGTGCGGAGGGGGACAGCCGCTGCTTCACCAACGCGTTCGCCGCGTTCCCGCGGTACTGGCGGGGGCTGTGGCGGCACGGTCTGCTGTCCACCGTCGCGGCGGCCGTCCTCGCGGCCAACATCGTTCATCTGCTGGGGCGTTCCGAGCCCTGGACGTTCGTGGTGCTCGCCGCTCAGCTCGGCATCGCGGCCGCGCTCGTCATCCATCATGTGGCGCTCGCCGCCGAGGCCGGCCGGACGCCGGACGGTTCGGTCCGCTCCTGGTCCCTCGGCGCACTGGCGCTGGGCTTCGGGTCCGCGGCCCGTGGCACCGCTCTGCTCGGCGCGGTGATCTCCGCCGTGCTGCTCTCGCTCGTCGTACCGCTGGGGCCTCTGCTTCTCGGCCCCAGCATCCCCGTACTGCTCGCTCTGTCCTTCGCAGATCCCAGGAGGCACACCCCATGAGGCATCACTCGTTTACCGTTCTCACCGCCGCGCTGGCCGCGGGCGTCGCGCCGCTCGTCTTCCCCGTCTCCTCGGTCGCGGCCGAGGCGGCGACCGCGTACTACGTCGCGCCGGCCGGCAGCGACGCCAACGCGGGTACGTCGGCGGGCGCCCCGTTCGCCACGATCCAGAAGGCCATGGACGTGGCCCCGACGGGTGCGGTGGTGAACCTCGCGTCGGGTACGTACCGGCAGGACGTGGTGACCAAGCGCGCCGGGGTCACGCTCACCGGCCCGTCGAACGCGGTCGTCAAGGGCGCGGGCAACGCGCGGATCATCCAGGTCCAGCACGACTCGACGACGCTGAGCGGCTTCACGGTGGACGGGCTGCACGGCTCGTCCACCGATGTGGCCGGCTACCGCCTCAAGCTCATTTATGTCATGAGCACGACTCCGAGTAACGGGGTGGGGGCGCTGCACATTACCGGCATGACGCTCAAGAACGCCGCCGACGAATGCCTTCGGCTCCGCTACCTCGTCACGGGGGCGGAGGTGAACGACAACACCGTCACCAACTGCGGGGTCGCCGACTTCAAGTTCGGCGGGGGCGGCAAGAACGGTGAGGGTATCTACCTCGGTACGGCTCCCGAACAGCAGGGCGCGAACGGGGCCCCGGACGCGGCGGCCGACATCAGCCGGGACAACCGCATCCACCACAACACGATCGACACCCAGGGCAACGAGTGTGTCGACGTCAAGGAGAACTCGACCAACAACTACGTCGAGTACAACGACTGCGGCGGCCAGAAGGACGCCAGCTCGGGCGGGCTCGACGCGCGCGGCAGCGGCAACATCTTCCGCTACAACACCGTGCACGACAACGTCGGAGCGGGCATCCGGCTCGGCGGCGACACCGCCACCGACGGCATCGACACCAGCGTGTACGGCAACACCATCACCGGAAACGCGGGCGGTGGCATCAAGTTCATGCGCACCCCGCAGGGCCCGGTGTGCACCAACACGATGAGCGGCAACACCGGAGGCAACGCGGTGGGGACGTACGCGAGCGAGTACAACCCGACCGGCGTGTGCCCGCAGTGAGCGGCCGGAGCCCCGCGAGACGCGGGATTCTGACGGCGGCGGCAGGGATGGCCGGCGTGGCGGCGGTGGCAGTGGCCGCTCCCGGCGCCCGGGCGGCGGAGCGCACCGGCGCGGCCGGCTCGCGCTGGACCACATCCTGGGCGACGGCGCAGACCGCGCCGACGGCGAGCGACCTGGTGGCGAGCGCGGGTCTGACCGACGGCGTCCACACGGCGGTGCTCCGGTTGTCCGCGGGCGGGCAGGTGCGGCTGCGGTACGGGAACGCGTTCGGCGCCGTGCCGATTCTTGTCGGTCCGGTGACGGCGGGCGGGCGCCCTGTGACCTTCGACGGCCGGCCGCAGGCCTGGCTGGCCGCGGGCGCCTCACTGACCAGCGACACCGTCGAGGGGCTGCGTGTCTCCGAAGGAGCGCGGCTGTCGGTGGAGACGCGGCTGCCGGGCCCCACCGGGCCGCTGTCCTTCCACCGCAACACGCATGCCTCGCACACGGTCGACGGGGTGCGCACGACGTCCGTGTTCCTCCTGACGGGCGTCGAGACGACGGGCGCCGAAGGGCCGGTCCTCGCCGTGCTCGGCGACTCCATCGCCGAGGGCGTCGGCACGCCGGACGACTCCGATCTGCGCTGGCCCGACCAGTTGGCCCGGCGGTTTCCCGGTTCGGCCGTCGCCAACCTCGGGATCAGCGGCAACCGGCTGCTGCTGAACGACGCCCGGTTCGGGCCGGGCGGACAGGCCCGCTTCGACCGGGACGTCCTCTCGCTGCCGGGACTGCGGACCGTCCTCGTCCACCTCGGCGTCAACGACCTCCAGCAGCCGCCCAGCCAGACCGACCCGGCGCTCTTCCTGGCCGGCTACCGGCAACTGGTGCTGCGTGCCCACAACGCCGGGCTGCGGATCGTCGGCTCCACCATCGCCCCGTTCGAGGGGTGGGTCCGCTGGACGCCGGAGCTCGACACGGTCCGGCAGCAGATCAACCGTACGGTGCGCACCGGCCGGGTCTTCGACGCCTTCGCGGACTTCGACAACGCGCTGCGTGATCCCGACCGGCCCTCGCGCATGCTGCCCGCGTTCGACAGCGGTGACGGCCTGCACCCCAACCCTTCCGGTCATACCGCGCTCGCCGCGGCCGTCGACCGCCGACACCTCCTGTGAGGGCCACCATCATGAATCCAGGCACCACCCGGCGTACCGTCCTGGCCACGGCGGCCGCGCTCGGCGCGGCTGTCGCCCTGCCCGTCTCCCTCGCCGCGGGCACCGCGCACGCCGCCGCCGGGGACGCCGCCGCGCTGCGTGGCCGCTGGCACACCCTGCTCACCGGCGGTCCCGGGCTCGATATGACCGACGCCCGGATCGCCGCGGCCGTCGCCCGGATCGGCAGGGCCGCGACCACCGCCGCGAAGGGCCTCGACCCGGCCGCCACCGACGGACTGTTCCCCGACCTGACCAGCACCACGCTCTCCAATCACGTCACGACGTCGTTCAAGCGGCTCGCCACGATCGCGACCGCGTGGGCCGTCCCCGGCACTCCCCAGTACGGCGACACGGCCCTGCGCGATCTCCTGCTCGGCGGCATCGACTGGATGCTGACGAACCGTTACGGCCCCGGGCACACCCGCTTCGACAACGACTGGGACTGGGAGATCGGCTCGGCGCTCGCGCTCAACGACGCCACGGTGCTCCTGTACGACACGCTCGGCGCGGAACGGCTGACCCGGATCACAACGGCCGTGTTCCACTACACGCCCGACCCCAATCTGTGGCGCGCCGACCGGCAGATCGCGACGGGCGCCAACCGGGTGTGGATCTCCACCGTCGTCGCCGTCAACGCGGTACTGCGCGACGACGGGGACGCCCTGGCCCGGGTCCGCGACGCTCTTTCGGACGTCGAGGGTTCGGGTGCCAACAGCGTTCTGGCCTTCAACGACGCGAGCGCGGCCGCGCAGGGCACGGGCGAGGGTTTCTACTCCGACGGCTCGTTCCTCCAGCACTACAAGCACCCGTACACCGGCGGATACGGCAAGGAGCTGCTGAACAACCTCTCCCGGCTGTTGAATCTGCTGGCCGGTACGGCGTGGACGGTCACCGACCCCGATCTCGACAACGTACGCGTCTGGGTGGACGAGGGCTTCGACCCGCTGCTCGCCCGGGGCGATGTGCTGGCATCGGTGTGCGGACGCGAGATCGCCCGCCCCAGCAAGCAGGGCCACGCGTCGGCGCAGACGGTCATCGAGGCGGTGCTGCGGCTGATCCCGGGCTTCCCCGGGGAGACCGCCGAGCGCTTCACCGCCCTGGTCAAGCAGTGGATCGCCGAGGACACCTACCGGGACTTCCTCGCAGTCACCGACCTCGCCTCGCTGGTCGCCGCCCGGCAGATCACGGGTTCCGCCGTCCCCGCGCGCGGCCCGCTGGTCGCGCACAAGCAGCACCCCCGGATGGACAAGGCGGCGCACCACCGGCCCTCGTTCGCCCTCGGTATCTCCGCGTACTCCACCCGGATCTACAACTACGAGTCGATCCAGAACGAGAATCTGCACGGCTGGCATCTCTCCGACGGCATGGTGCTGCTCCACACGGACGACCTCGGGCACTACAGCGAGGACTACTGGCCGACCGTCGACCCGACGCGGCTGCCCGGCACCACCGTCATCTCGGGCCGGCCCGCGGACGCGGCCGGACAGCGCACCACCAGCACGGCGGACTGGGCGGGCGGCACGGCACTGCCCGGGACGACACTCGGCGTGTACGGCATGGAGCTGCGGGCGTACGGAAGTTCGCTGCGGGCCCTGAAGAGCTGGTTCTGCCTGGACGACGTGATCGCGTGCGTGGGCTCCGGCATCACCGCGGAGGCGGGCACGGCCGAGACGGTCGTCGAGAACCGCAAGCTGCGCGACCCCGCGGCGGAGCTCCTCGTCAACGGGGCGGCGGCGCCCACCGGTGCGGGCTGGTCGGCGCAGCTCGACCAGGTCCGCTGGCTGCATGTCGCCGGGACCGGCGGCTACGTCTTCCCCGAACCCGCCACGCTCAAGGGGGTCCGCGAGGACCGCACGGCGACCTGGCGGGAGATCAACCTCAAGTACGGCACGGACACCGCGGTCACCCGCCCGTATCTGACGCTGTGGCAGGACCACGGTTCGGCGCCGGCCGACGCGGGCTACTTCTGGCTCCAGGCACCGGCCGCGTCCGCCGAACGCACCCGGCGGTGGTCGGTGGCCCCGCCGGTGCGGCTGGTGGCGCGGTCCACCGCCGTGCACGCGGTACGCCGCTCCGCGGACGGCCTCCTCGCCGCCAACTTCTGGGCCGCTGCTTCGGCGCAGGAGCTGAAGGCCGACGGCCCGGCCTCGGTCCTGGTGCGCCGGGACGGGAAGACGGTGACGGTGTCCCTGTCCGATCCGACGCAGCTGCGGACCTCCGTCTCCGTCGAGCTGGCCGTCCGCGGTCTCACCCTTGTTTCCGCGGACCCCGGTGTGAGCACGGTGCGCGTCGCGGACGGCATCCGCATCAACGCCGACACCGCCGGCCGGCACGGTGCGACACTCAACCTCACCCTGAAGAGGAGCTAGACACTTGCTGTTCGACATGCCCCTGGACCGGCTGCGCGACTACCGGCCGGAGCCCGAGGAACCGGCCGACTTCGACGCCTTCTGGGAGAAGACCCTCACCGAGACGGCCCGGCACGACCTGGACGCCGAGTTCGTCCCGTACGACGCGGGATTCGCGACCGTCGAAGTCTTCGACGTGACGTTCCGAGGCTGGGGCGGCCAGCCGGTGAAGGCCTGGCTGATGCTGCCGCGCACGCGCTCGGGCCCGCTGCCCGCCGTCGTGCAGTACATCGGCTACAACGGTGGCCGTGGCATCCCGTACTCGTGGCTGACGTGGAGCGCGCTGGGGTACGCCCACCTGGTCATGGACAACCGGGGCCAGGGCGGCGGCGGAAAGAACACCGCGGACACCCCCGACATCCATCCCGAAGGACACGGTTCGTCCTCCCCCGGCTTCCTCACCCGGGGAATCGAGGACCCGTACCAGCACTACTACCGTCGGCTCATCACCGACGCGGTACGGGCCGTGGACGCGGCGAAGGCCCATGAGGCCGTCGACGCCTCACGGGTCGCGGTCCTCGGCGGTAGCCAGGGCGGCGGGCTGGTGCTCGCCGTCGCCGGGCTCCGGGACGACGTGGCGGCGGCCGTTGCCGACGTGCCGTTCCTCTGCCACTTCCGGCGCGGCTCGCAGATCACGGACGCGGGACCGTACTGGGAAGTCGCCCGCTGGCTCTCGGGGCACCGCTTCCGGGTCGAGGAGGCGATGGAGACCCTGTCGTATTTCGACGGCGTCAACTTCGCGGCGCGGGCGACCGCCCCGGCGTGGTTCTCGGTGGGGCTGATGGACAAGATCTGCCCGTCCTCGACCGTGTTCGCCGCCTACCACCGCTATGCGGGGCCCGCCGAGATCGAGGTGTTCGCGTACAACGGGCACGAGGGCGGCGCGGAGTACGACCTGCCGCGCAAGATGGCGGCGCTGCGCGGCGTGTTCGGCCGCTAGGGCTGTGACCGGAAGGGTCCACCGGGTCGTCCGGTCACCGCCTCAAGCAGGAGAAAGCACAAGCTCAGCGGGGTGTTGCCCTGTCATGATGGGGAGATGACACCGACCGGTCCCGATCAAGAGATGGCTGCGGCAGTGGAGGATGCGGACTCGCCTTCGTGGTCCGTGAGAGCCGCTGCCGGCCGGCGGCTTGCAGCTTCGGTGGAACTCGCGGTGGTGGCGGAAGTCCTCCACCGGCTGCTGCTGGACGCTCACGACTCGGCGGTGACGCAGGAGACCGCTGAAGCATTGTTGGCGCGAGGGGATGCCCCAGGACTGCGTACCGTGCTGGCAGCCCTCTCCTGTGCGGCAGAGATGTGGACCTTGGACCAACTCAGCGCGGCAGTGGATTGTGACCCGCACTGGATGACCGAGGAAGGGGAGCGCCGACTCGTCCGGCAACTGCGGGAACTGACGGCCGATGACGACGCCGGTGTCCGTAGCGAAGCTGTGAGAATCCTTGAGCCCGTCCTCCTGCACAGGCAGAGCCGCCGACCGTGACCTGGTTCCTGTCCGGTGGGCGGCGGTCACCGGCCCAGCGCCGCCATCGCGGCGTTGTGGCCGGGGACCCCACTGACCCCGCCGCCGCGCACCGCGCCCGCCCCGCAGAGCAGCACATTGGCGTGCGCGGTCTCCACTCCCCAGCGGCCGGTTGATTCCGTCGCGTAGGGGAAGGCCAGGTCCCGGTGGAAGATGTGACCGCCGGGCAGCCGCAGGTCCCGTTCGAGGTCGAGCGGGGTCTTCGCCTCGATGCAGGGCGCCCCGTTCTCGTCGAGGGCAAGGCAGTCGGCGATCGGCTCGTCCAGGTGGGCGTCGAGTTCGGCGAGGGTGGCCTTGAGGAGCTCGGCCCGTGCCGCGTCGTTGTCGGCGGTGAAGAGCCGGGCGGGGGTGTGCAGGCCGAAGAGCGTGAGGGTCTGGTAGCCGCGGGCCGCCAGGTCCGGGGCGAGGATCGACGGGTCGGTCAGCGAGTGGCAGTAGATCTCGGAGGGCGGCGCGGCGGGCAGCCGCCCCTGCTCGGCGTCCCGGTAGGCGTCCGCGAGCTGCCCGTACCCCTCGGCGATGTGGAACGTTCCGGCGAACGCGCGCCTCGGGTCGACGGTGCGGTCGCGCAGGCGCGGCAGCCGGGTGAGCAGCATGTTGACCTTCAGCTGCGCACCCTCGGCCGGGGCGGGCGGCTCCTCGCCGAGGAGCGCGGCGAGTGCCTGCGGTGAGGCGTTGACGAGGACCCGCTGGGCCCCGATCACCTGCTGCGTGCCGGACGAGCGGACGGTGACCTCGGCCTGCGTCCCGTCGGTCTCGATGCGGGTCACCTCGTGCAGCGGCCGGATCTCGGCGCCCGCCTCCCGGGCGGCGCGGGCGAGGGCTTCGGTCAGCGCGCCCATGCCGCCCACCGGCACGTCCCAGTCGCCCGTGCCGCCACCGATCACGTGGTAGAGGAAGCACCGGTTCTGCACCAGGGACGGGTCGTGCGCGTCGGCGAACGTGCCGATCAGCGCGTCCGTCAGCACCACTCCGCGTACGAGGTCATCGGTGAAGTTCTCCTCCACCGCGACGCCGATGGGGTCCTCGAACAGCATCCGCCAGGCGTCCGGATCGTCGATACGGGCCCGCAGCGCGTCCCGGGATGGCAGCGGTTCGGTGAGCGTCGGGAACACCCGCTCGGCGAGCCGGCCCGTCATGGCGTAGAAGCGCTGCCACGCCTCGTACTCCCGGTCCCCGCCGGTGAGCGCGGCGAAGGAGTCCCGGGTGCCGTCACCGCCGACGAGCAGCCCGGTGGGCCGGCCGTCCCGCACGGCCGGCGTGTACGAGGAGACGGTCCGTTTGCGTACGGCGAATTCGAGGCCCAGATCCTGGACGATCTTCCGGGGCAGCAGCGAGACCAGGTACGAGTACCGGGACAGGCGGGCGTCGACCCCTGCGAAGGGGCGCGTCGAGACGGCCGCTCCCCCGGTGGTCCCGAGGCGTTCCAGTACGAGGACGGACTGTCCGGCGCGGGCGAGATAGGCGGCGGCGACCAGACCGTTGTGGCCGCCGCCCACGATCACGGCGTCGTAGCGGTGCTGCGCGGGCGCGTCTTGTTCGGGCATGCACCTTCGTAACACGGGACGATCGGCCCTGACCAGAGGTGGTGGGGGCCGTTAGGGCCTTTCGTTTGGATCAGGCCGGATCACCCCGCGAGCCCGGCATGATCCAAACGAGAGGCCCTAGTGGGGCGGCGCTCCCCGCTGCCGGCGCAGGGCGGCGACCTGCCGGTACAGCTCGACGGCCTCGGTGCCCCGGCCCAGCTGCTCCAGGCAGTGCGCCTCGTCGTTGCGGCTGGCCAGCGCGTCAGGGTGGTCGGCGCCGAGCATCCGTGTCCGGGCCTCTGCGACCTGGCGGTAGACGGTGAGGGCGTCGGCCCAGCGGCCGAGCCAGCCGAGGCCGACAGCGACCTCGCGCCGGCTGACGAGCGTGTCGGGGTGCTCGGGGCCGAGGGTCCGCTCACGGATCGCGCACACGTCGCGTGATTCGACGAGGGCCTCCTCCCAGCGGGCCATCCTTCCCAGATTGACGCCGAGCCCGTGGCGGGCGCGCAGGGTTTCGGCGTCGGCCGGGCCGCTGACCCTGGTGCGGTCGTCGACGAGCTCGCGGTACAGCTCCAGCGCCTCCGCGCTGCGCCCCAGCCGGCCGAGGCTGATGCCGACCTCGTAACGGGCCGTGAGCGTGTCCGGATGGTCGGGGCCCAGCGACAGCGCGCGGGCCTGCGCGACCTCGCTGTACGTGTGCAGGGCCTCCTCCCAGCGCCCCAGCCGGCCCAAGGTGTACGCCACTTCGTACAGGGTGACGAGCGTGTCGGGGTGGGTCGCGCCGAGCAGCCGGGTACGGGCGGTCGCCACCTCGCGTGCCATGCCGTACGAGTCCTCCAGGCGCCCGAGCCTGCTCAGGTTGAACGCGAGGTTGTGGCGGCAGCGCAGGGTGTCCGGGTGGTCGCGCCCCATGGTGCGTTCGCGGGACGCGAGCACGGCGGCGTACACCTGGTGGGCCTCGAAGTGCCGGCCGAGCTGGCCCAGGACGTACGCCGTCTCCTGCCGGGCGGCCAGGGTCTCCGGGTGGTCGGGGCCGAGGGTGCGTTCGCGGCCGTCGGCGACCCGGCCGAACTCGCGCAGGGAGTCGGCGGCGCGACCGGTGCGGCTGAGGGTGAATCCGACCTCGTAACGGCTGGAGAGCGTGTCGGGGTGGTCGGGGCCCAGCGCGTGTCCGCGTTCGGCAGCGACCGCGCGGTGCACCTCACCGGCCTCCTCCCAGTGGCCGAGGCGGCCCAGATTGAGGCCGGCGCTGTGGCGGTTGGCGAGGGTGGAGAGCAGTTCCGGCGAGGGGGTTGGCCGTTCGCCGCGTACGGCGGGGAAGCCGCCGGGGAGGGGGCGCAGGTCGGTGCCGGTCGTCCACTCGCCGGTCAGGCCCGCCGAGTGGTCGGGCAGCGGGAAGCCGGCCCCCACCGTGCCGGTCGCCTTGTGACCCGTCGTCATGTCGCGGGTCCAGGAGGGGAGCCTCGGCGGGCGGGTGGAGGGGTGCTCGACGAGGGCGGGCGGTGCGAGGCGGACGTGACCGGGTGCCTGGGGCTGTTCGCCGGTCCGTCCATGGATGATGCGGCGGCGCAGGTCGCCCGCGTCGGTGGGGCGTTCCCCCGGAGCCTTGGCCAGCAGGTCGAGGACCACCCGGTCGAAGAAGCCGGGGAGCTCCGCGCGATGGGTGCGCAGCGACTCGGGCTGGGTGTCCCGGTGTCCGACGAGGACGGCCCAGGCATCGTCCAGGTCGAACGGAGGTACGCCGGTGGCGATCTCGTACAGCACACAGCCCAGCGAGTACAGGTCGCTGCGGTGGTCGACGTCGCCGCCGCTGATCTGCTCGGGCGACATGTAGTGCGGGGTGCCCATGGCGATGCCGGTGCCGGTGAGGCGTGAGGTGAAGCCGATGTCGTGGCCGAGCCGCGCTATGCCGAAGTCGCAGATCTTCACCGTGCCGTCGGCGAGACGCATGATGTTGGCGGGCTTGAGGTCCCGGTGCACGATGCCCTGCTGATGGGTGTAGCCGAGGGCGTCGGCGACCTGCTCCGCGATGTCGACGACGTCCGGCACAGGCAGCGGGTGCTGTTTGTTGTCCTCCAGGAGCTGGCTGAGGTTACGCCCGTCGAGGAGCTCCATCACGAGGTACAGGACGCCTTCGTGCTCACCGAAGTCATGGACGACGGTGACGCCGCGGTGCTGGAGCGCGGCGGCCACCCGGGCCTCGCGGCGGAAGCGTTCCCGCAGAATCCGGGTGAAGGACTGGTCGTGCTGGGGGCCAAGGGGTTTGAGGCATTTGACGGCCACCTGGCGGCCGAGCGATTCGTCGCGGGCCCGCCACACCTCGCCCATGCCCCCGCGCCCGATGACATCGAGCAGCCGGTACCGGCTCTGGATCAGCCTGGTCTCCGCCATCGTGTGCTGTCGCCCCCGTCGCTTCGCCTACCCCTGTGCCCTCCCCGGCCCGTCCAGTATGGCGGCCTGTCTGCGGAGTTTGTACGGGGCGGGGCGGCTGTCCGGACCGAGCCGGGCCATGGCTTTCAGAATGTGCTGGGGCGGCAGTTGCCAGCGCAGCCGGGCGGGAACGCAGCGCAGCAGGGTTCCGGTGGCCCGCAGGCGGCGGTCGACGGTGTGCGGGGAGGGCGCCGGTCTGCCGTACAACTCGTGGGCGTACGGGGGCAGTGACTGGTAGGCGAGTGCCGCCACGCGCCGCCACAGCAGTGCGCGCGCCGGGACCAGCAGGGCATGGACCGGCGGACTGCGCAGGAAGTCGTCGACCTCGGAAGCCTCGGCTCCGGCGGCGAGTTCGGGCCTTGCCCGTTCGAAGTAGGCGGCGAGCTGCGCGGTGGTGGCAGGGACGTCGGCGGGGTCGAGCCCGACGAGGCGTGCGCCCTCGCACTGTTCGGCGACGTAGCGGTCGGCCTGGGCGTCGGTGAGCGGGAAGCCGGACCGGCGCTGGACCTGGACGTAGGAGTCGACCTCGGCGCAGTGCACCCACAGGAGCAGTCCGGGTTCGTCGACGCCGTAGACCTCGCCGGTCGCCGGGTCCGTCGCCTTGAGCATGCGGTGAATCCTGCGGACCCGGGCGCCTGCCTTCTCGGCGGCCTCGGTGGTGCCGTAGGTGATGGTGCCGACGAAGCTTGCCGTGCGCATGAGCCGGCCCCAGGCGTCCTTGCGGAAGTCCGAATTCTGGATGACTCCGCGCACGGCGCGCGGATGGAGTGCCTGGAGGTAGAGGGCGCGCACTCCGGCGACCCACATCATCGGGTCGCCGTGCATCTGCCAGGTGACCGATTCGGGGCCGAAGAGCCCCGGGTCCGCGTCCTTCATCGGCTCGCACCTTCCGCTCGGCGGATGGGCCATGGTACGGCGCATCGCGCGTACCGGGGAGACGGAATCACAGCGTCCGGGTCATTGACACCCGTCCATAGTGACCCGGCACTCACGCCGGCCGCCATGTTTTCCCGGCCCGGCGGCTCAGTAGGCCCGATAGAAGGGCGTCTCGATCGCCGCCGCGACACCGAATCCGGAGAAGTCGGCTTCCTTGAGCACGCGGTAAATGAATTCCGATGCGGTCATGTCGAAACGCTGGAAAGGCTCCAGCAGATTTCCTCGCGCCATCACAGGCCAGGTCGACGTGTCCTGCGAGGTGTCGTCCAGCCAGTAGCACTCCTCCTCGATGAAGGAAAACCCCCCTTGACGAGGCCCTTGCCCTTGCCCTTTCCCTCGCCCTCGCCCTCGCCATTCGCTCCGAGGAGCCCGAATGGTCCGAATGTCCGACCGCCCCAGCCTGTAACGCGGTCGACGGTCCCCGTCACTTGCAATCCCACAGGAAATTGCCGTTCGGCAGCGGCCCATCCATCGTCGCCTGTCACTTGCACCAGTTCCTCTCATACGAGTCGAGGTGGCCGCCGAGGAGCCCCTGCCGGGCGCGCTGAATACCGACCCGACCGGGCTCGACTCCGGACATGCCGACCGGACCACCTCCTGCACATGGCAATGGTGACCTCGCCGGAGACGTGTCGAACAACGTCGGACGCTTCCTAACGGATTGTTCGAACCCCAGTCAAGGGAATTCACAATTCGGATATTTGACTCCCTCGACGTGAAACCCGAAGGCCAACCCGAAGACAATGGGTGCCCCAATTCACCCACTTCTTCCACACCCTGGCATGCGCCGATTCGGATGGTGTATAACCCAGGCGAACTCGCTTCGACCGAAAGCGCGGCCATGCCCACCACGCCTGAACCAACCGACCCGGAACAGCCGGAAGAGTCCGAAACCCACGGACGCAGCACCTGCACCAGCGATCACCCCACGCCGCAGCCATCGGCACCCGCGGAGGGAACCGGCTGACTCCCGGCCCATCAGGGCAACGGCACACACCCCATCGGTCTGTACGTCTGCATCTCGGCCATGGCATCCGCCTCCTTCACGTCATCACAAGACGACAAGACGGCCCAGGCATGCATGGTTCACCGCACTCCCGTAACTCGAGCGGCACTTGCCGCCCAGCACGGGCAACTACCGCCAAGTCAGCCGGCTCGGACGGCTTTCGAAGGGCCGCCCGCGGCCTCCCTCAGCGGTAGGAAAGATCCCGGTCCAGTCATGATCACAAGATGGAGGAAGGGTATGCGCAGCATGAAGAACACCTCGGTGCGCACCAGGATCAGCGCGGCCGCTACCGCGATCGCCGCCAGTGTCGCGCTGCTGATCAGCGCCACGCCGGCTCACGCCGCCACCTACACGACCACGAGCAACTGCAGTGTTCCGTGGATCACCTGCTCCTCGGGCGACCTGTGGCTGCTGTACAACTCCAAGGAGTACGCCATCCAGGATGGCTACTACGTCACCAGTTGGTCCATGTTCTACGGGAACGTCTCCGACTACTACGGGACCAGCCAGTACCAGGGCTCGACCCTGACGACGTACCGCTACGTCTTCAACGGCAACGGCAACGGTGCGTGGGAGTACATGAAGAACAACGCCGCCTCCGTGCAGAACTGCGGCGTCGACAACTACCGCGTGTACTACAACTCCGGCTACGGCGGCACCTCCCAGTACTTCGCCCATCGGGAGCCCTACGGCGACTGCGTCCTGACCAACCTCATCTCGGCGCTGAAGAACAACAACGCCTCCCAGCACTTCGCCTGACCGAATCCCAAGGAGCTACCGATGAACTGGACCAAGCGATCCGCCGCCGCCGCTGTCACGGCCGCGGCAGTCAGCCTGATCACCGCCTGCGGAGCAAGCAGTGGCGACGCCCAGAGCGGCGCGGCCGAGCCGGTCGCGGAGAACAAGCCGATCGTGGACAAGGCCAACTGGCCCAAAGCCACTCCCGAGCGCGGCCTGGCCAAGGGGCTCTCGCTCCCCCTGGAGGACTACATGCAGTCCTACGAGGACACCGTCACCCTCGACACGGCAACCCGCAGGCTCCAGGAAAAGTGCATGGCCGACTACGGCTTTGACATACAGCTTCCGGTGGCCGGTGGCACGCCCCCGCCGAACGACAACGACGCCAACATGGAGCGCCGGTACGGCCTCACCGACCGCGACGCCGCTGCCCAGTACGGCTACGGGCTGTCCGATGCCCTGACCCATCAGATCCGGCAGAGGATGCCCGACCTGACCGAAGAACAGGTCGGGGTGCTGACCGGGCACGGCAAGCCGAACAAGACCGGCGGTGGCGACGTGCCTGTCGCGAAACCCGCCCCTGACACCTACAAGGGCAAGGCCATCCACAGGGGCGGCTGTGTGGGCTGGAGCGACGACCGGATCGGCCAGTCCACCATCGACTTCCAGCTCGTCTCCGAGCTGAACGGCCAGAGCCTCACGCAGTCGATGGAAACTCCCGCGGTGAAACAGGCGACCTCTGCCTGGTCGCAGTGCATGAAGACCAAGGGCTACGACGTCGCCACTCCGTACGAGGCCGCCAACATCGTTCCGCACGCCGAGGGCGGGGCGTCGAAGGAGGAGATCACCGTCGCCGTCGCGGAGATCGACTGCAAGGAGGAGACCGGCCTCGTGGCGATCTGGTTCAAGGAGGACTCCGCCATCCAGAACAAGCAGCTCGCCGAGCACAGGAACGAGCTGACCGGCGCGCGGGACCGGCACGGCAAGGCGCTGGCTGCGGCGAACAAGTCGCTGCAGGGCTGAGGCCGGGTACGGGGCGCCTGGCGCGCACGCCGGTCAGGCGAGCGGGAGACCGGACGGGCCGGGGTCGGTGTGGAGGGTCGTGGTCATGAGTACGAGAAGTGCTCGGCCCTCCATACGCGGCTGCTCGGCGTCCGACGGTCAGGTCCCGCTCCGCGTCCGGCAGGTCGTGCACACCGCGCCGCACCATTTCGTGATCGTCGAGGAGAAGGACCCTGACCGGCGTCTTCTCCGTGGAGCCCTCGATGCTTTCCGACATCACACACTCCGTCTCCGCCGGGATCGTCCGCCGGACCGGCCCCTCTTCATGGTGCCCGTCACGCGGGTCCAACGACCGGGGCCGGACGGCCCTATTCCGAAGCGCCCGGACGAGGAGGTGGGCCATTCAGCCCGCGTTCCTGGGCTCACCGGCCCTGGAGCCGCTCGTACCCGGGATGCAGCCTGAGTGCCCGGGATGCAGCCTGGTGAGAGAAGCCCGCACCGGTCGGACGGATCCCGCGGTGGGCTCACGGCAATCGCGGAAGGCGGTGGGAACGGTGTCCCGCACCGTGCTGGTCGCGTATGGGACCAGGAATGGCTCCACAGCGGAAATAGCCCGCGTTATCGCGTCGGTCCTGCGCGACTCGGGCCTGGAGACCGATGTCCGGCCTGCTGCCGAGGTCGGGGACGTCGCTCCCTACGACGCCGTTGTGCTCGGCGGCGCCCTCTACACGGGGCGCTGGCACCGGGATGCGTCACGCTTCACCCGACAGCACCGACAAGCCCTTGCCGAGCGGCCGGTCTGGCTCTTCAGCAGCGGCCCCCTCGACCCATCGGCATCCGAAAGAGACCTCCCGCCGGTCCCCGGCGCCCGCCGTGCGCAGCGTCGGACACAGGCGCGCGAGCATGTCACCTTCGGTGGAAGGCTCGAAGCCGGCGCTCGGGGCCGCATCGCCCGGATGATCCTTGAGCAGGGGCGAGGCGGTGACTACCGCGACATGGACAGAATCTCCGCGTGGGCCACTGAGATCGCCGACGGGCTGGCTGTCGGGGCGCAGAGGCCGTGAGCCGCCGTGCTTGCGCCCGTCTGGAAGCGGCAGTGGCGTGACCACCCGTTGCGCCGACGTGTCGACATACTCGAAGCGTGGGCGCTCCTGGCTCTCGCCGCCGTGCTGAGCCTGGGCGCTCCGACGGCCGGTGCGTACGCGGCCCGGTCCGCCTACGCACACGACCTGGTTGTCGCCACCGACCAGGAATCCTCTCGGCGGCAGGTCCCTGCCGTGGTCGTACGCCGATCTCCCCCGGCCGATATCTCAGTGGGGGAAACGGGGCGCGGTGACACCGTACGAGCGCTGGTCCGCTGGACCGCACCGGAGGGAACCCCCGCCCGAGGCGTCGCACAGGTCCCCGCGGGCCTGGAACGCGGGGAGCGCACCCACGTGTGGCTGGACAGCCGAGGCCGTGTCACGGAACCTCCGCTCAGTCATGAGCAGATCGTGGCGGGAGCAGTGGCCATCGGTGCTTACACCACGGCCGCAGGGGTGGGAGCGGCTGCTGCCGCCGGTCTTACCGTGCGGCGAGTGGCCGGTCGCCGTCGAATGGCGGAGTGGGAGCGCGAGTGGCAGTGGGTGGGACCCAGCTGGAGACGTCACGACGCGTGACACGAAAAGGCACTCGCTCTCGGCACGGAGTCCTCCGATTCTCTGCCTCGCCGCACACCGTGAAGGGCCGTTCGGGTCGGCGTGGCCGGCTCGCAGCTCGTGTACGCATCCGTCGACGCGGCTCTGGTGATCGTCGGGCGCCGCGTCGGACGGGTTCCGGTGGGTCCGCATATTCCTCATGGCTGATCACCCCCGGATACCCCGCAAGCGCAGGGAGGTTCTCGTGACCGCTCAGACACTTGACCCGGCAGCCGTGGCGGCTCTCGTCGCGGGCGCCACCGCCGCCCCCTAGATGCACAACGCCCAGCCGTGGCGGTTCCACTACGTGCGAAGCGATGGCGTCCTGCGCCTGCGTATGGACCTCACTCGCCTTCTGCCTGCGGCCGACCCGCACAACCGGGGCCTGCATCTCGGTTGTGGCGCCGCCTTGTTCAACCTTCGCGTCGCCGCCGCACACGGCGGTTGGGAGGCGCGTATCTCCGTGCTGCCCGACGCGGCCGATCCCGAGCTGCTCGCCGGGGTCGCTTTCGTGCGACCGCCCACTGGTGGCAAGGACCTGGACGGCCTGTACACAGCGATACCCAGGCGGCACACGAACAGGAACCCGTTCACCGACGAGGCCGTCCCACCGGAGGTGCTCGACGGGCTCAAGGGCGCCGCTGTGGCCGAGGGAAGCCGCCTGGCCTTCTTGAGCCCCTGGCAGGTGGGGGCCCGTGCTCGAGCTGGTGGAGGACGCCGAGCACGAGGAAGCGGCGGCCCCGGACGTACAGGAGGAAATCACCCGCTGGACCCGGGCCGACGCCGGGCGCACGACAGCAGAAGGTATCCCGGACTACGCGTTCGGTCCCCGCCGCCACGGGGGCCAGGGTGTCGTACGTGACTTCGCGGGCACATCGAGGGGCGTTCCCGACACCGTTGTCCGCCACCGTGAGAACGACCTCTTTGGCGCAGGCCCCGGTCGAAACACAGACGTTCTCAACTAGCCGCAGCTGCCGTCCTGTTACTGGCGGCCGAGGCGGTGCTGATGTCAGGTCAGGCCGGCGCCGGACAAGCCGGTTGTCTCCGCTGCCGATGCGCAGCCGAGATCTTCGAAGCAGTCCCGGGACTCAGCCATCAGCCTGATCATCTCCCCCAGATCCTTCCAGCGGACTGCGGTGACCTCGTTGCCCTCACGTCCAGTGCTCGGGATCCTCATCACCCTGCTCGTTGAACTCTTCGAGCATCTCCTTCATGTACTCCGCCCACCTTGAGCACGTCGACGTCGTACGGGACGAAGCCGCCCGGCCAGATGGGGGCGACTGGACGGCCACTTCGGAGGCAGGGGGTGCAGCTCGGAGAGAGCACGTGCTGCGAACCCACCCGTTCACCGCCTGACCCGTGGCATCCCCAAACCGATCCAGGAGATGGTCTCTCGCTGGATCTCGTTGTTGCCGCCGCCGAAGGTGAAGATGACGGCCGACCGGTAGCCGCGTTCGAGTTCCCCGTGCAGGACCGCGCCCGCGGAGCCCTCCTTGAGCGGGCCCGCCGAGCCGACGATCTCCATGAGCCAGGCGTAGGCGTCCCGGCGCGCCTCGGAGCCGTAGACCTTGACGGCCGATGCGTCGTGCGGGGTGAGGGTGGAGTGCTGGAGTGCCGACACCATCTGCCAGTTGAGGAGCTTCATGGCGTCGAGGCGGGTGTGCGTGCGGGCCAGCCGGGAGCGGACCCAGCCGAGGTCGATGACCCGGCGGCCGTCCGTCAGCTTCGTCTCCGCGGCCCAGCGCTGGACGTTGTGGAGCGCGCGTACCGCCATAGTGCCGTGGGCGGCCAGCGTCACGCGTTCGTGGTTGAGCTGGTTGGTGATGAGCCGCCAGCCCTTGTTCTCCTCGCCGACGCGGTGGGAAACGGGGACGCGGATGTTCTCGTAGTAGCTGGCGGTGGTGTCGTGCGAGGCCAGGGTGTTGATCACCGTGCAGGAGTAGCCGGGGTCGCTCGTCGGCACGAGCAGCATCGTGATGCCCTTGTGGGGCGGGGCGTCCGGATCGGTGCGCGCGGCGAGCCATACCCAGTCGGCGGTGTCGCCGTTGGTGGTCCAGATCTTCTGCCCGTCGACGACGTACTCGTCCCCGTCGCGCACGGCCCGTGTTCTGAGGGCCGCCAAGTCGGTGCCCGCCTCGGGTTCGCTGTAGCCGATCGCGAAGTCGATCTCGCCCGCGAGGATCTTCGGCAGGAAGTCCGTCTTCTGTTCGTCGGTGCCGAACTGCATGATCGTGGGGCCGACTGTGTTGAGGGCCATCAGCGGCAGGGGTATGCCCGCCTGGGCCGCCTCGTCGAAGAAGATGAACTGTTCCATCGGGGAGAGCCCGCGTCCGCCGTACTCCTTGGGCCAGCCGACACCGAGCCACCCGTCGGTGCCCAGTCGGCGGACCGTCTCACGGTAGAAGCGCTTCTGGGCGGCGGGCTCGGCGTAGCGCGCGTACGCGTCGTCGGGCACCAGCGCGGCGAAGTAGGTGCGCAGCTCGGCGCGCAACCGCTGCTGCTCAGGCGTGTATTCGAGGTGCACGGCCCCTCCAGGTGTCTCGCGGTCGCGTCGCCCGTGTGCGGCGGCGCACACAGTAGAACGTGTTGCAAGAATCCGGAAGGGCCGTGGAGCCCGACGGCTGTCAGCGCTTGACGGCGCGCAGGACGACGAACTTCGGGTCCCCCGCGATGGTGGTGCAGTTGCCGAAGATCCGGCGCAGCAGGACGTGGTAGCTGAGGTGCCGGTTGCCGACGACCCACAGCTCGCCGCCCTGCCGCAGCGCGGTACGGGCTCCGACGAACATGTTGCGGGCGGTGGCGTCGGTGGTCGCCTGGTGGGAGTGGAACGGCGGATTGTTGAGGACGAGGTCCGCGCTCCCCCGCTCCACGTCGGTCAGTCCGTCGCCGACGACGAAGTCCGCCTTGGCGTCCGGACCGGCGTTGTCCCGGAAGGTCGCCGCGGCGGAGGCGACCGCCAGATACGACTCGTCGACGAAGGTGACCATGGCCTCCGGGTTGGCCAGGGCGGCCGCCGTGCCGAGGACACCGTTTCCGCAGCCCAGGTCGACGACCCGGTCCGGGCCCGTCCGCGTGGGCAGGTGGTTCAGCAGGAAGCGGGTGCCGACGTCGAGCCGCTCGGCGCAGAAGATGCCGGCGTGGTTGGTGACGGTGCGGCCGGAGGTGATCCCGACGTCGCCGGGCAGGTCGTAACGGTACGGCCAGGGGCTGGGCGTACGGGTCAGTTCCGGGTCCGGGGTGCAGAAGATCAGCCGGGCCTTCTTCACCGCGAGGGAGGTACGGGTCGGCCCGATGATCCGCTCGAAGAGCTTGAGGGTTGAGGTGTGGATCTCCTTGACCATGCCGGTCGCCATGACGACGGTGCCGGCATGGACGGCGGGCGCCAGGCGGTGCAGCTGGTCCTCCAGGAGCGCGAGGCTCTTGGGCACCCGCACCAGCAGGACATCGATCCGCTCGGGCGGCGCGTCGAGGGCCGACAGCAGCCGTACGGAGTCCGCATCGGCGCCGTTCCGGGCGAGGTTCGCCAGGGTGGCCCGCTGCGCGAGGTACGAGTCGGTGATCTGTACGGGGGCGTGGTCCGCGAGCACGGTGGTCAGGGCGCCCCAGCGGTCGCCCACCACCACAACGGTGCCGGACAGATCGACCGGCGCGGCGTCATCGATCCCCTCCAGCTGCCGCAGCAGGTACTCATCGGCGGCGTCCCACGCACGGAACGGGTCGCGGGGATTCTCGGGGAAGCGGGCGAGGTCGAATCCGCCCTGTGACGTCGTCAAACGATTCATTGTGCACTCAGGCTAACCGAGTGACCGGGGAGTGCCCCACACAATCCCCGCCCACGGCGGCCTCTCCGTCCGCCGGGACCCGGCACGCATCCCGTCCGCCGGGCCCCGCGGGACGCCGTCTACGGAAGCCGCTTGTCCATCGCCGACCGGCCCTCCGCGGCGATCCTGCCTTCCGCCCACTTCAGATTCGCGGGAGTGAGGTCCCGCCCGGAGGCGAGGACCAGATCCTCGGCGCTCGGATGGTCGCTCCCCCCGCTGTGCAGCAGACGGTCGGGAGTCACCCCCCGCACCTCCGGCACGGTCACAGATACGGATTCGGGCTCTTCGCTCATGCCGCCTCCTCGTCCTTGCGGCAATTCTCGCGCCGCAAGGGCGTCACCGCATCCGAAGCCCTGGAGCCCGCCCGTACGGGGCCTTCCGGGCCCGGGAAGGGGCGTCCGGGACGGGTTGCTGGGCCGCACCCCGGATCGCCACTTGACCTGCACATGATGGGTACGCAGCGTTCACACATGGGTCACGGTGCGTGTGGAAGGCTCCCGCCTGAACAGCCTTCGCACGACCACCGCGACCGCGCCCCACAGAAGCGGATTCGCGGTGCCCCCGTTTCCGGAGAGGACACCCCACATGTCCGTTCGTCCCCGTATCTACGCGCGTCCGCTACTGGCCGCCATAGCCTCGGTCGCGGTGCTCGCCGGTACCGCGGCCGCCGCGCCGGCTCCGACGGCCCCCACAGCCTCCGCCGCCCTCGACGACACGTACTACCAGGCCGCCCTCGGCAAGACCGGCGCCGCACTCGAGTCCGCCCTGCACACCATCATCAGCGACCAGACCAGGCTCAGCTACAGCCAGGTCTGGGACGCGCTCAAGGACACCGACGAGGACCCCGCCAACTCCTCGAACGTGATCCTCCTCTACACCGGCCGCTCGCAGTCGAAGAACGAGAACGGCGGCGACGCCGACCAGTGGAACCGTGAGCACGTCTGGGCCAAGTCGCACGGTGACTTCGGCACCGCGACCGGCCCCGGCACCGACATCCACCATCTGCGCCCGGAGGACGTCTCGGTCAACTCCACCCGCGGCAACAAGGACTTCGACAACGGCGGCAGCCAACTGGGCGAGGCGCCGGGCAACTACACCGACAGCGACTCCTTCGAGCCGCGTGACGCCGTCAAGGGCGATGTCGCCCGCATGATCCTCTACATGGCGGTGCGCTACGAGGGCGACGACTCCTTCGCGGACCTCGAACCGAACGAGAACGTGAACAACGGCTCGGCCCCGTACATCGGCAGGCTCTCCGTACTGAAGCAGTGGAGTCAGGAAGACCCGCCGGACAGCTTCGAGCAGCGCCGCAACGACGTCATCTTCGACCGGTACCAGCACAACCGGAACCCGTTCATAGACCACCCCGAGTGGGTCGAGGCCATCTGGTAGCCGAGCACGGCCGCCGGTTCCGGTACGGGGCCGGCGGCCCGCCGCGGCGGCTCAGTCGCGTTCCGCGAGGACGCGCGCGCACCGTTCGACGGCCTCCTCGCGGGAGGCGAAGCGCGGCAGGTCCTGGCCGGTGCGCTCCCGGGTGAGACCGGGCGGTCCGAGGCGGCCCACCGGGTCGACGACGGCCGCGCGGCGGCCGTCGTGCGCCAGCCGGGCCAGGCCCGCGTGCAGCATGGCGAGGGCCACGCTGTCGATGTTGGTCACCTCGCGCAGGTCGAGCACGACCGATCCGGTCCGGTCCGGGCCCGGCTCGTCCAGCGCGAACAGCACCCGTTCCGCGGCGGTGAAGTCGAGTGCGCCCTGCGCGGCGACGACGCCGACCCGTTCACGCAGGGCGCGCTCGGGTCCCCGGGCGGGTGCGGTGGGCAGGTCGTCGGCGGTGGTGGCGAGCGTGACGGTCGATCCGGGGAGCGCCGGATTGTTCATGAGGTGGAGCCCGAACCGCTGCGAGAGTGCGACGAGCGCCGCGTGTCCGCGCACGGAGGTGCCGGTCGCGTCCAGCGGCGGACTGTACGCGGCGAGTCCGAAACGCGCCGGTCCGGCGGCGATCAAACCGCCCGACACGCCGCTCTTGGCCGGCAGTCCGACGCGGAGCAGCCAGTCACCGGACGCGTTGTACATCCCGCAGGTGGCCATCACCGCGAGGACCTGGGCCGCGACGGCCGCCGTGACAACGCTCTCGCCGGTGACCGGGTTGACGCCGCCGTGGGCGAGGGTCGCCGCCATCGTGGCGAGATCGACGGCGGTGGCCCGTACCGCGCACTGTCTGAAGTACGTCTCCACCGCCGTCACCGGGTCGAAGGGCAGCGTTCCGGCGCTGCGGATCAGATAGGCGAGGGCCCGGTTCCGGTCCCCGGTCGCGGCCTCGGAGACGTACACCTCCTCGTCCACCTCCAACTCCCGTCCGGCGAACCGGCCGAGGAACGCCAGGATTCGTTCGAACGCCGCGGCGCCCGGGGTGCCGGGAATCAGCGCGGTGGTGACGATGGCGCCCGCGTTGACCATGGCATTGGCGGGCCGGCCGGTGCCCCGCTCCAGGCTGATGGCGTTGAACGCCTCTCCGCTGGGTTCGGCGTTCACCCAGCGGCCCACCTCGTCCAGGCCGAGGTCGGACAGGGCCAGCGCGTAGACGAAGGGTTTGGATACGGACTGCAGGCTGAAGGGGACGTCCGCTTCACCGGCGCTGTAGCGATGACCGTCCATGCTGACGAGGGCGAGCCCGAAGGCGTCCGGGTCGGCCTGGGCGAGTTGGGGGATGTAGTCGGCGGGACGGCCCTCCCGGACCCCGGCGAACCGGCTGTGCAGTTCTCCCAGTACGTCGGTCACCGCGTCGGCGGCACTCACCCGGGCCGGCCCTCAGCCGCGCTCGGCCTGGGCGATCCGGGGGAACGTCGTGACGCCCGCGGCCTTGCGGCTGTTGGCCTGCTTGTTGACGGTGCGGCCGGGCGGTGCGTCCTCGAAGCCGAGGACGACGGAGTCGAGGACCTCACCGTCGGCGTCGACGAACTCGACGCGCACGGCGTAGAAGGCTTTCTTCTCGGTGGAGTTGGTGACCCGGACCAGAGCGCTGCGGAAGTCCTCGCCCTCGGTGACTGGCCGGCCGGTCACCGACACGTCCTTGACGGCGTTGCCCCGGCCGTCGGCGCCTTCGAGGACCTTGGTCGCCTCGGCCTTGACCCGTTCGAGGTCGGCGGAGACTGACGCCTCATGACTGCGCTGGGTACGCGGGGTCGCCGAGGCGGAGGGGGAAGCGGACGGCTCGGGGGTGAGCGTCCGGACGTTGCTGGACGTGCCCTCGGAGGTGGTGTCGCTGTCGCAGGCGGCGGTCCCGGCGACGATCACCCCGGTGAGTACGGCGGGGATCAGGAGGCGGGTGGCTCGGGTTCGGTTCGGTTTCACGGATGCTCCGTCTTCGGTACAGGGGGTGAGCGGGGAGGGATTCATTCCGCGTCGTCACCGAAGATGTCGCGGAGCTTGGCCTCGCGCACGGTGTCCAGGTTGCTGTGGAGCAGTTCGGCGCCGCCCCCGGGGAGCGAGTCGCTGATCCGGTCGGGCACCTCGTCCCTGGTGAGCAGGAAGAGCGCCGAAGTACCGGGGGTCACCTGCTGTTTGACCTCCGCGATGAACTCGTCGTCGATGCCGATATCGGCGAGCTTGCCGCCCAGCGCACCGGCCGCGGCACCGATGGCCGCGCCGAGGAGGGGCATCAGGAAGATCAGCCCGAAGAGCATTCCCCAGAACGTCCCGCTCAGCGCACCGGCACCCACGAGGTTGTGCAACTGCTTCGTCCTGGGCTTCGGCCGGTCCGTCGGCCAGCTCACCACGGCGGCGTCCAGGATCTTGATCAGCCCCTCCTTCTGGAGTGACTTCAGCGTCGTCTCGACGTTCTCCGCGGCGTCCGCCGACTGGAACTTCCACACGGTCAGCGTGGACATCTCATCTACCTCCGAGTCATCAAACGACCAACTCGCCCATATTAGGATCAACCGATATGAATTGACTCGTTGAATCACCCGCCACAAAGCCCTGGGAGGGAACGATGGACACGGACGCCCTGACCGCCGGCCTGTTGCAGGACCTGCGGGCGACGAGGCCCTATCCGGCCCTGTCCCTGACAATGCCGACGCACCGCCGCGCGCCCCACAACGCCCAGGACGCCGTACGGCTGCGCAACCTGGTGGCGGAGGCGTCGAACCGACTGGAGGCGGACCCGGACGTGACGCGCGAGGTCCGGACCGCCGTCAGGGAGCAGCTGGACCGGGCGGTCGCCGAGGTGGACCCGCGCCGGGCCCTGGACGCACTCGTCGTCCTCGCCACGGCCGACGAGTACCAGATCTGGCAGCTGCCCCGTACCGCGCCCGAGCGTGTGGTCCTCAGCGACACCTTCCTCACCCGGAACCTGGTCGCCGCCAAGGCCCGGGCGACGCCGTTCTGGGCGCTGACCGTGTCCGCCGAGAACGCCACGCTCTGGAGCGGCACGACGGACGCCGTACACCAGGAGAAGCAGTCCGGATTCCCGCTGACCGCTCCGCACGAGGCGCCGAACCCGCAGCGCGAGGAGCGGATCGGCGATACGCCCAGCACGTTCAGCAACGAGGACACCCGCCAGTTCCTGCGCACCGTGAACGAGCATCTGCGCACGTTGCTGGCCACTGATCCCCGCCCGCTGTATCTGGTCGGGCTCGCCCCCGCACTCGCCCTGCTGGACGAAGCGGGCGAGGCGTCCAGGTCCGCGGTCGGCCGGGTCGCCAAGGGCGCGCCCGCCGACACCACACCGGCCGAACTCCTCAAGGAGCTGCGCCCGGCACTCGACAGCCACCGGAAGCGGACCGCGGAGGAGATCGAGAGCAGGCTCGACACCGCTCGCGGCAGCCACTCCTTCACGGGGGGTCTCGACGAGGTCTGGACCGCGGTACGGGAGGGCAGGGCCGGGCTGGTAGCGGTGGAGGAGCATTTCCAGCAGACCGTCGAGGTCACCGACGGGCACCTTGAGCCGGTGAGCCCCGGTGCCACCCGGACGGCGGACGGCCAGGTCCGCGAGGACATCGTCGACGAGCTCATCGAGGCGGCCCTGGACAGCGGTGCCGAAGTGGTGTTCCTCGCCGATGACTCCCTCTCCGCGTACGGCCGGATCGCGGCGGCGCTGCGGTACTGAGCGCGAGGAACGAGGGAGCGCGGAGTGAGGGGAGCAAGAAGCAGGCCCCACTTCTCGCCCGTCGTGCATGTGACCGTGCACTGACCGGCCGGCCCGCCCCGAAAGAAGCACCGGCCACAGACCCGGGACGATGTCAGCCGTCCCAGGTCCAGTCCGCGACCTCCGGCAGGTCCGTGCCGTGTTCGCGAATCCAGGCGTGGTGGCGGGTGCGCGCATCCGCCATCGCCTGGCGTACGGCGACGGCACGGACCCCGAGGCCGGGCACCCGGTCGATGACGTCCATGACCAGCCGGAAGCGGTCGAGGCCATTGCGGACCACCATGTCGAACGGCGTGGTGGTCGTGCCCTCCTCCTTGTAACCCCGTACATGCAGATGGGCATGGCCGGTGCGGCGGTACGCCAGCCGGTGGATCAGCCACGGATAGCCGTGGTACGCGAAGATCACGGGCTTGTCGGTGGTGAACAGGGCGTCGTACTCGGAGTCGGGCATCCCGTGCGGATGCTCCCCATGCGGCAGCAGCCGCGTCATGTCGACGACGTTGACCACCCGCACGGCCAGTTCCGGCAGGTGCCTGCGGAGCAGGCTCGCCGCGGCCAGTGTTTCCAGGGTGGGTACGTCACCGGCGCAGGCGAGCACCGCATCGGGTTCCCGGCTGCCGTCCTCCGTACCGGCCCACGCCCAGGCCCCGGCCCCGCGTGCGCAGTGGGCGCGGGCCTCGTCGAGGGTCAGCCAGTCGAAGCCCGGCTGCTTGCCCGCCACGATCACGTTGACGTAGTCCCTGCTGCGCAGGACGTGGTCGGCGATGGACAGCAGGGTGTTGGTGTCCGGCGGCAGATAGACGCGGACGACCTCGGGGCTCTTGTTGAGGATGTGGTCGACGAAGCCGGGGTCCTGGTGGGAGAAACCGTTGTGGTCCTGCCGCCATACGTGTGAGGTGAGCAGATAGTTCAGTGAGGCGATGGGCCGGCGCCAGGCAAGCCGCCGCGAGGTGCGCAGCCATTTGATGTGCTGGTTGACCATCGAGTCGACGATGTGGGCGAACGCCTCGTAACACGAGAACAGTCCGTGGCGTCCGGTCAGGAGGTAGCCCTCCAGCCAGCCCTGGCAGAGGTGTTCGGAGAGCACTTCCATGACGCGGCCGTCGCGGGCCAGGTGTTCGTCGACCGGGAGGACCTGCGCCTGCCACGCCTTGCCGGTGGCTTCGTAGAGGGCGTCGATCCGGTTGGACGCGGTCTCGTCGGGGCCGACGACCCGGAAGTCCCGGCGCCCGGCCGTGGCCGCCATGACGCCTTCGAGCAGTCCGCCCAGGACGTTGGTGGGCTCGTGGACGGTGGCGCCGGGCCTTTCGACCGGCACGGCGTAGTCGTCGAGGGCCGGGACCGGCAGGGCTCGCAGGAGCAGACCGCCGTTCGCGTACGGGGTCGCTCCGAGCCGGATGTCGCCCTCGGGCACGCAGTCGAGGACCTGCGCGCTCGGGCGCCCCGAGGTTGCCGAAGAGCTCTTCGGGCCCGTAGGAACGCATCCACGCCTCCAGCTGGCGCAGGTGCTCCGGGTTGTCACGGACTCCGGGCAGCGGGACCTGGTGGGCGCGCCAGGTTCCCTCAACGGGCAGCCCGTCGACCTCCGCCGGCCCGGTCCAGCCCTTGGGGGTACGCAGGACGATCATCGGCCAACGGGGGCGCTCGGTCGCGCCCTCGGTGCGCGCGGCCCGCTGGAAGGCGTGGATACGGTCCAGGGCGAGGTCCATCGCGGCGGCGAGCTCGCGGTGGACGGCGGCGGGTTCGTCGCCGCTGACGTACAGCGGGTCGTAGCCGCAGCCACGCATCAGCGCGTCGAGTTCGCTCTCCGGGATGCGGGCGAGGACCGTCGGGTTGGCGATCTTGTACCCGTTGAGGTGCAGGATCGGCAGGACCGCCCCGTCGTGCACCGGGTCGAGGAACTTGTTGGAGTGCCAGGACGCGGCGAGCGGCCCGGTCTCCGCCTCGCCGTCGCCGATGACGCAGGCGACGAGCAGCTCCGGGTGGTCGAAGGCGGCGCCGTAGGCGTGGGCGAGGGCGTAGCCGAGCTCGCCACCCTCGTGGATGGATCCCGGGGTCTCCGGGGCGACATGGCTGGGCACACCGCCGGGGAAGGAGAACTGCTTGAACAGGATTCCCATGCCCGCGGCGTCACGGGTCACATCGGGATATGTCTCCGAGTAGCTGCCGTCCAGCCAGGAGTTGGCGAGGATCGCGGGTCCGCCGTGGCCGGGGCCCCAGACGCAGAGCGCCTGCTGCTCGCGGGCCTTGATGATCCGGTTGAGGTGGGTGTACACGAGGTTCAGTCCGGGCGAGGTGCCCCAGTGGCCGAGGAGGCGCGGTTTGATGTGCTCCGGTGCGAGTGGCTGTTCCAGCAGCGGGTTGGCCATCAGGTAGATCTGGCCGACCGCTAGGTAGTTGGCGGCGCGCCAGTGCGCGTCGAGTGCCGCGAGTTCGTGGTCGGACAGCGGGGCATCGCTCATGGGGGGACTCCTCGGCAGGGTGCGGGCGGGGATCGTCAGCACCCCGTCAGGCGCCGTACCAGACCGTGGTGACGTTGCAGAACTCGTGGATGCCGTGGCCTGAGAGCTCACGCCCGTAGCCGGAGCGCTTGGTGCCGCCGAAGGGCAGCGCGGGATGCGAGGCCGTCATTCCGTTGAAGAAGACGCCGCCCGCCTCCAGATCACGTACACAGCGGCCCATCTCTTCGGCGTCCTGCGTCCACACGTTGGAACTCAGCCCGAACGGCGTGTCGTTGGCGAGTGCCACGGCCTCGTCCAGGTCGGCGGCGCGGTAGAGCGTGGCCACCGGGCCGAAGGTCTCCTCCTGGTGGATGCGCATCTCGGGCGTGATGCCGGACAGGACGGTCGGGGTGTAGAACCAGCCGCCGTCCAGGCCACCGCCCAGCCCCTCGGGCCGGGCGCCGCCGCACAGCGCGGTGGCTCCCCGCCGTACCGCGTCGTCGACGAGCTCCTCCAGGTCGGCGCGGCCCCGCTCGCTGGCGAGCGGTCCGACGTCGGTGCTCTCCTGCGCCGGGTCCCCGACGGTCAGCGCGCGCATGCCCTCGGTGAAACGCTCGGCGAACGCGTCGTACACCTCGGTGTGCACGATGAAGCGCTTGGCCGCGATGCAGGACTGCCCGTTGTTCTGCACCCGGGCGGTGACCGCGGTCGCCGCCGCCTTCCCGATGTCCGCGGAGGGCAGCACCACGTACGGATCGCTGCCGCCCAGTTCCATGACCGTCTTCTTCACCTCGTCGCCCGCGATCGACGCGACGGAGCGGCCGGCAGGCTCACTGCCGGTGAGCGTCGCGGCGGCGACACGGGGGTCGCGCAGGATCGCCTCGACCGCACCCGAGCCCACGAGCAGGGTCTGGAAGCAGCCCTCGGGGAATCCGGCCCTGCGGAACAGGTCCTCGAGGTAGAGCGCGGTCTGCGGGACATTCGACGCGTGCTTGAGCAGGCCGACGTTGCCCGCCATGAGGGCGGGCGCCGCGAAGCGCACGACCTGCCAGAGCGGGAAGTTCCACGGCATGACGGCGAGAACGACGCCGAGCGGACGGTAGCGGACGTACGCCCTGGAGGCGCCGGCGTCGCGTACATCGGCGTCCGCCGGGTGTTCGTCGGCGAGCAGCCGCTCGGCGTTGGCCGCGTACCAGCGCATCGCCTTGGCACACTTGGCGGCCTCCGCGCGGGCGGCCTTGACCGGCTTGCCCATTTCGGTGGTCATGGTGCGGGCGATCTCCTGCTGGTCCTCGTCCAGGAGGTCGGCGGCGCGGTTCAGCAGCAGGGCCCGCATGTCGAAGCCGGTGGTGCGGTACTCGCGGAACGCGCTGTCGGCCGTGGTGAGCCGTCGCTCGGTCTCCTCCGGCCCCAGCGCGTCGAATGACTTGAGGGTCTCGCCGTTCGCGGGGTTGACCGTCGCGATGGGCATGGCAGTGGCTCCTTGCGTGAGTTTCTTCGACCGTGCCGCGCCGCGCTCCGCCGCGCAAACGCGGCCCCCCGGGCACACGTACCCGGCCGGCGCGGATCATGCGTGCGATGTGCACGCGGTCCGCGCCGGCCGGGTCGTTACCGACAGCGCTGTCATACGAGGACGGGAACCGGCAGTTCCCGCGCTTCGCGTACGCCGGGCAGCGGCGGATGCGGCACCAGTTCAGTGCTCCGCGGCGCCTGGGCGTAGCGGGTGAACCAGACAACCTTGCCCTCGGTGGTGCGGCAGGTGCCCCAGCTGTCGCTCAGAGCCATGACGCGGCTGAGGCCGCCGCCACCACCGCTGAGCAGCTTCGGCATCTCGCTGCCGTTGTCGGCAACGGACACCGTGAGGTGCCGGCCCGTCCAGCGGAGTTCGACGACGGCCTTGTTGTCGTCGCCGACATGACGGTGGACGTTTGTCAGGAGCTCCTCGGCAGCCCGGCACACCGGCCGGACGTGCAGATCAAGACTCCAGTGACGAAGGTGCGCGGCAACTATGCGCCGCAGCTGGGAAACGCGCTCTGCCGATACGTGCAGTTCGACCTGATAGCGCCGGTCGAGTGGAACGGTCATCGTCGAGGCTCCTCACCGCGAGGCCCACATGCTTCACCTTGTTGAACCAACGACCCCCGAATACGAAGCGTGAGCAGTCATCACTTCTGGGTCACTCATTAGGGTGACCCGGAGGAGCCATTATCGCAACAAATGAGCGCTTCCAGCAGGTCAGCGAGTCCGAGGCCGCCCCGGATCGGGGCCGAACGGGCGCGCTCACGGCAGGTAGGGCAACAGCTTGTCGGGGGTGAGCGGCAGTGCGCGCAGCCGGGCGCCGGTGGCGTGGCGCACCGCGTTCCCGATGGCGGCGGCGGTACCGACGATGCCGATCTCCCCGATGCCCTTGCTGCCCATGGGGTTGAGGTGCGGGTCGTCCTCCTCGATCCAGTGGACGCGGATATCGGGGACGTCGGCGCAGACCGGCACATGGTAGGAGGCCAGGTCGCTCTCGGTGAAGTCGCCGAAGACCGGGTCCATGGTGCTGCCCTCGGTCAGAGCCATGCCCAGGCCCATGACCATGCCGCCGATGAACTGGGAGCGTGCGGTGCGGGCGTTGAGGATGCGCCCGGCGGCGTAGACACCGAGCAGGCGCCGTACGCGCACCTCGCCGGTGAGGGAGTCGACCGCGACTTCGGCGAACTGCGCGCCGAACGCGTGCCGGGCGTACGGCGGCTCCTTCGCCGCCTCCTGCTCGGTGTCGGCGGTGACGGTGATCCCGTCGTCCGGGACCGGTCCGGTGTGCGCGCGCAGCCGGCCGGCCAGGGCCGTGGCCGCCTTGTGCACCGCCCACCCCCAGGAGGCCGTACCGGAGGAGCCCCCGGCCAGTGGGGCGTTGGGCAGGTCGCTGCTGCCGATCTCGACGGCCACGTTCTCCACGGGGGTGTCCAGCGCCGCGGCGGCGATCTGGGCGAGGACGGTACGGGCGCCGGTCCCGATGTCGGTGGCGTTGGTCCGGATGCGGTACGAGCCGTCGGGCGCGGCGTGGGCCGATGCGGTGGAAGGGACGACGAGTACGGGGTACGTCGCCGAGGCCACCCCGGTGCCGATCAGCAGCGGCCCCTCCTGCCGGACGGCGGGCTGCCGGTCGCGGCCGTGCCAGCCGAACCGTTCGGCACCGTCCCGCAGACAGGCCGCGAGGTTGCGGCTGCTGAACGGAAGTCCGCTGTCCGGCTCGGCCGCCGGTTCGTTGCGCAGGCGCAGCTCGATGGGGTCGACGCCCAGGGCGCAGGCCAGTTCGTCCATGGCCGACTCCAGGGCGTACATCCCCGACGCCTCCCCCGGTGCGCGCATCCAGGACGGGCTGGGCACGTCGAGGGCGGTCACCCGGTGCACGGTACGGCTGTGGGGCGAGGTGTACATGGTGCGCGCGGGCACGGCGGCCTGCTCGACGAATTCCTTGACGGTGGAGGTGTGCGTGACGATCTCGTGGGCCAGCGCGCTGATCACACCGTCGTCGTCGGCGCCGAGCCGTACCCGCTGCACAGTGGGCGCCCTGTGGCCCACCACGGCGGCCAACTGCTGCCGCGGCATGGCGAGTTCGACCGGCTGCCCGGTGTGCCGTGCGGCCATGGCCGCCAGCACGACCTGGGGACGCGGGGTGCCCTTGGAGCCGAATCCTCCGCCGACGTGCTCGGAGACGACGGTGATCTGCCCGGTGCGGAGCCCGAACGCCTGGGCGAGGCTGTCGCGCACCTTGGTGGCGCCCTGACTGGAGTCGTGGACGGTCAGGTGGTCGTCGGCCCACCGCGCGGTGGAGGCGTGCGGCTCCATGGGGTGGTTGTGGAGGGCCTCAAGGGTGTACGTGGCGTCGATGCGGACCGGGGCCACGGCGTACGCCCCGTCGAAGTCGCCGCGTTCGCGGACGGCGGGGTAGCCGCCGTTCGCCTGCTCGGGTGTGTAGAGCCCCGGATGGTCGTCGGTGAGGACGACATCGTGCTCGCTGGTCTCGTACTCGATCCGCACCGCGCGCGCCCCGGCGCGGGCGGCTTCGAGCGTGTCGGCGACCACGAGCGCGGCGGGCCACCCGCGGTGCGGGACACGGTCGTTCTGGAGGACCGCGAGGATCGGGTCGTCCGGCTCCTTCAGTCGCGGGGCGTTGTCGTGGGTGAGGACGGTGTGCACGCCCGGGACAGCGAGGGCGTCGGCGGTCCGGATCGCGGTGATCCGTCCGCGGGCGACGGTGGCGGGGACGGGCCACGCCCGCAGACAGCCGGGCGGGGCGTGCTCCGCTGCGTAGCGCGCGGCGCCGGTGACCTTGTCCCGGCCCTCGCGACGGACGACGGGCGCGCCCGTGGACTGGTGGGCGTGGCTCATACGGGAGTCCTCGGTTCCTCAGGTGCGGGGTGTGCCGGGCGATGCGACTCGGGCGGTGAGCTCGGTGAGCGCGCCGACGGCCAGATTGCGGGCGAGGTCCACCTTGAAGGCGTTGCCGCGCAGGGGACGTGCCGCGTCGAGTTCGGCGTGTACCGCCCGCACGAAGGTGTCGTGCGTGGCGGGGGCGCCCCGCAGCACCTCTTCGGCCGCGCGGGCGCGCCAGGCCTGGTGGGCGAGGCCCCCGAAAGCGAGGGCAACGTGCTCGACGCGGCCGTCGCGCACGTCCAGCACCACGGCGACGGAGGCCAGGGCGAAGGCGTAGGAGGCGCGGTCGCGGGCCTTGCGGTAGAGGGAGACGGCGTTGTCGGGGCCGGGCGGCAGCACCACTTCGGTGATCAGCTCGCCCGGCCGGATCGTGGTGTCCTGGTCGGGGCTCTCGCCCGGCAGCCGGTGGAAGTCGGTGACGGATACGGTCCGTTCGCCTTCGGGGCCGTGCAGCCGGACCGTGGCGTCGAGGGCGGCGAAGGCGACGGCCATGTCCGAGGGGCCGACGGCGACGCACCGGTCGGAGTACCCGAGGACGGCGAGGTCGCGATGGGAACTCTCCCGGGCCGGACACCCGGCGCCCGGCGTCCGCTTGTTGCACGGCTTGGAGATGTCCTGGAAGTACGGGCAGCGGGTGCGCTGGAGCAGGTTTCCGCCGGTGGTGGCGGCGTTCCGCAGCTGCCCGGACGCGCCGGCGAGCAGGGCCTGCGACAGTGCGGGGTAGCGGGTGCGTACGGCGGGGTGCGCGGCGAGGTCACTGTTGCGTACCGTCGCGCCGATCCGTACGCCGCCTTCGGGGGTGGTGGTCACATGGTCCAGGGGCAGTCGGCTGACGTCGATGAGCAGACCAGGTGTCTCGACACCGAGTTTCATGAGGTCGACGAGGTTGGTGCCGCCGCCCAGGAACCGGGCCCCGGGGTGGCCCGCACCCGCACGGACGGCCTCCGCCACGGAGGCAGGGCGCAGATAGCCGAACGGTTTCACGGCGCCACGTCCTCGATGGCCTCGACGATCCGGGGGTAGGCGCCGCAGCGGCAGAGATTGCCGCTCATCCGTTCCCGGATCTCTTCCCGCCCGAGGGAGGCCGGCGGGACGGGGGCGCCGTCGTACGGCGCGGCCAGGTCGTCGTGCGGCGTGGCATGGGAGGGGAACCCGTCGGCCGCCTCACCGAGCATGCCGACGGCCGAGCAGATCTGGCCCGGGGTGCAGTAGCCGCACTGGAGGGCGTCCCGGTCCAGAAACGCCTGCTGGACGGGGTGCAGGCGGTCCCTGTCGGCCAGCCCTTCGACGGTGGTGACGTGGGCACCGTCGTGGGCCACGGCGAACAGGAGACAGCTGTTGACCCGCCGCCCGTCGACGATCACGGTGCACGCACCGCACTGGCCGTGGTCGCAGCCCTTCTTGGCACCGGTGAGACCGAGGTACTGGCGCAGCGCGTCCAGGACGGTGGTGCGGTGATCGAGCGTCAGGGTCCGTGCGGTCCCGTTGATATGCAGGGTGAGCGTCGACCGGTCGTAGGCGGCGGCCAGGACGTGGCCGGTACCGCCTTCCCCGGGACTGGTGGGGTCCATGCGCGAGCACCTTCCGGATCCGAGGCTTTTGCCCTGGTTCCTACCAGATGCACGGGAGTCTGCGCGGGACCGTGGCGGACCGGTCGGCACCTGACGCCGATCGGGCTACCGGTTGCCCAGCTTCAGCCGTACCTCCTCCTCCTGGTCGCCGGCGGCCATTCCGACCATCTGTACGGCGAACGACTCGGCGAGGTGCCGACGGAAGCGGTCGACCGCCCAGTAACCGCCCTGCACGTCCACGATCACCGGCGCGGTCAGCTGCGCGGGCGCGTCCGAGGCCCTGGTCTCGCTCACATCGACGGTCGCGAACCACACGGTCGGGCGCGTCTGCGACGCCTCCTGGGGTTCGTCCTCCGCCGCACGGTCGGAGACGAAGGAGCGGCGCAGTACGTCGAACACGGTCCGCGCATCCTCCTTCGCACATCCCGTGACCGCCACTACTACGTCCCGGCTCTCCTGATGACCGGGTGCCTGCTCTGCCGTGCTGTTCACCGTGATTCCTTCCGGTCGGGCCTGACGGCTCTCCCCTCCAGGCTCACCCCGCAGCCGGACGACTGCGACACGAACGGGACGCGCAAGCGAAACGCATTTCTTCTCAGATCGTCACAAAACATGAATTAACGCCGATACCCGACTGTAAATGGGCCTCCGGGGTATTCGGCAAGCATGGACGTAACGAACGGAGCGCACAGCTCCCTCGCCGCCGCCCTCGCCGAGGGCGGTGGCCCCGTCGGCATTGTCATGCCCATCGCCGGGATCGCCGTGGTGGCCCTGCTCATCGGCGCCTTCTGGTGGGGCAAGCGCCGCCGGGACGAGGAGCCGCCGCCGCCGAGCCCAGAGGAACAGCCGCACAAGCCGGAACACCGCACCCATATCGAGGAGAGCGGGAAGCACGGCTCGGACCACTTCCCCGAGGACAGGCGCGGGCTCTCCCCGTACCAGCTCGGCGACCACGGCAACCAGGTGATCCCGCCCGACACGGAACCGCCGCGCGAAACCCGGTGACCGCCCGCCCGGCAGGCCGTCGCGGCTGACGGTCCTGCCGGGCCGCCCCGGTCGCGTGTTGCGGGAGTGCCCACGTGCGATGAGGCTGGTTCTGGCCCCGCGGCACCGAGTACGTCATGCCGCAGAACCGACGAAGGCAGTGGGACCATGACCGGAAGCGAACCGCGGACGAGCCGGACGGCGGCGCCATTGACCGGGCCCGCCGCGCCCTGCTGGGTCAATCTGCTGACCAGCGACCTGGACGCCGCGCAGTATTTCTACGGCGCGGTGCTGGGCTGGACGTTCCGGCCCAGCCGGATGAGCCGGGAATTCTCCGTGGCGCGCCGCGACAACGTGCCGGTCGCCGGTATCGCGGCGGGGGCGTCCGCCTTTCAGGTGGCCGTGGCGTGGATTCCGTACTTCGCCGTCGCGGACGCCGATACGACCACCGCCCGCATCCGCGAGCGCAGCGGAACGGTCGCCGTCGGCCCGCTGGCGTTCGGCAAGGGACGCGCGGCCCTGGCGTCCGACCGGGACGGCGCCGTGTTCGGAGTCTGGGAGCGGACCGAGCCCAGCACCGCTCCCCCCGCCCCCGCCGACCACTCCCACGCCTGGCTCCGGCTGCGGACGAGGAACGCCTTCGACGCCGCGATCTTCTACGGCGAGGTTCTCGACTGGGCCAGCGGGAATCCCGGCAGCTGCGAGGTGGCCTACGTGAAGGACGAGGTCATCGTGCGGTGCGAGGGACGGCCGCTCGCCCGCATCAGCTCCGGCGCGGTCGAATCCGCACCGGACCCCATGGTGCGCCCGCACTGGCAGGTCCAGTTCCCTGTGGCGGACGTGGAGGGGACCGTGACGTCCGCGCTGGAGCACGGCGGGGGTCTCGTCGAGCGGCGCCCGGTCCACCACGGGAGCGAGGCGACCCTGCGGGACCCCGCCGGCGGGCTCTTCACCGTCACGGACGTCCGGACCCCGGATATCTCCGAGGACTGAGCTCAGAGGTCCGGACCGGACCGCTCGGCGGGCCCCGAGCCGTCCTCCAACCGCGGATCGGCGCTCCGCGCCCGGGCCCGGAGCGGGATGACGAACCAGCATGCGAGGAACCACAGCGCCATGGCTCCCACGAGCCACAGGGCCAGGGAATTGTGCAGCGTCACCCTCATGATGAGAAGCAGGGCGGAGCACATCGTGCAGAACAGCAGCACGAGCCCCACGACGGTCACCCGCGAGGCCCAGGTGACGGTCTGCGGTTTCACCCGCCGACCGGTCAGCAGCCGGTGGTACGACACCGGCCCGATCAGCGCGGCCACCGTCGCCGATCCCAGCAGTACGGTCACCACGTAGATGCCGCGGTCGATGTCCGAAAGGGTGGTGAACCGGGGCTGGAAAACCACGGCGAGCAGAAAACCGAACAGGATCTGTACGCCGGTCTGAACGACCCGCAGTTCCTGAAGCAGGTCGTTCCACCGCCGGTCGGCCCGCTCCTCCTCGGTCTCCTCGCGGCCGTCGTTCCGCCGCCGGCCGCTGTCGCGGTGCGTGCCTTCCCCGCCGCTCGATGCCGATGCCACGGAATGCCTCCGTCCCTGGGGGCCATGCCTTCCAATGGTGTCACTCAGCCGTCCCCGCACCATACGGCGAAGCGGCAAGTGCCTCGACGGCGCGGGATCATTCGCCTAGGATCGTCCGCAAGGCATCGCGCGTCGGTCACCGGCCGGGTGAGGCGTGGAGGTAGCCCGTGAGATGCCCGTTGGAGGCATTCCACAGTGTCGGTCAAGCTGAATCACACCATCGTTCATTGCCGGAACAATCGGGAGTCCGCCGAGTTCCTGGCGCACATTCTGGGTCTGGAAGCCGGCGAGCAATGGGGCCCCTTCGTCCCGCTCCCGCTCGCGAACGACATCACTCTGGATTTCGCGACCATTCCCGCCGAGTCGATCACCCCGCAGCACTACGCCTTCCTCATTTCGGAGGCGGAGTTCGACGTGGCTTTCGCCCGTATCCAGGAGCTGGGAATCCCGTACTTCGCGGACCCTCAACAGAAGCTTCCTGGCGAGATCAACCGCAATGACGGCGGACGGGGTGTGTACTTCCCCGATCCGAGTGGTCACTTCATGGAGATCCTGACGGTCCCCTACGGCGGCTGGTCGTAACAGACCCGAAGGGGCCCGGCCGGGCCTGCTCCAGGACCCGGCCCGGCCCCTTCGCGTACCGGCGGGAGCAGGTCAGTCGATGCCGAGCATCAGCTCGGGCCGGTCCCACATCACCGCGGGCGGGTTGGCCAGGACGGTTCCGACCGGTTCGGCACCCATGCTGCGGTAGAAACCCTCGGCCGGCGGGTGCGAGACGATGCGTACGGCGGTCACACCGGCACACCGCGCCTCCTCCTTCAGATGGCCGATGAACCTGCGCCCGATGCCGCGCCCCTGGGCCTCGTCGCCGACGAACATCAGGTCGAGCTCGGGGGGCGAGATGATCAGCGCGTAGAAGCCCAGCACCTGGCCGGTGGCGGTGTCGGCGGCCACGAACACCTGGTGGGTCTCGATGTAGTCGGGACCGATCCGGTAGCCCTCGACCATGGGCGCGTAGGGACCTTCGTAGGCGCGCGAGGTCCTGACCAGCCGGGTCAGCCGCTTGGCGTCCCGGGCGGTCGCCCGCCTGATCGCCACGGTCCCGCCCGGCTCCGTAACAGTTGATCTCATAGAGCGAGTATTACGCATGTGTTCGTTCACGATACCCGGAGGCAGCACCCGGGCCGTCAGTGGTCCGCTGCGGCCGCATCGACGGTGAACGAGGCGGTGCGGGACCTTGCCCTCGTGCTGGAAGTCGAGGAAGAGCCGATAGGTGGCGGCGCTGGGCCCTGTCGCGGTGAAAGAGACCTCCGGGCCGGGCCCGCCCTCGTTCGGGTGGACGTGCAGGTAGGCCAGGTCGCCGGAGCGCAGGGCCACCAGATGCCCGTACGCACCGAGGTCGGACTGGAGGTCGGTGACCGGCCTGCCGTCCTTGCTGACGGTCAGGGCGAGTTCACCGGGCTTGCCTGCGCGCAGCCCGCCGTCGAGTGCGACCCGGCAGCCGTCGGCCCCTGCGACGGTGCGGACGGGCGGCATCTTCGCGGGGCTGAAGGCCCCGGCCACGGCGAGATCGACGCCGAGCGTGTGGTTCGCGCTCCGCTCACCGGCGGGGGTGAAGTCGGCGAACGCGCGGTAGCCACCGGCGGCGGGAAGTTCGACAGGGACCGACCAGGTGCCGTCCGCCGCCCGCACCGGATGCAGATGGCGGAAGGTGGTGAGGTCGCGCGAGGCCAGGATGAAGTGGAGTTCCTTGCCGTGTTCGCGGCGGTAGTCGGTGACGTTGTCGCCGTGGTCGTCCGTGATGGCGAACCGGATCTCGCTGCGGTCACCGGCCGCGACCGTCGGCGTGCTTCCCCTGCTTCCCCTGCTTCTCCTGTGCGGCGTGCTGACCGGCGTGCTGCGGCGCAGTGTCGAACACGGGGTCGGCGCCCTGGCCTACGCCGTACGCGGTACCGAACGTCGCGGCGAGCGCGGCAGCGTACGCGGTGATCTTCAGTCCGGTGTTCATGGCGGTCTCCCCAGCAGGTGACGGGTCTGCTTCCGACACTCATCAGCATACCCCCTGGGGGTATCAAGTCAAGCTGGTTGTGCCGCCTATTGCGCCCGTGCGGGATCAGGCGGGGACGGTGAGTTCGCCGCGCAGCCGCTCCACCACCGGCTGAGGCAGCCGCAGTCCGTCCCGCAAGTAGCCGTCGAGCCCGCCCCACCGCTCGTCCACGGCATCCAGGGCCGCATCCAGATAGCGGGGACGGACCTCGGCGACCGCGGAGGCGATGTCCGGGCAGCCGCCCGCATCGAGGAAGTCCTGGACGTACGGTGCGAAGGCGGCCCGTACGGCCGGGTTGACGGCCAGGAACTCCGCCCGCACCGCCTCCCTCGAGGCACCGGCGATCAGCAGGAGGAGTGCGGCGGCCCAGCCGGTGCGGTCCTTGCCCGCCGTACAGTGGAAGAGGACGGGCCTGGCCCGCCGATCGGCCGCCGTCTCCAGAAAGGCCCGGCAGGCGGCCGCGGCACCGGGCGAGAGCACCATCTGCCGGTACGTCTCCACGAACAGCCCCTCGGCCCTGCCGCCGCCGAGCACCTTCTCTGCCCGCTCCGGATCGGACAGCAGCGCCTTGAGCCGGGCAGGGGTGACGCCCGGCTTGTCCCTGAGTACATCGGCGACGAACAGCCGCGCACCCGAAGGCAGCCGGTCCGGGGCCCACTGCCGCTCGTCGGCGGTACGCAGGTCGACGACGGTACGGATACCGAGCGCGGCCACCGCGATGTCGCGCTCGGTGTCGAGGTCGCTCAGTTGCCCCGAGCGCAGCAGGATTCCCTGCCGCATCCTGCGGTCGCGCGCGAGGGTGATGCCACCCAGGTCGCGGAGATTGAAGACGGTGGCGGCCGGGACGGCCCGGGCGGTCTGCATGATTATCTGCCTCTTTCCCGACGAACTGCACAGGCCAGGATCAACGTCGCATGCAGTGCGAACTTCGACAAAGGAGAACGCCGGGACCCGTCTCCGAAAACCAGCATTCATGATCATTCAGTGACACAGCGGGAGACTTCCACATAATAGGCACCGCACGGCCGATTCTCCCCGCCGAGTGGGGCGCCCGGGTCACACCCCGGCCGCCCCGGATACGCCACGGTCCGTAAAGGATCAAGTACGACCCGGAGAGGGCAAGGTCACAGCCGGTCCAACGCTGCGGCCCAAGTGGCTGCCCTAGCATCTGAGCATGACGGTCCTGCCTGCTGACGGGCTTCCTCTGGCCGCCGAGTTCCCTGACCCTTCCCACGAACAGTGGCAGCACCTTGTCGAAGGCGTGCTCCGCAAGTCGGGCAAGGAAGTCACGGGCACGGCCGCCGAGGAAGTGCTGTCCACCGCGCTGGAGGACGGGCTCACCACCCGGCCCCTCTACACCTCGAACGACACCTCGCCCGGTACCGGTTTGCCCGGCTTCGCACCCTTCACCAGGGGTGGCAGGGCCGAGGGGAACACCGCGGGCGGCTGGGACGTGCGCCAGCGCCACACCCTGACGGATCCCGCGCGCCTCAACGAGGCCGTACTCGCCGATCTGGAGAACGGCGCCACGTCCCTGTGGCTGGCCGTGGGCGGGCCCGCCGGGATTCCGGCCTCCGGCCTCGCCCGGGCCCTGGACGGCGTCCTTCTCGACCTGGCCCCCGTCTCACTCGACGCGGGCGGTGAATTCGAGCCCGCCGTACGGGAGTTGCTACGGCTCAACGAGGAGCGGGGCGTACCGAAGGAAGCCGTGCGCGGCAGTCTCGGCGCGGACCCGCTGGGCCACGCGGCCCGCACCGGCACGGAGCCGGACTTCGACGCCGCCGTCCGCTGGGCGCAGGTCTGCGACCGCGAGTACCCCGGTCTGCGCGCGCTGACCGTGGACGCGTTGCCGTACCACGAGGCCGGCGGTTCGGCCGCCGAGGAGCTGGGCTTCTCGCTGGCGACCGGAGTTGCTTACCTGCGGGCGCTGACGGGCGCCGGCCTCTCCGTCGAAGCGGCATGTGCCCAACTGGAGTTCCGGTTCGCGGCCACCGCCGACCAGTTCCTGACGATCGCCAAACTGCGCGCCGCGCGTCTGCTCTGGGCGCGGGTCGCCGAGGTGTGCGGATCCGTGGACGCCGGGGCGCAGCGGCAGCACGCGGTGACCTCGTCGGTCATGATGACGCGCCGCGATCCCTGGGTGAACATGCTGCGGACCACGCTGGCGTGTCTCGGGGCGGGTGTCGGCGGGGCGGATTCCGTGACCGTGCTGCCGTTCGACCACGCTCTGGGCCTGCCCGACGCGTTCGCGCGGCGCATCGCACGCAACACCTCGACGATCCTGATGGAGGAGTCGCATCTGGCGCGGGTCATCGACCCGGCGGGCGGCTCCTGGTACGTGGAGCGGCTCACCGCCGAACTGGCCGCCGCCGCCTGGGAGTTCTTCCAGGAGATCGAGCGAGCTGGTGGCCAGGCCGCCGCCCTGCGCTCCGGAATGGCCGGTGAACGGCTCGCCGCCACCTGGGCTGCCCGCAGCAGGAATCTGGCGCGCCGCAAGGAGCCGGTGACCGGGGTCAGCGAGTTCCCGAATCTGGCGGAGCCCCCCGTGGAGCGCGAACCGGCGCCCACCGCCTCGGGCGGCGGTCTGCCGAAGGTCCGCCGGGACGAGGCGTTCGAGGCGCTGCGGACCCGGTCCGATGCCCATGTGACGGCCTCGGGCGCCCGCCCCACGGTGTTCCTCGCCGCGCTGGGTCCGGCCGCGACGCACACGGCGCGGGCGTCGTTCGCGTCGAATCTCTTCCGGGCCGGTGGCATCGAGCCCGTCCATGATCCCGATTCGGTGGACGCCTCCACGGTCGCCGACGCCTTCGCCGCCAGTGGTGCGACGGTCGCCTGTCTCTGTTCCAGTGACGCGCTCTACGCCGAGCAGGCCGACTCGGTCGCCGCCGCCCTGAAGGCAGCGGGCGCCGAGCAGGTGTTCCTCGCGGGCCGGCCCGGCGAGTACACCGGTGTCGACGGTTATGTCTTCGCCGGCTGCGATGTGGTCGCCGTCCTCTCCTCCGTACTCGACCGCATGGGAGTGGCGTGATGCAGAACCCCGGAACCGCCCCCGGAACCGCTGCGGGTAACCCGGTCCCCGACTTCTCCGAGGTCCCGCTCGGTACGGCCGTCGCCCCCGAGGCGTCCGCCGACCGCTGGCGCGGCGCGGTGAAGGAGGCGACCGGCCTGTCCGACGAGGGTCTTCTCTGGGAGACGCCGGAGGGCATCGCGGTCAAGCCGCTGTACACGGACGAGGACGTGGAGGGTCTCGACTTCCTCGGGACGTATCCGGGCATCGCCCCGTATCTGCGCGGCCCCTACCCGACGATGTACGTCAATCAGCCGTGGACCATCCGGCAGTACGCGGGCTTCTCCACGGCCGAGGAGTCCAACGCCTTCTACCGGCGTAACCTCGCGGCCGGGCAGAAGGGACTCTCGGTCGCCTTCGACCTCCCCACCCACCGCGGCTACGACAGCGATCACCCCCGGGTGACGGGTGATGTGGGCATGGCGGGCGTGGCCATCGACTCGATCTACGACATGCGTCAGCTCTTCGACGGCATCCCGCTGGACAAGATGTCGGTGTCGATGACGATGAACGGTGCGGTGCTCCCCGTGCTGGCGCTGTACATCGTGGCCGCCGAGGAGCAGGGCGTGCCGCCGGAGAAGCTCGCCGGCACCATTCAGAACGACATCCTCAAGGAGTTCATGGTCCGCAACACCTATATCTACCCGCCGGGTCCCTCGATGCGGATCATCTCCGACATCTTCGCGTTCACCTCGCAGAAGATGCCCCGGTACAACTCGATCTCCATCTCCGGCTATCACATCCAGGAGGCCGGTGCGACGGCCGATCTGGAGCTGGCTTACACGCTGGCCGACGGGGTGGAGTATCTGCGGGCCGGTCGTGACGCGGGTCTGGACGTCGACGCGTTCGCGCCGCGCCTGTCGTTCTTCTGGGCGATCGGCATGAACTTCTTCATGGAGATCGCGAAGCTGAGGGCAGCACGGCTGCTGTGGGCGAAGCTGGTCAAGGAGTTCGAGCCGAAGAACGCCAAGTCGCTCTCGCTGCGCACCCATTCGCAGACCTCGGGGTGGTCGCTGACCGCGCAGGACGTGTTCAACAACGTCACCAGGACCTGTGTGGAGGCGATGGCCGCCACCCAGGGGCACACCCAGTCGCTGCACACCAACGCGCTGGACGAGGCGCTGGCCCTGCCGACGGACTTCTCGGCGCGGATCGCCCGTAACACGCAGTTGCTGCTCCAGCAGGAGTCGGGCACCTGCCGGGTCATCGACCCGTGGGGCGGCAGTGCGTACGTGGAGAAGCTCACGCACGATCTGGCGCAGCGGGCCTGGCAGCACATCGAGGAGGTCGAGGCCGCGGGCGGTATGGCCAAGGCCATCGACGCCGGTATCCCCAAGCTCCGGATCGAGGAGGCCGCGGCCCGTACCCAGGCGCGGATCGACGCCGGGCGCCAGCCGGTCATCGGGGTCAACAAGTACCGGGTGGAGACCGACGAGAAGATCGACGTACTCAAGGTCGACAACTCCTCGGTCCGCACCCAGCAGATCGAGAAGCTGCGGCGGCTGCGCGAGGAGCGCGACGAGGCGGCATGCCAGGAGGCGCTGCGGGCGCTGACGGCCGCCGCCGGACGGGAGCCCGGTCCGGATCTGGACGGGAATCTGCTGGCGCTGGCGGTCGACGCGGCCCGGGCGATGGCCACGGTCGGCGAGATCTCGGACGCACTGGAGAAGGTGTACGGCCGGCACGCGGGCCAGATCCGTACGATCTCCGGGGTGTACCGCAAAGAGGCAGGAGAGTCCCCCGCAGTGGACCGCACCCGCACGCTTGTCGACGCGTTCGAGGAGGCGGAGGGCCGTCGTCCGCGCATTCTCGTCGCGAAGATGGGCCAGGACGGACACGACCGCGGCCAGAAGGTGATCGCCACGGCCTTCGCCGACCTGGGCTTCGACGTCGACGTCGGCCCGCTCTTCCAGACGCCGGGCGAGGTCGCACGTCAGGCGGTCGAGGCGGACGTGCACATCGTGGGCGTCTCCTCGCTGGCCGCCGGTCATCTCACCCTCGTACCGGCGCTCCGCGAGGAGCTGGCGGCGGAGGGCCGCGAGGACATCATGATCGTGGTCGGCGGGGTGATTCCGCCGCAGGACATCGAGGCGCTGCACACGGCGGGCGCCACCGCCGTGTTCCCGCCGGGCACGGTGATCCCGGACGCGGCCCACGACCTGGTCACGCGGCTCGGTGCCGCGCTCGGCCACGAACTGTGAGCCGCTGACCGTATGCCTCCGATCATCGACATCGACAGGTACGCGGAAGGGGTGCTCGACGGGAAGCGTGCGTACATCGCGCGCGCCATCACTCTCGTCGAGTCGACCCGCGCCGAACACCGGGTACTGGCCCAGCAGTTGCTGAGCCGACTGCTGCCGCATGCGGGCCGGGCCCGGCGCATCGGTATCAGCGGGGTGCCGGGCGTGGGGAAGTCCACGTTCATCGACGCACTGGGCACCATGCTCACGGGCCTCGGACACCGGGTCGCGGTGCTGGCCGTCGACCCGTCGTCCACCAGGACCGGCGGTTCCATTCTGGGCGACAAGACCAGGATGGAACGGCTGGCCGTGGACAGCCGGGCCTTCGTACGGCCCTCCCCCAGCGCAGGGACGCTCGGCGGGGTGGCCAAGGCCACCCGCGAATCCATCGTGGTGATGGAGGCCGCGGGCTTCGACGTCGTGCTCGTGGAGACGGTCGGGGTCGGGCAGTCGGAGACGGCGGTCGCCAACATGGTCGACACGTTCCTGCTGCTGACCCTCGCCCGGACGGGCGACCAGCTCCAGGGCATCAAGAAGGGCGTCCTGGAGCTGGCGGACGTCATCGCGGTCAACAAGGCCGACGGCCCGCACGAGCGCGACGCCAGGTCGGCGGCGCGTGAACTGGCGGGCGCACTGCGGCTGATGCACCCGGTGGACGCCGCATGGACTCCCCCGGTACTCACGTGCAGCGCCCGCGAGTCGAGCGGCCTCGACACTCTGTGGGAGCGGCTGGAACAGCACCGCACCCTGCTCGACTCCACGGGCCGGCTGACGGTGAAGCGCCGGGAGCAGCAGGTCGACTGGACGTGGGCGATGGTCCGCGACGAGCTGCTGGACAGCCTGCGCAACCACCCGGCGGTGCGGGAGCTCTCTCCGGCGCTCGAACACCGCGTACGCGAAGGGGAGTTGACGGCCACGCTCGCCGCCGAACGGATTCTCGGCGCGTTCCGCGGCGCCCCGTCGGGGTCCGGGAACGGTGTGGGTCCGGCCAACTGACGTGCCGTGGCCGGCCTCCCCGGAGGCCGACCGCGGGTCGCTCGGAGGCCGACCGCGGGTCGTTAAATCTCCGTGCACGGACTCCGGAGCCTCAGGTACAGTCTTCACGTCCTGTTGTCTCCGATAGAGGTGGACGTTGCGCATCTGAGGTTCGCGATCATCGCGCCGTACGGCAGTCGCCGTACGCCCGTCACGCTGTAGCCGGCTTCCTGCCGCCCGTGACCCTGCGCGGATGCGACCTCGGTGCCTGGGCCGTCCTCTCGTTGTCCGGAGGCCCACACCCCGTTCTTTTCCCGGTTCGGTCGCCGCGTGGTGCTCGCATACGACGCCCCCATCCCTGCGTTTGCGACTGCGAGAATCCTCATGACCCACCCCATCGCGCCCAGCGCCGCCGTGACCTCCTCAGCCCTGTCGTTCCGCTGGCCGGACGGCACACCGGTCTTCGACAGGCTCTCCCTCACCATCGGCCGCGGCAGCACCGGTCTGGTCGGTGCCAACGGTTCGGGCAAATCCACTCTGCTGCGGCTGCTGGCCGGCCGGCTGCACCCCTCCCAGGGGTCGGTGAGCGTCACCGGCAGCGTCGCCTACCTTCCGCAGAACATCACCCTCGGCACGTCACTGCGCGTCGACCAGGCCCTGGGCGTCGCCGAGCGGCGCGCCGCGCTGCGTGCCATCGAGGCGGGAGACGTCGGCGAAAAGCACTTCGACACGGTCGGTGACGACTGGGACGTCGAGGAACGGGCCCTGGCGACCCTGGGCTCGCTGGGCCTCGCCGAGGTCGGGCTCGACCGCACCGTGGGCGAGCTGTCGGGCGGGGAGAGCGTGCTGCTGCGCCTGGCCGCCCTGCTGCTGGAGCGCCCCGAGGTCCTGCTCCTCGACGAGCCGACCAACAACCTCGACGTGTTCGCGCGCCGCCGCCTGTACGACGCCGTCGGCTCCTGGCGCTCCGGTGTGCTGGTCGTGGTCAGCCACGACCGCGAACTGCTGGAACGCGTGGACCGGATCGCCGAGCTGCGGTCCGGTGCGGTGAGCTGGTACGGGGGCGGCTGGTCCGTCTACGAGGACACCCTCGCCACCCAGCAGGAAGCGGCCGGGCGCATGCTGCGGGCCGCCGAGGCCGATGTGCGCCGGCAGAAGCGCGAACTGGAGGAGACCCGGATCAAGGTGGCCCGCCGCGAGCGCCACAGCAAGAAGATGGACGCCCAGCGCAGGGCTCCGCGTATCGTCGCGGGCGAGCGCAAACGGTCCGCGCAGGAGTCGGCGGACAAGCTCCGCGGCGTACAGGAGGACCGGCTCGGCGAGGCGCGCGAGCGGCGCGAGGAGGCCGCGGACGCGATCCGCGCCGATGCCGAGATCCGGGTGAACCTTCCGCACACCGCCGTACCCGCGGGCCGTACCGTCCTGAGCCTGCACGAGCTGCGCCCCGGGTACGGCAGGCTGCGCGAGGGCAACCTGCACGTGCAGGGTCCCGAACGCATCGCGCTGGTCGGCCGCAACGGCGCCGGCAAGACGACGCTCCTGCGCATCCTCACCGGGGAGCTCGCCCCGCTGTCCGGCGAGGCCACGACGTACGTACCCCTGCGGTTCCTCCCGCAGCGGCTGGACATCCTGGACGAGAAGCTGAGCGTCGCGGCGAACGTGGCCCGGATGGCTCCCGGCGTCACCGACAACCACATCCGCGCACAGCTCGCCCGCTTCCTGTTCAAGGGGGCGCGCGCGGAACAGCCGACGGGCACGCTCTCGGGCGGCGAGCGCTTCCGCGCCGCGCTCGCGGCGACGATGCTCGCCGCACCGGCCCCGCAACTGCTGATGCTGGACGAGCCGACCAACAACCTGGACCTGGCCAGTGTCCGGCAGCTGACGAGCGCGCTCGGTTCCTACGAGGGCGCGCTCCTGATCGCCAGTCACGATCTGTCGTTCCTCGATTCGGTCGGCATCACCCGCTGGCTGCTCCTCGGGGAGGAACTCCGGGAGACCACTGCCGACGAGGTCCGCGAGCTGCTCGAATCACCGGAGTCCGACTGAGACAGCAGGGGAGGCGGGCGGGGACGCGAAATCCAGGAGACCTTCGCGAGCGCGTGGCCGGTCGTCCATCCCGGTCTCGGCGATGCCGAGTCCCGGGCCATCGATCCCGACGGCTGGCGGGTGCGGCTGACCGACTACGAGTTCCTGACGTCCGCCCGGGCCCGCGAACTCCTCGACGAGGAGGGCGCCTTCGTCATCGACTACCGGACCGTGCAGGACGTGTGGTCCCGGACCGGTGACGCGACGCGGTAGGCAGTGTCCTTCCTCACCGGGCACATACAGCCGGACGTGCTACAGTGCAAACGGCACGTGTGTACGCCCCTTCTTTCGGGCGCCGGTGCTTTTCTCGTTCCACTCGCTGTTGCGCCCGTCCTTTCACGACCGGCGATCCAGCTTCTCGTTTCTCTCCGTCCGGCCCGGGCTCTCATTCCCGTGTACGGGGCGTGATTCCACCGCCCCGCCGTTCGCCGGACCTTCATTTCGCCATGTCCGCGAAAGGACCCTCTCATGACCAGCACACTCGAACGCCCCGTCGCCCAGCAGAACCAGCCCGTACGCACCGCCGGTGTCCTCGACACCGCACAGAGCGGACACGGCTCCCTGCGCACCGACGGCGGCCATCCCTCCCCCGGCGACATCCAGGTGTCGTCCTCCCTGATCCGCCGACACGGCCTGCGCAGAGGGGATGTGGTCGAAGGCACCTGCGACAGGCCCCGTGTTCTGAGCCGGGTCGACCGGGTCAACGGCCTTGAACCGCAGGCCCTTCGGGCCCGGCCGCACTTCCGTGACCTCACCCCGCTGCACCCCCGGGAGCGGCTGCGTCTGGAAACGCCGGCAGGCGGCCCCGCGATGCGCCTCGTCGACCTGGTCGCGCCGATCGGGAAGGGCCAGCGCGGGCTGATCGTCGCACCGCCCCGTACCGGCAAGACCGTTCTCCTGCAGCAACTCGCGGCAGCCGTGGCCACGAACCACCCCGAATGCCATCTGATGGTGGTCCTCCTCGACGAACGTCCGGAAGAAGTCACGGACATGCGCCGATCGGTACGGGGCGAGGTGTACGCCTCCACCTTCGACCGCCCCGCGAAGGAGCACATCGCCCTTGCCGAACTCGCCGTGGAGCGCGCCAAGCGCCTCGTCGAGCAGGGCCGGGACGTGGTGATCCTCCTCGACTCCCTCACCCGGCTCTGCCGGGCCCACAACAACGCGGCGGGCGCGGGCGGCCGGACGCTCAGCGGCGGTGTCGACGCGGCGGCGCTCACCGGCCCCAAGCAGATCTTCGGCGCGGCGCGTCTGGCCGAGGAGGGCGGTTCGCTGACCATCCTGGCAACCGCACTCGTGGAGACCGGCTCCCGGGCCGACGACTACTTCTTCGAAGAGCTCAAGAGCACCGGCAACATGGAACTCCGGCTGGACCGCTCGCTCGCGGAGAAGCGGGTCTTCCCTGCCGTCGACATCGCCCCGTCCGGCACCCGCCGCGAGGAACTGCTCCTTCCCGCAACGGAGTTGGCGACCGTACGAGGGCTGCGGCGCGCCCTGCGGTCCAGGGACGGGCAGACCACCCTGGAAGCGCTGCTGGCCAAGATCCGCAGCACTCCGGACAACGCGACGTTTCTCCGGCAGGTGCACCACACCGTTCCCGGCGCCTGAGCGGCACACGGTCGCGGTCGCGCCGCGGCACCGTACGGCACCGCGGCGCGCGGGATCATCCCGCGGCGTTCAGCGCGGCGGAGACCAACGCCCGGGCCTCGTCCTGGACTTCGGCCAGGTGATCCGGTCCCTGGAAGCTCTCCGCGTAGACCTTGTAGACGTCCTCGGTCCCGGAGGGACGGGCGGCGAACCAGGCGCTGTCGGTGCAGACCTTGAGCCCGCCGATGGGCGCACCGTTGCCGGGGGCCTCGGTGAGGACGGCCGTGATGGGTTCACCTGCCAGGGTGTCCGCGGTGACCTGCTCCGGGGAGAGCCCGGCCAGGACCGCCTTCTCCTCACGGGTCGCAGGGGCGTCGACGCGGGCGTACGAGGGGTCGCCGAACCGGGCCGTGAGCTCGTTGTAGTGCTGGGAGGGGGTGGACCCCGTGACGGCGGTGATCTCGGACGCCAGCAGGGCGAGCAGGATGCCGTCCTTGTCCGTGGTCCACACGCGGCCGTCGCGGCGCAGGAACGAGGCACCGGCCGACTCCTCGCCGCCGAAGCCCAGACTGCCGTCGAAGAGACCGTCGACGAACCACTTGAATCCCACCGGCACCTCCGTCAACGGGCGGCCGAGGTCGGCGGCGACCCGGTCGATCATGGACGAGGAGACCAGGGTCTTGCCGATGCCCGTACCCGCCGGCCAGCCGTCGCGGTGGGAGTACAGGTAGCGGATGGCGACGGCGAGATAGTGGTTGGGGTTCATCAGCCCGCCGTCGGGGGTGACGATGCCGTGCCGGTCGGCGTCGGCGTCGTTCCCGGTGGCGATGGTGTAGGCGTCGCGCTGCGCGATCAGCGACGCCATGGCGTACGGGGAGGAACAGTCCATGCGGATCTTCCCGTCCCAGTCCAGCGTCATGAACCGCCAGGTGGGGTCGGCGAGCGGGTTGACCACCGTGAGGTCGATGCGGTGGCGTTCGGCGATGCGGCCCCAGTAGGCGACGGACGCGCCGCCGAGCGGGTCGGCGCCGATGCGGACACCGGCGTCGCGGACGGCGTCCAGGTCGAGGACGGCCGGCAGGTCGTCCACGTACGCTGTCAGGAAGTCATGACGGCCGGTCGTGTCGGCGGCCCGTGCCCGGGCGTACGGGACGCGGCGGACCTCCTTGAGCCCGCCCTCGATCAGGGCGTTGGCCCGGTCCTGAATCCATGACGTGGCGTCCGAGCCTGCCGGGCCGCCGTGCGGCGGGTTGTACTTGAAACCGCCGTCGCCCGGGGGGTTGTGCGACGGAGTCACCACGACTCCGTCGGCCAGGCCGCCGGTGCGGTTCCGGTTGTACGTGAGGATGGCGTGCGAGACGGCCGGGGTGGGGGTGTAGCCGTCGTCCGAATCGATCAGGACCGTGGCGCCGTTGGCGGCCAGGACCTCCAGGGCGGTGACCCGGGCGGGTTCGGACAGCGCGTGGGTGTCGGCGCCGAGGTAGAGCGGTCCGTCGGTGCCCTGGTGTGTCCGGTAGTCGCAGATGGCCTGTGTGGTGGCGGCGATGTGGTCGTCGTTGAAGGCGGCCGACAGGGCGCTGCCCCGGTGACCCGAGGTCCCGAAGGCGACTCGCTGGCCGGCCTCGGCCGGGTCGGGGTGGACGGCGTAATAGGCCGTCACCAGCCGTGCCACATCCACCAGATCTCCTGGCTGTGCCGGCAGTCCGGCCCGTTCGTGCACCATCTGATCTCCTCGGTCTCGGTCGGCCGGCTCCCGCTGCCGGTGCCGCGGTGGCGGTCCGCCGACAGATGTTCTGCCTGATTCTGCCCTCCGGCCCGGCCGCCTCCCGCCGGGCGTGGCCGAAATGGCGGGCTTTCGGGTCTTGACCGGTCCCTGATGCGGCCCGACAGTGAGGTGCGGCCTCGGCCGCCCGGGACAGGGGTGGGGGCGGGGGCTCGTGCAGCTCATCGACGTGTCCGACTACGCGGTGCGCTCGGCCGTGATCATGATGCGGCGGAAGGACACGCCCCTGAAGTTCATGCTCTTCCCGATGATCCATGTGGCTTCTCCGGCGTTCTACGCGCAGGTGAAGGACCGGCTCGCGGAGTGCGACCTGATCGTGCTGGAAGGAATCACGGGGAAGTCGTGGCGGGCGTCCATGCTGCTGCTGGCCTATCGGTTCGCGCCCCTGAGACGCAGCAACGGGCTGGTGGAGCAGACCGCGGCGAACGTGCTGCCGCCCGGAGTTCCCGTACTGTCCCCGGACGTGAGCGCCGTCGAAGCGATGGATGAGCTGCGCAAACTGCCGCGCTGGCTGTACTGGTCGCTGCTCTTCTGGGCCCCGGTCATGGGCCTGGTCTTCGCACTGCGCGGACCGCGGGTCTTCCTGGATCCGGATCTGACGGTGGAGGACCTGCCGTCGACGGCCCGCGCGGAGATGCTGGCGGACAACGACCTGGAACGCGCGCTGCTCGACCGGCGTGACGGCCAACTGCTCACCGCGCTGGCGCGGATTCACACCGAGCGGTGGCAGGAGCCGATCACCGTGGCCGTCGTCTACGGCGCGGGGCACATGCCCGCGGTGGTCCACGGCCTGCTGGACGCGTACGGCTACCGCCCGCGCGACGGCGAGTGGTTCACGGTCTACGTACCCGATCCCTGACCTCCCGGGTCGCCCGGAGGCGCCGGTCGCGATGCCGCGTCGGCCCATGCACGGCCGGTCGCTCCGCCCTCGCAGGACGGGGCGGGCCCGCTGCACCCGTGTCGCGCCGAAGGGTGCGGCCGGTGCGTTGCTTGACGGGCTGGAAGCCGACGCCACCGGTGGGGCCCACCGTGACCCGCAGGGTCTCGTAACCCGGCTCACCCTTGTTCGCGAACTTGCTCCACCACTGGCACGTGTAGCCGGTGTCCGCGTTCAGTTCGACCGTCTTCGCGACGGGATCTCGTCGCAGGCGAGCTTGCTCGCGTCGGTACGGCCCGACCCTGCGCCGTAGCTCTCGTAGAGCGCGTTGTAGACGAACTTCGCGACCAGCACGCCCTTCTGGGCTTCCGTGGTGTGCGAGGTGATCGTGCTGCCCTTGGTATAACTGTCGCTGATCTTGACCTCGTAGGGGATTTCGGCCCCCTCGTACGTCGCGACGCACTGGCTGATCGCGCCGGCCTTCAGGGTCACACCGTCGGGGCATTCGGCGCTGGTCCTACCGGGCACCTTCGTGCCGGCGAGAGTGGTCTCGCGCACCGGTGCTCGACGTGCTTGAGCAGGGAGTCGTTGAGCTCGGGGTACGGCTTGACCCGAAGCTGGTCGCCGCCGCGCAGGAACACGCCCTTCTGCGGCCCGTGATGGCGACCGCCAACGCCTTCTGTCCGGCCCCTCCACCAGTGGAGTCGGCGGAACCGCCGTCGCTACCACAGCCGGCGAGGCGCCGCCACTGACACCCTCACCCGGAGGCCGGGCGTACCCAGGTCGCGGGGCGCGAGTTTCAGACGTCGACTAGTGGTAACCGGGTTCTATGACGGCACCGCTTGGCCGTGCCGCCCGGCCCGCGTACCACCGAGCCGAACCTCTACGAGGAGTACGTCATGCCTGCAGGGTCCAGCCCCAAACGTGAGCGCCAGTACGAGCATGTGAAGGAGAGCGCCGAGAAGCGCGGCGTGCCCGAACGGCGTGCGAAGGAGATCGCCGCGCGCACGGTGAACAAGGAGCGTGCACGCGCGGGCGAGGCAAAGAGCGCCAGTAAGACCTCGATCCGTGACCCGAAGTCCGCGTCGCAGCGCGGCGGTCAGCGCTCGCACAGCGGCGCTCAGGGGCCTACCAAGGACCAGCTGTACGAAGAGGCCAAGAAGAAGAACATCGAGGGCCGTTCGACTATGAACAAGGAACAGCTCCTCAAAGCCGTCGGCCACTGAACCACTCGGAGGCGCGGGGGCGCAGGGGCGCGGGGCATCTCATGGGCCCGCCCCTGCGCCTCCGGCTGCCGTCCGTGCCGGGCGGGAGTCGCGGCGTGTCCTGAAGGTGTCGCCGATACGGGACGGCGGAATGCCTCATCACTGCCGCCTACGTACGAGGACTACGGTGACCGCCCCGCTCCTTCTGCGTTCCAGGACACTGCTGCCGCTGCTCTCGGCACTGATTCTCGTCGGCGGCTGCGGGACCGACAGCCGGTCGTCATCGGCCAGGAGTGCGGCTGCCGCCTTCGAAAGGGAGGTGAGGGACAAGGACGCACCGACGCTGTGCGCGGCGTTCGCTCCCGGGACACGGAGCGAGTTGGAGTCCGACGAACAGTCCCCCTGTTCCGAAGCTGTCGGAAGGGTGTCGCTGCCCACCGGTGGCAGCGTACGAACGGTGGACGTCTACGGACGTCAGGCCCGTGTGGTCCTCGAATCCGACACGCTGTCCTTTCCCGGTTTCCCGGCGGCTGGAAAGTGGTGGCCGCCGGATGCACCCCCCGCCCCGAAAAGCCCTACGCGTGTGTGATCAAGGGGGCCTAGCCGTGTGAAAACCCTCTTCACCATGTGCCTTGCCGTCGTCCTCATCGGCCTCGCGTACTTTCTGGTGGTCGGGCTGATGCGCCGATGAAGGAAACAGCCGTGCGCACATTCCTGCGCGACAACTCCCTGACGCTCGCTTTCGGAGCAGCTTTCCTTCTGGCTCTTTCCGGACAGGCCGTCGTAGGGCACATCGAATTCAATGAACAGCTTGCGGTGGACGATCTGTATCCCGTGCCCTTCGGGTCCTATGTGATGTCGTCCGATTTCGCGGTGGATGTCACGGAGAACTGGCAGTCGGAGTAGACCTCGCATCGCCTCGGGGAAGTCGCGGTCCGGGGTGGATGTCGATCCAGCGGAACCGGATCACCGTCGCCGACAACACCGCCGGGGGCCGGATTGGCCCGTGGTCCTGGTCCACCACAGCCTGCAGTTTCCCACCGCGTCCTGGAAGACCTGAGAACTGCCGGCACCGAGTCGCGCCCGGACGTAAAGCCGCGATCGACCACGCGCGGCGTCACTACCGGGAGTTCCGCGACCATCTGGGGTTCGACGTCGCCGCACGCACCCTCTTCGTCGTGGGCAGCCCCACCGCGTTCCGCGAGCACGGGGCCGCGCTGCGCGGCCTTGTCGACCGGGCCCCTGCCGACCTGCACCACTATCCGGGCGGCGGTCGTTTCCGTGTCGAGCTCGGTTCCGGCCCCTGGCCACCTCAACGGAGCCGCCGGAACGTACCCGACCGCTTGCACATTCAGTACTTCTCAGCTCGTCGCCATGTGGGCCTTGGTCACCCGGTCCGCCCGGTCGCTCGTCCACCTGCAGATCAAGCACCGCTGCGGTCGGCGTACATCGACAGCCAACGACCGTCGTCACGCAACGCCGGCCGCGCCGGAGCCGGTGCGGGCCGAACCACGCGCATCTCCTTGCCTCCCATCCGCACCTTGTGCACGCGCACCCGCCGGTGTGCCGCTGTTGAAACACGCGCACGCCGCCCCCTTCGGTGGGCGCCGAACCGGCGCGGATGCCTTGAAGAGGCGGTTGCCACTGCACCGCGGCAGAGCCAAACTGGGATGAAAGCTACGCGAGAAGGGAGCAGGCCATGATCTTGCTCGGAGTTATTCTTCTCGTCATCGGGCTCGTGGCCGGTATTGCCATTCTGTGGACGATCGGCCTCGTGCTCGCGGTGATCGGAATTGTCCTGTGGATTCTCGGATCGATGGGGCACGCCGTAGCCGGACGAAAGCACTACTGGTAGCGCGTCGCCGGGATACCGGCTAGGTATTCGGCGCATGCGGAATCCGTACGCCGAATTCGTACGCGAACCGCCACCCGGTGAGGAACGGGACGTCAGTCCGACGAGAGGGTTTCGAGCAGGTCCCCCACCACCGGGTCGGGCAGAGAGCGTGCGACGTCTGCCTGGGCAACCATGCCGACGAGGGTGTGGCCGTCGATAACGGGCAGTCGGCGCACTTTGTGCGAGCTCATCGTGCGCAGGATCTCCGATGCGTCGTCGTCCGCGCCGATGGTGACGGCCTTGCCCTGGGCGAGCTCTCCGGCAGTGGTTTTCGCGGGGTCCTTGTCGGCCGCCAGGACCTTGATCACGATGTCGCGGTCGGTCAGCACTCCCTTCAGTCGCTCGTCCGGGCCGCAGATAGGCAGGGCGCCGACGCCCAGTTCTGCCATCCTGTGCGCCGCGACCAGGACGGAATCGTTCGCGCCGACGCATGTGGCGTCGGGCGTCATGATTTCCCGAGCAGTAGTCATGAGCAACACGTCCTTCTCTCTGTCTTCGGATGCCTGCCCCCGGGTGGCCGACCGGCCGCCCGGGGCGTCTTCGGTCGGCGCTCGGTAAGGCGGTTCAGGTGCCCTGGGTACCCCGTTCGTCAGCGCCTATTCGAGATAGGAACCCGGAAATTGGCGACGAGCATGTCCGCGTACCGGGCCGCGGCGGCCAGGTCGCGCTGGACCATGACAACGGTGCGGCCGGCGGCCGCGACCTCCCGTACCAGTTCCAGTACCTCGATGGCATGTCCGGGCGTCCAGAGCACTGGTGGGTTCGGCGGACAGGATGACGGAGGTGCTACCACTGTCACGCGCAGCGGCCCAGAACCCCTCGCTCTCCCCCGGCGCGGGCAGCGTGCACCCGGGTCCCGGTTCCGCGAGCTTCTCCTGCTCCTCGGGGCGAGCGAGCCTCGGGGGGGGCGACGCGGGGAACCGTGCGGCGGAACTGACGTGATCACGAGACGGACTCCGGAGCGGAAGACAGCGAACTTAGGGTTACCTTACCCACTGGCCCGTCACCCTCCGAGGCGGCACGGCGGCGTCCCTGATCCGTGCTCTTCCGTCTCACCCGTACGGCTCTGCGCACGGAGGGCAACGTCCGTGCCGTCGCGGGAACTCAGCGGGCCTCCGCCGCGGCGCAGCGCCACGGAGCACCCTCGGCTCGCGTTGCGCGTGGCCGCAGGGTACGCACGATGGAGGCGGGGAGTACGCCGGGCCCTGACCCGGCTCCGGCGTGTTCCCGCCCCCGGGGCGCGGTGGTCCGCACCCCGGCACGACTGTCGCAAGGCGCCCCTTCCCCGGGGCCTGAGGCCGAGAGGAAGCCATGCCCATCTGCACGACGCGAGACGGTGTCGAGATCTTCTACAAGGACTGGGGGCAGGGCCGTCCCGTGGTCTTCATCCATGGCTGGCCGCTCAACGGCGACGCCTGGCAGGACCAGCTGAAGGCGGTCGCCGACGCCGGCTTCCGCGGGATCGCCCATGACAGGCGCGGCCACGGCCGCTCCACCCCGGTGTACAGCGGCTACGACTTCGACACCTTCGCCGACGATCTCAACGATCTCCTCACGCAGCTCGACCTGCTCGACGTCACCCTCGTCGCCCACTCCATGGGCGGTGGCGAACTCGCCCGCTACATCGGCCGCCACGGGACCGCGCGCATCAAGTCCGCCGTGCTTCTCTCGGCGATCACTCCGCTGATGCTCCAGGGCCCGGACAATCCCGAGGGCGTGCCGCAGTCCGTCTTCGAGGACATCAAGAAGGGCATCCTCACCGAGCGCTCCCAGTTCTGGAAGGACACCGCGGTCGGCTTCTTCTCCGCCGACCGCGACGGCAGCAGGGCGACCCAGGGGAACCAGGACGCGTTCTGGTACATGGCCATGGCGCAGACCATCGAGGGTGGCGTCGACTGCGTGGACGCGTTCGGCACGACCGACTTCCACAAGGACCTCAAGAAGTTCGACGTGCCGACCTTGATCGTGCACGGTGACGACGACCAGATCGTCCCGATCGACGCCACCGGCCGCAAGTCCGCCGAGATCATCCCGGACGCGACGCTCAAGGTCTACGAGGGTGGCTCGCACGGCATCGCGCTCGTTCCCGGCGACAAGGAGAAGTTCGCCAAGGACCTGCTGGACTTCCTGAAGAGCTGAGTCCGTCCCAGTGAGTGTCGAAGCGTCGTACACCGTCGCACGGTGATCGCGGTGTGCCGTACCGGAATTCCCTTCCGGTACGGCACACCGTCGGCGTCCCCCGCAGTGCGAGCTCAGTACCAGAACGCTTTGACGACGCCCTTTCCGGCTGTCGAAGTGCGGTGGTAGAAGGCGCGCAGGTCGGTGTGGTGCTGGTCGTAGATGCCTCTCACGTCCTCTTCCGCCCACCCCGGGCCGAACGCCGCGCGAAGCCGGGGGCCGACAGATTCCCAGACGGCGTCGAACGGGACGTCGGTGAGAAAGGCCGACGCCCGATGCGTCGCGTCCGGTGCGAGGCGGACGAAGGGCGGCTTCTCGTCGGCAGGGGTGTAGTGGACGATCTCGCCTCCGAAGATGGGCAGTTCCCACGTGCCGTCCTGCCCCTCGGAGAGGCGACCGGCCACTTCGTAGAGGTCGTGAACGGAACCGAAGTCCTTCTCGATGGACTCCGCGATCCCCGCGTCGTACTCCGCCCGGTGGACGTCCCAGTCCCAGGCGGCGCCCATGAACTCCTCCAGCCAGGCATGGTCGTGCCGGATTTCGGAGTGCTCGACGGCGCGCAGATGCATATGGAAGCTCATGGCCCACCCCTTGTCCCGAGCGACCCGGAGTGCACGGGCCGTCAAAGCTCACAGCGTATCCCCGGGCACTGACAACGAACCGGGCGTGCGGCGGGGCGTGCGGACACCTGCCCCAACTCGCCCGCCAGTTCCTCGCCGCCTGTGCTGACCTGAGCCGCCTGCGAGCCTCGCTGTGAGTGGTCGCTGCGATGATGCCCGGACCATCGACAGCACGGGAGCAGAGCATGGTTGAGCAGGCGGTACGACCGATCGTCGAGGCAATCGTCGCGCAGGCCCCGCGCGGTTGGACGCACGCCGTACTGCACAGCCGGGCCGGGCGGGGCGGGACCTCGGCAACAGGTGGCTACAGCGCGCGAGGGGACGGATGGGGCACCGCCGTGCCGAATCCCTTCGAGGACCTCATGGCGCTGGCGGGGACACTGTGCGAGGACCGCGGCTGGGAACCCGTCAGTCTCGAGATCCGGTGCGGGACGCCGGTGGGCCGTCCTGCTGGACGAGGGCAAGTCACCGTTCGCCTCGCCGCAGCCCGGCTGGCCGTCATGGCCGCCACCTTCGACGACGCTCTTGCCTGGGCCGCCCGCCTCGGCCTCGACACCGACAACGCACTCCGTGCCACCGGCACTCTCAGGGACGGCCGCGGGTGAACGAAGCGCTCAGCAGGGGCTGAGCCAGTACACCCAGCCCCAGTCCGCGTACCGGTCCTCGCTGTAGCCGCCGGGCGACGTCCATCGGATGATCTTGGCGGAGTCGTAGAACTTCGCCGTCAGTGCCGCGCGCTGGTTATTGATCCATGATCCGGTCCCGCTCCAGGAGATGGGGTAGGGAGAGTTGCACGTGAACAGCGTTATCCGCTCCCCGGTGAAGTTGGGCCCGGAGAACGCGCACACGTACGTGTAGGAGCAGAGCTCCGAAGCGCCGGCGCCGCCCGCCGCGTCGAGATCGCGAACACCCTTCTCGCCCGGCAGGGGCAGTGTCACCTCGGCCTGCGGCAGCAGAATCTTGTTCGCCGCCACCTGGGTCCCACTCCCCTGGGCCAGGCGGGCATCGATCTTCGCCTGGAGGGACGCGGCCTCGGCACCGCTCAGGCCGGCGCCTTTCGCCTGGGCCGAGAAGTCCGGGGCAGCGACGGTGCCCGTGCCGCGTGTGCTGTCGGTTACGGTCGCGGCGCCGGCCGTCCCTGCCGTGGCCACGCACGCGGCGAGCGTCATCAGCAGAGCAATGACGACCCGTCCCACCCCGGTGGATCTGTCAAAGCGCCGCTGGGTCCGATTCCGATTCACGAAACCACTCCTCTGGTTGGCTTTCCCCTCATGGGGACGTCGCCAACTCTGCTCTGGACAACGGCACTTGGTCATTGGCCGAGAGCGCGGGCATCCTTCGCAAGGAGTGCACCGCGCCGGTACTCGCCCGGGGTGATCCCGTAGGAGGAGCGGAACATCCGGCTGAACGTCGCCGCGTTCCCCAGCCCCCACCGTGCGGCGATGTCGTGGACGGGCACGTTGCGGAGCCGCGGGTCGGTGAGGTCCGTGGCACAGTTCTCCAGCCGTTGCCTCCGTATCGCAGCGGCCACGGTCTCCTGACGCTGACGGAAGAGCTGATGCAGCAGCCGGACGGAGATGTGGTGCCGCGCCGCGATGGCGCCGGGCGCGAGCGCCGGATCGGCGAGGTTGTCCCGTACGAAGACGTCGATCCGGGCCAGCAACAACTCGTGCCGCGTCTCCGGCATCAGACACTGCTCGGCATCGAGGTGGTGGGCGAGGAAACCGGCGGCCAGGCCGAGCACCGTATCGCCCAGCCGCACACGGCTCCGTTCGTCGAGCACCGGCGCCTGGGCCAGCAGCGATCCGAGAAAGCCTGCCAGCAAGGCGCCGACCCCGGCGCGGGCCGGCAGGCCGTGCGCGAGCACCCGGGCGATCCTGGCCTCCGGCAGCGGTACGAGCGCGCGCGGCATATGGAGAATGAGCGCGCGCGAGACCCCGCCCGTGGGCCCGCCCGTCGCCTCGCCGCGATAGGGCCGGGAGGAAGTCCAGAGGGTGATGTCACCTGCACGGAGCCTGGTCGTGTGGCGCTCCTGCGAGAATCCCATCAACCCCTCAAGAATCAGGGTGAGTTCATACACCTCGGGGTCGGCCCGGCGAATCAGCCTTGCGGTGCGCTCCGACCGGAGCGCGGGAAACGAGATCTTCGTCAGCTGGAGCCGCCCGAGATCGAGAGAGCCGAGGCTCGCCACGAAGTCGTCGGCGAAGTCACTGGTGATCGAGGTCGGCTCCACCCCTCGCCAGATGGCGTCCCGCCACCACTCGAACCTCTGCTCCCGCGGTAGGAGCGCGGTGTCGAACTCCGTGAACGCCATCAGTTTTCCCCCCACCTGAGCGGCACATGGTTGCCTCACACACGGTGGCTTGCGGTGTGCACGGCACGCAATGCGGCCCCGCCGGACCTGCGACGTCCGTGGCCGAGAACGGTCTCTGGGACTGGCAGCGTCCGGTGACTTGTCCAGGACCGCCGGATCAAGCTGCGCACGGCGATGATCTTGTCGGCGAGGTGGAAGAAGGCATCACTGACAGTGACGCGACGCCCGTAGCACCGGGAGAGACGTTGAAAGGCGTTCTGCCAGGCGGGACTCGCGGCCGCGCCCAGGCTCCTTCGCCGGTCGCGGCCGCACAGGCCGGATGAATGGCACCTCTTCACGATCCAAACGAGAGGCCCTGACCCTCACCCGCTGCTAGGCCGGGCCGTGCTCCCGCGCGGCACCAGCCGCGGCAGCTCGTCCTGGATGCTGCGCGCCGGGGCGCCGCCCAGCAGTGCCACGAGCTGCTCCGCGGCGTGCCGGCCGAAGGCCGCCGTATCGCGGGAAAGTGCCGTGAGCCCGGGGTGCGTGCTGCGGCAGAGGACCGAGTCGTCCCAGGCCACAATGGACAGCTCGGACGGTACGGCGACACCTCGCTCGGCGGCCACCGCCAGGCCGGCGACGGCCATCACGTCGTTGTCGTACACGATCGCGGTCGGCGGCTCGCTCTCGGCGAGGATCCGGCGGGTGGCCGCGGCGCCCTCCGTATCGGAGTAGTCCGTCGGCACCGAGCGGACTCCCGGGATGCCCAGCCGCGCCGCCTCGGTCCGCAGTGAGCGCATCCGCCGCTGGGTGTGGCTGAGCTCGGGCAGTCCCGCGAGATGCACGATGCGGCGGTGGCCGAGCCCGTGGAGGTGTTCGACGACGGAGGCCATCGCGCCCGCGTCGTCCGCCCAGAGGGTGGAGATGCCGGGATGGGCGACGGGCTCGGCCGCCGGGTCGGTGGCGGCGGAACCGATCATGACGGCGGGCAGACCCAGCTCGTCCAGCAGTCCGGGGCGCGGATCCTCGGCCCGGGGGTCGACGACCAGGAGGCCGTCGACCCGGTGCTCGGCCCACCAGCGCCGGTAGACGGCGCACTCGGCTTCGACGTCCTCGACCACCTGGAACAGCAGTCCGAGGCCGTGGTGCGAGAGCACCTCCTGGATGCCCGAGACGAGCTGGAGGAAGAACGACTCGACGCCGAGCGTCCGGGCGGGCCTGGCCAGCACGAGGCCGACGGTCGCCGAGCCCTCGCCGGAGAGCGCGCGGGCGGCGGTGCTGGGCTGCCAGCCGAGCTGTTCGGCGACGCGGCGGACCCTGTCCCTGGTGATCTCCGAGACACCGGGCCGGCCGTTGAGCGCGAAGGACACCGCGCTCTCCGAGACGCCCGCGCGCCTGGCGATGTCCTTCATGGTGGGACGGCGTGCCGGTGTACGGCTCATGGTTTCTCCCCTGCACCCCGACGGTCAACGGGGCGACCTACTAATGCGCTTGAGCACTACGAGACTAAAGCGCATTAGTACTGATCCGCAAGCCCCCGAATCAACAAGCCCTGACCTGCGGTTATCTGAGGTCGGATTAGATGGATCCGGCAAAAGTGTTGACTCGGCTCCGGCGACTGGTGCATCTTTTGGACCGCCTCTTACCGGCCACACCAAGGGAGTTCTTCGATCATGCCCGTATCGCGCAGAACGGCCCTCGCCACCATGCCCCTCCTGCTGTCCTCGCTGGCGCTCACCGCGTGCGGTTCGGGCGACGACGGCAGCTCGTCCGACGCCGGCGGGAAGATCGAGGGCAGCGTCAGCTTCCAGACCTGGAATCTGCGGGCGAACTTCAAGGACTACTTCAACGGCCTCATCGAGGACTTCGAGAAGCAGTATCCCGGCGTCGAGGTCAAGTGGGTCGACCAGCCCGCCGAGGGCTACGCGGACAAGCTGAGCGCCGATGCCGCCGCCGGCACCCTCCCTGACGTCGTCAACGTCTCGCCCGACCTGTCGTACCCCCTCGCCAAGGCCGGCGTCATCATGAACCTCGACCGGGAGAAGGCCGCCGCGAAGTTCAAGGACGAGTACACGCCGGAGGCCTGGACGGGCAACGCACTGCCCGGACTCGACGGCACGTACTCCTATCCCTGGTACCTCAACACCGGCCCGCTCTTCTACAACAAGGCGCTCTTCACCCAGGTCGGCCTCGACCCCGAGCAGCCGCCGCAGAGCTACGACGATCTCTTCGACGCCGCCAACAAGATGGCCACCGAGTCCAAGGGCGAGATCGCCACGCTCGCCTCCACTCCGAACATCGAGGACTTCGGCCGCTACGGCGTCGCGCTCATGAACGACGACGCCACCCGGTTCACGTACAACGAACCCAAGGGCGTCGAGCTGCTCGGCAAGTACAAGGAGCTCTACGACAACGGCGGCCTGGACTCCCAGGCGCTGAACATGACGCCGGAGAAGGCCGGCCAGAAGTTCCTGGAGCAGAAGGTCGCGCTCAACCCGGGCAGCGCCCATGACCTGGAGAACTTCAAGAAGAACGCGCCCGCCCTCTACAAGAACCTCGGCATCACGGACGCCCCCAACAACACCGGCAAGCCGAACATGTACGTGATGGGCATGGCGGTCACCGAGCAGAGCAAGAACAAGGCGGCCGCCGTCGCCCTGGCGCACTTCCTCACCAACCGGAAGAACCAGGAGTCGTTCGCCCACAAGGTGGCGATCTTCCCGAGCACCGCCGGCTCCCTGGACAAGCCGTACTGGTCGAAGGACGACGGCAGCGAGGAAGGCCGCATCCGCGTCGCCTCGGCGAAGATGCTCAAGGGCGCGGTCAACTACACCCCCGTGGTGATGACCGACGAGATGAAGACCGTGCTGCAGAACGAAGTCGCCAAGGCGCTGCAGGGCAAGAAGTCGCCGAAGCAGGCTCTCGACGACGCCACCGCGCAGAGCAACGAACTGCTCCAGCAGAGCTGAGGAGCCCCGCCACCATGCGGATACGAACACACCGGGCCACCAGCCCCTGGCTCTTCCTCGCCCCCGGCCTCGCGGTGATCGCGGGACTGGTCCTGTATCCCTTCGTCAGCACCGTCTACCAGGCGTTCACCGACGCCCGGACGCTGACGCCGGGGCAGTGGGTGGGACTGCGGAACTTCCAGGACATGCTGCAGGACGACCAGTTCTGGGTGGGGCTGCGCAACAGCGGACTGTATGTGCTGATGGTGGTGCCCTTCACGGTCCTGCTGCCGCTGTTGCTGGCCCTGCTCGTCCAGAAGCAGATCCCCGGGATCGCCTTCTTCCGTTCCGCCTTCTATATGCCGGTCGTCGCGTCCGTCGTCGTGGTCGCGCTGATCTGGTCGTGGATGCTCGACGACCGGGGCCTGCTCAACGGCATCCTGAGCTTCTTCGGGGCCGGTCCGGTGAGCTTCCTCGGTGACGCATGGCTGCTGCTGCTCAGCGCCATGGCCCTGACGGTCTGGAAGGGCCTCGGCTACTACATGATCATTTACTTGGCGGCGCTCGCCAATGTGCCCAAGGAACTGCACGAGGCCGCGGCCGTGGACGGAGCCGGCGCCGTACGGCGCTTCGTCAGCATCACCGTCCCGTCCGTCCGGTCCACCATGGTGCTCGTCGGCGCCCTGTCCTCGGTCTTCGCGTTCAAGGTGTTCTCCGAGGTGTACCTGCTGGCCGGCCGGAACGGCGGCCCGGCCGGCGAGGACACCACCCTCGTGATGCTGGTCCAGCGGACCGGTACCGGGCTCAACGGCCGGGTCGGCTACGCCTCCGCCATCTCGCTGGTCATCTTCGTCATCGTGCTGCTGCTGATGGTGCTCGTCCTGCGCGCCGACCGGAAGGAGGAGGACGCATGAGCGGCGGAGTACGAGGGAATGGTGTGGCGGGCTGGGAGAAGGGGCTGAGGTATGCCCTGCTGCTCACGGTTCTCGTGATCGCCGTCGGGCCGTTCCTGTGGCAGCTCTCGACCTCGCTCAAGGGCACCACCGAGGACATCTACACCAACCCGCCGCGTTTCGTCCCCCAGGACCCGACGCTCGGCAACTACTCCCGCGTCGCGGACATCATCCCGGTCTGGGACTACGCGCTGAACTCGCTGAAGGTCGCCGTCGCCAACGTGGTGACCAACTGCGTGGGCGCTTCACTGGCCGGATACGCCCTGGCCCGGCTGAAGTTCCGCGGCCGCAGGATCGCGGGACTCGCCTTCGTGATGGCGCTGCTGGTGCCGCTGGAGAGCATCATCATCGCCCAGTTCACCACCATGCGTGCCCTGGAGCTCAACAACACCCTGGTCGCGGTGGTGCTGCCCGGCTCGGTCGCCGCGCTGAACGTCCTGCTGATGCGCAACGCCTTCGCCAACATCCCGTACGAGGTCGAGGAGGCCGCGCTCATCGACGGCGCCAACGTCTGGCAGCGCTTCCTGCGCATCGGCCTCCCCGCGGTGCGCGGCACCCTCGCCGTCGTCGCCATCTTCGCGTTCATGGGTGCCTGGGACGACTTCCTCTGGCCGCTGATCGTGCTCTCCGACTCCGAGAACTTCACACTGACCGTTGGTCTCAACTTCCTGCACGGCACCTTTCAGCAGGACCCGCGTCTGGTGGCCGCCGGCTCCGTCATCGCCGTCGCGCCGCTCGTCGTGATGTTCGCCTGCCTCCAGCGGTACTTCTTCCGCGGTGTCGGCGAGGGCGCGGTCAAGGGCTGACTCCGCCCGCCCTTCCGCCCGCTCCTTCGGCCTCTGCTTCCGCCCGCTCCACCGTAAGGACAGAACCCGCATGTCCACAGTGCGCTTCGGCGTCAACTACACGCCCACGCACGGCTGGTTCCACCACTGGCTCGACTTCGACCTCGACGAGGTCCGTGCCGACCTGGACTCCATCGCCGCGCTCGGCCTCGACCACATCCGGGTCTTCCCGCTCTGGCCGGTCTTCCAGCCAAACCGGTCCCTGATCCGTCCGCGCGCCGTCGAGCAGCTCGGTGACCTCGTGGAGGCGGCGGGCGAACGCGGGCTCGACGTCAATGTCGACGGCCTCCAGGGCCACTTGTCCAGCTTCGACTTCGTCCCGTCCTGGACCACCACCTGGCACCGCCGGAACATCTTCACCGCTCCCGACGTCATCGAGGGGCAGCGCGCCTACCTCCGTACGCTCGCCGAGTCCCTCGCCGGCCGGCCCAACTTCCTCGGCATGACCGTCGGCAACGAGATCAACCAGTTCTCCGGGGACCCGCACCCCGATCCCGACCGCATCGACCACCACCAGGCCGGTGCCTGGCTGGAGCAGATGCTGGAAGCCTGCCGCGAGGGTGCGCCGGACGCCATGCACCTGCACGCCTCGTACGACGCCGCCTGGTACCACGACGGGCACCCCTTCACGCCCGGGCACTCGGCCACGATCGGAGCGGCGACCGCCGTCCACTCCTGGGTCTTCAACGGCACCGCGCAGCGCCACGGCCGCACCGGCACGGCCACCGAGCAGCACGCCGCGTATCTGATCGAACTCTCCAAGGCCTGGGCAGTCGACCCGCACCGTCCCGTCTGGCTCCAGGAGGTCGGCGCACCCGCCCCTCACATCCCCGCCGAGCACGCGGCCGCCTTCACCGAGGCGACCCTGGCAGCCGCGCTGGACTGCCCGGACCTCTGGGGCGTGACCTGGTGGTGCTCGCACGACGTCGACCGGGCGCTCGCGGACTTCCCCGAGCTGGAGTACGGACTCGGGCTGCTCACAAACGACCGCCGGGTCAAACCGGCGGGCCGTGCCATCGCCGAGGCCGTACGTGAGTGGCGCGGCCGCGATCACCGGCCCGCGCCCCGTACGACCGCGCTCGTCGTGGACACCGGTGGCAGCGAGAGCGCGCCGGACCGGTCGGTGTGCGCGCCCGGGGGCCCGTACTTCGAGGCGTGGATGCGACTCGCAGGGCGCGGCGTCCGTCCGACGGCCGTCCTCGCCGAGCACGCCACCGACGCCGCCCACCTCGCCGGCCGGTCCATCACCGAAGTCCTCACCGTCGACCAGATCCGCTGAGAGGGACGCTCCATGCACAGCGACCGCACCATCACCGAGGACCGGCTCAAGCGGGTTCTCGACGAGCGCATCCGCCCCGCCGTCCACCCCGAGTCGGTGCCGCTCGCCGTCACCGTCTGGAACGCGCCCGGGGAGCCCGTCCCGGTGGCCGAGGGAATCGCCGCCCCGCGCACGCCCACCGGGCCGGGCCGGCCCTGGGGGCCGCCGTGGGGCACGAGCTGGTTCACCGTCACCGGCACCGTCCCACCGGAGTGGGCGGGCAGGACGGTCGAGGCGGTGCTCGACCTGGGCTTCGACGAGAACATGCCCGGCTTTCAGTGCGAGGGCCTCGTCTACCGCCCGGACGGCTCCCCCGTGAAGGGCCTCAATCCGCGCAACCAGTGGGTGCGTATCGGTAGTCCGGCCGTCGGCGGCGAGCACGTGGAGCTGCACATCGAGGCCTCCGCCAACCCTGTGATCCTCGACTACCACCCCTTCCTGCCCACCGACCTCGGCGACAAGGACACCGCGGGCAGCGAGCCGCAGTACACGCTCGCCCGGATGGACCTTGCCGTCTTCGACACGGCCGTGTGGGAGCTCGTCCAGGACCTGGAGGTGCTGGGCGAGCTGATGGCCGAACTGTCCGTCGAATCCCCGCGCCGCTGGGACATCCTGCGCGCGGTGGAGCGGTCGCTCGACGCCCTGGACCTGCAGGACATCGGTGGCACGGCCGAGCAGGCCCGCGACAGGCTCAGCCAGGTGCTGGCCGCGCCCGCACACCACTCCGCACACACCCTCAGCGCCGTCGGCCACGCACACATCGACTCGGCCTGGCTGTGGCCGCTGCGCGAGACGGTCCGCAAGGTCGCTCGGACCACGGCGAACATGACCGCGCTGCTGGAGGACGCGCCCGAGTTCATCTACGCCATGTCGCAGGCACAGCAGTACGCATGGATCAAGGAGCACCGGCCCGAGGTCTACGCGAACGTCAAGAAGGCCGTCGCCGAGGGCCGGTTCGTGCCGGTGGGCGGGATGTGGGTCGAGTCCGACACCAACATGCCGGGCTCGGAGGCCCTGGCCCGGCAGTTCGTGCACGGCAAGCGGTTCTTCATGGAGGAATTCGGCATCGAGACCGAAGAGGTCTGGCTGCCGGACACGTTCGGCTACTCGGCCGCGCTGCCGCAGTTGGTCAAACAAGCGGGCAACAAGTGGTTCCTGACGCAGAAGATCTCCTGGAGCCAGAGCAACAAGTTCCCGCACCACACCTTCTGGTGGGAGGGCCTGGACGGCTCCCGCGTGTTCACCCACTTCCCGCCCATCGACACGTACAACGCACAGCTGTCGGGCAAGGAGGTCGCGCACGCGGTCCGCAACTTCCGGGACAAGGGCGGGGCGAACCGCTCCCTGGCGCCGACCGGATGGGGCGACGGCGGCGGCGGTACGACCCGCGAAATGCTGGCACGCGCCAAGCGGCTCGCCAATCTCGAAGGGTCGGCGAAGGTCGTTTTCGAGAAGCCCTCGGCCTTCTTCGAAAAGGCGCACGCGGAGTACGAGCACGCGCCGGTGTGGGTCGGCGAGCTCTATCTGGAGCTGCACCGGGCGACGCTGACCAGCCAGGCGAAGACCAAGCAGGGCAACCGGCGCAGTGAGCATCTGCTGCGCGAGGCGGAGCTGTGGGCGGCGACGGCGGCCGTGCGGGCCGGATTCCCCTATCCGTACGAGGAGTTGGACCGGCTCTGGAAGACGGTGCTGCTGCTGCAGTTCCACGACATCCTGCCCGGCTCGTCGATCGCCTGGGTTCACCGCGAGGCGGAGGCGAAGTACGCGGCGATCGGTGAGGAGCTGGAGCAGATCATCACGGACGCGCAGCGGGTGCTCGCGGGTGACGGCCGCGCCGGCTCGTACGTCGTCTTCAATGCGGCGCCGCACTCCCGCGCCGGAGTCGGGGCCGGGGGCGCGGCCGTCGCCGGACCGCAGCCGGGCCAGGAGGTGAGCGCGGCACCGCGCGACGAGGGCGGCTGGGTCCTCGACAACGGGCTGCTGCGGATCGGGGTCGACGAGCGGGGTCTTGTCGTCTCGGCGTACGACATCGAGGCGGACCGGGAGACCGTCGCCCCTGGGCGGGCGGCCAATCTCCTCCAGCTGCACCCGGACTTCCCGAACCGGTGGGACGCCTGGGACGTCGATCCCTTCTACCGCAACACCGTCCAGGACCTGACCGGCGTCGACGAGCTGGAACTGGCTACGGGCGAAGGCGAGTCGACCGTCCGGGTCGTGCGCTCCTTCGGCGCCTCCCGGGTCGAGCAGTGGCTGACGCTCCGGGCGGGCGAGCGCCGCCTCGACATCGTCACCGAAGTGGACTGGCGCGAGACGGAGAAGTTCCTCAAGGCCGCCTTCCCGCTCGCCGTGCACACCGACCGCGTGGCTGCCGAGACCCAGTTCGGGCATCTCTACCGGCCCACGCACACCAACACCAGCTGGGACGCCGCCAAATTCGAGGCGTGCACGCACCGCTTCGTCCATCTGGACGAGCCGGGCTGGGGCGCGGCGCTGGTCAACGACTCCACGTACGGCTACGACGTCACCCGCAGCGCGGACGGCGGAACGCAGGGGACGGCGACGACCGTACGGCTCTCGCTGCTCCGGGCCCCGCGCTTCCCCGACCCGCAGACCGACCAGGGCCTGCACCGCTTCCGGTACGCACTCGTGCCGGGCGCGTCCATCGGCGACGCGATCCGGGAGGGCTACCGCATCAACCTGCCCGAGCGCAGGGTCGCGGGCGACGCGAGTGTCGCGCCGCTGGTGTCGGTCGCCGACGACGCGGTCGTGGTCACGGCCGTGAAGCTGGCCGACGACGGGAGCGGCGATGTGGTGGTGCGGCTCCACGAGTCGCGCGGCGGCCGCGCCCGTACCCGCCTCACCGCCGGCTTCGCGCTCGGCTCGGCGACGTACTGCGACCTCCTGGAGCGGCCCACCCGTCCGGCCACCTCCGACGGCGGCGAAGTGCCGCTGTCCTTGCACCCGTTCGAGATCGCCACGCTGCGGCTCACACGCCGCGCCGACTAGAGGAGATCAACAGTGGAACGCAGAACCTTCATCGCCATGCTCGGCGCTGCGGGCGTCTCGGTCGGACTGGGCGGGCCGCTGGGCCCGCTCGCCCCTGCCGCGTACGCCGCCGGGCCCGCAGGTGCCACCGATGCCGCGCCCGGTCGCGCTCCCCACCAGCCGTACATGCACGGCTACGACGCCGCATCGATTCTGAGCTGGTCCCCGGACAGCGACCGCTGGGCGAAGTACTTCCGCTCCCGAGTCCCGCTCGCCACCCGCATCGCGCCGTTCGCCGCCACCCAGGCCGACCCGCGCCTGAAGACCGCTGCGAAGGTGATGAATCTGTCGTACGACTACGACAACTCCTTCTTCACCGCGTACAAGTACAACGATGTCTTCTCCCGGCGCCTGCTGCGCTTCTGGCAGTACACCGACCTGTACGGCTCCTGGCACGGAATGCCGGTCGCCGGTTCGCCCGTCGACGAGCCCGTCCACGGCCTGATCAACCTGCCCAACCCGGCCTACACCGACGCCGCCCACCGCAACGGGGTCAAAAGCCTGGGCTGCTGGTTCTGGCCACGCACGGGGGCGTTCGCCGACTACCTCGATCAGCGCGCCGACGGCTCCTTCCCCGTCGCGGACAAGCTCATCGAGATGGCCGGATACTTCGGTTTCGACGGCTACTTCATCAACCAGGAGGCCGAGACCCCCGCCGCCGAGGCCGCGAAGCTGATGGAGATGCTGACGTACCTGCGGGCGCAGGCACCCGAGGGCTTCCATGTGCAGTGGTACGACACGATCATGGTGAACGGGAAGCTCGACTACCAGAACCAGCTCAACGACAAGAACGCCCCCTGGATCCAGCACGACGGCACCCCCGTCAACAACAGCCTCTTCGCCAACTACTGGATGCCGGACGCGGCCCAGGTCGAGACCTCCCGTACGACCGCCGAGAAGCTGGGCCTGGACCCGTACGAGGTCGTGTACCACGGCACCGAGAACGAGAAGTACGGCTACAACCCGCCCTACGACACCCGGCTCGTCTTCCCCGAGGGCGGCGAGGCCCGCACCAGCTGGGCGCTCTTCGGCACGCACTTCGCCTGGGACCGCTACCCGGACCGGGAGAACCCCGACGCGCAGGGCGCCGTCTTCCAGCGCGAGCGCCGCTACTGGTCCGGCCCCAACGAGGACCCGACGCACACCGGCCGCACGGAGTACGTGCCGTGGCCGTACGAGGACGACGGCAAACCGCGCGACGCGGACAACCACTTGAAGTGGGACGGTGTCGCTCACTACATAGCCGAACGCTCGACAATCGGCTCGTTCCCCTTCGTCACGCGCTTCAACACCGGTCACGGCCGGGCCTTCTTCCTGGCCGGGAAGCACGCGAGCAGCCGGGAATGGAACAACGCGAGCATCCAGGACACCCTCCCGACCTGGCAGTTCTGGACGCGCAGCGGCGGGGCCGGCGACCCGCTGGCGGTCGACTACGACTACGCGAAGGCGTACGACGGCGGATCGTCGCTGAAGATCTCCGGGACGCTCGGCCCGGACAACCCCACCACCGTGCGGCTGTTCAAGACCGCTCTGAGGCCGATGGGCGGCGAGACGGTCTCCGTCACCTACACCACCGGCCGCGCGGGCAGGGCGTCAGGGCTGGAGATCGGCCTCGTCCTCCAGGACACCCCGGACACCTTCGCATGGCTGCCCGTCGGCGCCACGAAAGGCCCGGACTGGAACACCGCGGCGATCGCCCTCGACCGCTTCGCCGGGCGCACCATCGCCGCGATCGGCCTCCGGGTCTCCGACGCACAGCAGGGCCCGTACGCGGTCAACATCGGTGAACTCGCCCTGCTCGCCACCAGGGACGGAGGACTCCGGGCGCAGCGCCCGGACCGTCCCGAGGGCTTCACCGTCGATGCGTCGTACGTAGCGGGGACCTCGGCCGAGGTCTTCCTCTCCTGGCGGTTCGCCCGCTCCGGCATCTGGTACTACGACATCCGCCGGGAGCTGCCGGACGGTGAGCACGAGGCCGTGGGCCGGGTCTGCGACGAGGTGTACTACGTCAAGTCGCTGGCCCGCACGGGGACCGAACCCGCATCGGTACTCCAGCTCACCGCCGTCGCACCGGACGGCAGCCGGAGCGCACCGGCGACCGTCCTCCTGCCCTGGGAGTGACCACCGGCGGGGCCAGGAATGAGCGGCCCCGGCCGGGGTGCACCGCGCCAGGTTCCTCTCGGGCAGTTCACCGACCCGTAGAGGTCGGATGAATTACGGAGGGGCGCCAATATAGCCACGGGCGCCCCGCCTGCGCCAGGAGCCGCCGGGACGTCCATCCGGTAAACCACTGAACGAGGGTAGCCACAGAGGTTCACCCGGTGGTCTACTCCACTCGATGTTCGTTCCGTTGCTCGCATCTGACGGAAGATGCGAGCAACCGCTCAAGTAAGCGCAACCTCTCGTCGCCACCGGAGGACGCATGTCCCGACTTGTGAGAGCACTCGCTACCCTGCTGACGATCACAGCGATAGCCACAACCCCTCAAGCTTTCGGCGCGCCCACTGCACCCGTCGGCCGGCAAACCGGCCCGACAGCCCAGGGATCCCTCCCGACGGTGTCACCGACACCGCAGCACATGGCCCGCGTGAGCGAGGACGTGAAGCTGACCGGCAGGGCGGAAGTCGTCGTCGGTGACGACACCGACGACGCCGCGCGCACACTGCTCATCGCCACCCTGCGCGCGCACGGCGTCGAGCGGATCGACGTACGTGACCGCGCGTCCGGCCGGTCTAGGCTGACCGTCCTGCTCGGTCCCGCCACCCGTCCCGACCTGGACAGGGCCCTGGCAGGCACCGCGATCCCCGACCACGGCGAGGGCTACGCGCTGCGCGTCGGCCGCAACGCCGAGCGCCTGCCCACGGTGGCCCTGGGCGGCACCGACGCAACCGGCCAGTACTACGCCGTTCAGACACTGCGTCAGCTGTTCGTCGCCACCGATGAGGACGACGAACGCCGGATCGCCGGAGCCGGCATCTCCGACTACCCGTCGATGCCGTTGCGCGGCAGTATCGAGGGCTTCTACGGGCCTCCGTGGACCAATGCCGAGCGCCTGGACCAGATGGACTTCCTCGGTGACGTGAAGTCCAACACCTATGTCTACGCTCCGAAGGACGACCCGTACCACCGCGACAAGTGGCGCGATCCCTACCCGGCGGACAAGCTCGCCGAGTTGCGGGCACTGGTCGAGCGCGCGGCAGCGAACCATGTGCGCTTCACGTTCGCCGTCTCGCCCGGCGCCTCCGTCTGTTACTCCGACCCGGAGGACACGAAGGCTCTGACGGCGAAACTGCAGGCGATGTACGACGTGGGCGTGCGCTCGTTCTCCGTCCCCCTGGACGACATCAGCTACACCCGCTGGAACTGCGACGGTGACCAGGCGAAGTTCGGGGCACCGGGCCGAGGTGCGGCAGCCACGGCGCAGGTCGGTCTGCTGAACGAGGTTCAGCGTGGTTTCATCGCCGGGCGCGACGGGGCGAACCCGCTGCAGATGGTGCCCACGGAGTACGGCGACCTGACCGACACGGCGTACAAGCAGACGATCCGGTCCACCCTCGACCCTGCGGTGCAGGTGATGTGGACCGGGACGGATGTGGTGCCGCAGGAGATCACCAACGCCCAGGCGTCCGAGGCGGCCGAGCTGTTCGGACGGAAGGTCTTCGTCTGGGACAACTACCCGGTCAACGACTTCGGCCGGACCGCGGGGCGGCTGTTGCTGGCCCCCTACGACAAGCGCGAGAGCGGACTGTCCGACCACCTGAGCGGGATCGTCTCCAACCCGATGAACCAGGAGGCGGCCAGTAAGCTCGCCGTGTTCACGATGTCGGACTTCTCGTGGAACGACCGGGGATACGACCGGACCCGCTCCGGCCGCCAGGCCGCGCTCTACCTGGCCGGCGGAGACCGTCGTACGGCGGACGCGGTGCAGACGTTCGTCGACCTGAACCACGCCGCGCCGACCTTCGGGGCAGAGCCGTGGCAGCCCCAGGCGCCGGTGTTCAGCGCCGAGCTGGAACGGTTCTGGGACGACTACCGGACCGATGAGCCGCGGGCGATCCGCGAGTTCCGGCCGACTGTGGCTGCGATCACCAAGGCACCGGAGACGATCCGCGCGGGTGTGCCCGACAAGCTGTTCCTGTCCGACGCATCCCGCTGGCTGGACGCCACGAAGCTGTGGGGACAGGCGATGGGGCGCGGACTGGACACGCTGGCCGCGATCGAGGCCGGTGACGCGTCGACGGCCGCGGCACAGCGCGACGCAATGGATGCCCGTGCCGATGAGGCATCGAAGATCACGGTCGACCCGGTTGAGCACCACCAGCTCGGCCAGGTGAAGATAGGTGATCCGTTCATCGCGGACTTCGTGACCCACGTGCAGAACCTGCACGACGATTCGATGGGGCTGCCTCCGCTGCGCGAGCTCGCCCGGGGCAGGACCGCGACGCAGATCTCCGACTACAACTGGGGCGGGGCCTTCCCGTTCACCGCCGACAAGTCCGTCAACGGTGACCGCTTCGACTTCTCCGCCACCAGCGGCAAGGAGGCGCAACCCTGGTGGCAGGTGGATCTCGGGGCAAGTGCGGACCTGGAGCAGATCAAGATCTACAACCGGACGGACTGTTGTTCGGGGCGGCTCAAGGACTACTACGTGCTGGTGTCCGACGAGCCCTTCTCGGGGACGCTGGCCGACCAGCTCGGCAAGCCGGGAGTCTGGAGCCACCACGAGGCCGACCAGGCGGGAAGCCCGACCACCATCGACACCACGGCCAAGGGCCGCTACCTGCGGGTATGGCTTGCCGTCGAGACTCCCGGGGAGCTCAACATGGCCGAGGTCGAGATCTTCGGCCGCGCGCAGGGGTGACTGACACTCAGCCTGTGAACCGTGTCCGGCCTCCCTTCGGGCAGGCCGGATACGGACCGGGAGCATCAGAGGTCATGGCGCGGAAGATGCCCGCATGGCCGTGGGGTCCGACGGATCGTCAAGCAGGATGAGGTCGCTGCCCTCGGGGCACCAGGCGGAGGGAATGCTCAGGTCGCCGAGGTGCCGATCGCATCGGTAGGAGTACGCACGATCGCCCGAGCGGTACGGAAGAGTCACGCCGAAGAGCGAACCGGTCAGTCCGTCTGCCAGGTGTCCGCGTACCCGTTGAAGTCCCAGGCAGGTACGGTGCTCGGCTTGATGGCCACCAAGATGCCGACCAAGTAGTGGGGAACCTCGGATCCAGGGGCTCCTTGTCGTGTGGGGCCGATGGAAGGGTGATCGACTCATGCGAGGTGGAGTGAGTCAACCTGTTCCGCCACACCTACAACACTCTGCGACCCCACCAGGCCCTCGACGAACACACACCACGTGCGGCTTACCTCGCCATATAACACTGCGGTTGGCGTGTGGCCTTTGGCGGACCCGCTACTTGACTGGGAGGTCCTGACATGACCAGTAGGTTCACCGAGCTTGCGATCGACTGTGCCGATCCCAACGGTCTTGCCCGGTTCTGGTGCTCGGTCCTTGACTACGAGGTGCGAGACGAAGACGACGGAATTGTCACAATCGGCCCCCCTGTGGTGCCTGAAGGCAAGAACCACCTTGGCCCAGCGTCACCGACGTTGACATTCGCGCACGTGCCCGAGGGCAAGACCGTCAAGAACAGGCTCCACATCGACGTCAACCCAACCGACAGGGAGCAAGACGAAGAGGTCCGTCGCCTGCTCGACCTAGGTGCCCGACACGCCGACGTCGGCCAAACGGGCGATGAGAGCTGGGTCACACTTGCCGACCCGGAGGGGAACGAGTTCTGCGTCCTTGCGGGCCGCCGCCCCTGATCGGAGACCGCACACCGCGCCAGAGTGCCCTCAACCTTGCTGTCGGCGAGGACACCTCACTGCCCCAGGCTTTCCAAGCAGGCGCTGAGTGTCTGACCAGATGGCTGGCCAACCCCTGCAGCGCGGACTACTGGCGTACCCAAGCGGCTCTGCCTCCCCGCCGGAGCTGCTAGGAACCCGACGCTGCCACGTTCATCCGTACGCGACTGGGACGTTCACGTACACGCCGACACCAGCAGACCGAGCGGACCGGGCTGACACGCGGCCTGCACGGAGAGGTCTGGTACAACCCTGTCGTCGTGCCGTCGATCCCGGCCCGTGACAAGCTCGCCCTCATGGCTTGGCGGGACCATGGGGCTCGAGTGCGGTCTGGGCGCGAGCTACACCGATGTCGAGCGCTACTTCTACACAACCAAGTGCGGCGACGACATATCCATGTTCTTCATCGGCCTTCATCTTCCGCGCTGGCCCCTGTTGAGCCTGGGCGGGCACAAGGCAGTCAAGACCTGGTGGGGCGTGGAGGACTTGTCCGGCCCCCCGTGGTCAGCCGTCACCGACTGGCACGTGCACCGCAAGAGGTGCTCCCCGCCCGCTTCGGCCTCAGCCGCAAACTCGCAAGCGAGTGATCGTCCGTCAAGCTCCGTTGTCAGTGCCTCCCCATAGTGTGAAGAAATCACTCGGGGAGCCTCGGAGAAGGAGCAGATACATGTCCACCAACAAGATCCAGCACAAGGTGAATCACGTCGCGCTGGTAGTGGACTGTTCGGGTTCCATGCATCAGCACCAGAGTCAACTCATCCGCGTCGTGGACGAGTTCGTGTCGGGCTTGAAGGCCGAGTCGGACAGCCTCGGTCATGAGACCCGGATCAGCCTCTACTCCTTCGACCACAAGGTGGAGAACCTGGTCTGGGACATGGACGTGAAACATCTGCCGTCCATGCGGGGTCTGTACAAGGTCAACAATGGCGCTACGGCCCTCATCGAGGCCTCTCTGAAGTCCCTGGACGACCTGGGCCACATCTGGGAGGCGTACGGGGAGCACAGCTTCCTCCAGATCGTGGTGACGGACGGCGAGGAAAACGCTTCCGGCGGCGACAGACGGCACGACGGCGACATGGCCATCCTCGGTCCCTGGCTCGACAAGATCGCGGCGAAGATGGGTGGGCTTCCGGGCCACTGGACTTCCGCGATCCTGGTTCCGAACTCCCTGGCGAAACGAACCGCCCAGAACTACGGCTTCCCGGCCGGAAACATCGCCATCTGGGATGCGGATTCCCAGGAGGGGGTCGAGGAGGCGATCGGTACCGTGCGCGCTGCCGCCACCAGCTTCCTGCGTGGCCGCGAGCAGGGCGTGCGCGGCACGAAGAACCTGTTCGCGGTCGGCCAGGACATATCGGTCGACGACGTGCGGGCGAACCTCGAACCGGTCCCGGCCGACAAGTACCGACTCCTGAAGGTCGACACGGAGGTCGAGATTCGATCCTTCGTTGATTCGCATCCGGGCGTGACGTACGAACGCGGGTCGTGTTACTACCAGTTGGGCACCCGGGTTCAGGTTCAGCCCGACAAGGAAGTGATCGTGGTCGAGAAGGACACCGACCGCGCATACACGGGCGACGCGGCGCGCAGTCTTCTGTTCGGTACGGGGATCAGGGGGACCGTCTCCGTGAAGGCGGGGACCAATCCCAAGTTGGAGGTATACGTGCAGAGTCGTTCGGTGAACAGGAAGCTCAAGCCGAAGACCCGTCTGCTCATCATGCTGTGAAATTCACGAAAGGGGCGTAGAGCAGGTGGTCCAGGACCAGAAGGGTCGGCCAGTCGTGGACCTCGCCCGATGTCGGTTCCGCCAGCACGGTCGTGCACGGCCTGACCGCCGTCCCGCGGTCAATACCGACTGCCGAGTATTGAAGGCTGGGCATGTGGTCCTGTCTACGGGAAGCAGAGAGCGGCCCCGACTGGTAACCCGACCGCCGGTACCGAGCGGAACCGGCGCGCTGCCCGCCAGGGGGCCGCACGCTCGCCGGTCATCGGCCCGCCGCGAGGTGGGGACATTTGGGAAGTTCCGGACGGTCCCTGGTCCGGACGGCGGGTAGCCACGCCGCGGCCTGCGCGTCCGCGTGGGGAAGGCGGACGCGGAACCAACGGGTGGACTCCAGATCCCCCTCGTCGATGATGGACTGACCCCTCAGTATCTGGCAGTCGATGTCGAGGACGTCACCGTGCCATACCCGTGTCGGTACGACGTTCTCGACGGTGTAGGGCCGCATGGGGTCGATCGCCAGGCCGAGACTGCACTGCGGGTCCCGGTCCGCACGGTCCTGGCAGCCCAGCTCGGCATTGAACACCCTTATCTGTGCCGGGAGTTCACCGGATACGTGCGGCGATGCGGACGGCCCGTCCTGTCCGGCGTACGACCAGATCGCCGCGCCCGCCGCACCGCACACCGTGACGGAGAGGAAGGCGGCGCGGGTCCGGTGCCACACGCGTATCGCACGGCTCCTGGGGGTTGGCTCGGCACTCCCGCCCTCCTGGGCCGTGATCCGTTCGTGCAGGCTTTCGGCCGTATGGGCGGCGCGCGCGGCGTGGGTGGGCGCCAGGCAGTCGGCGGCCATCACACGCCAGAACTGCGGCACCGCGGTGTCCATCCGTAACGGAACACGCCCCTCGGCGTACTCCTGCACTGCGGCGCCGCGGGCAGCCGGCGTGGCGCCGGGGAACGGCGAGGCACCGGACGCGAACACCTCGTGGATCACGATGCCCAAGGCCCAGATATCGGCACTCGGCCGGACCTGCACGCCCAGGTCGCCGAGCGGGGCCCTCCACCGCTCGGGCGGGAGGTAGTCCAGGGTGCCCATCGGGGGCCCGTGTCCGTGCGTTCCCGTCAGTTCGGTGGCGAGCCCGAAGTCCGAGAGCTTCACCGAACCATCAGCGCCGATGAGGACGTTCTCGGGCTTGAGGTCGGTGTGCACCCAGCCGCTACGGTGCAGATGAGCCATTCCCTCGCAGATGCCGGCGATCAGTCGGCGGCCTTCGGCCTCGGTCACCCCGACGTCGAGCAGGTCCCGCAGACTGCACCTGGCCCGCTCCATGACAAGCACGATCGCGCCGTCGAGGGACGGACACTCGGGTGCGCTGAGGACGACGGAGTCCAGTAGCCGGACGAGCCTCGGATGCCCCGCCCTACGGGCGAGTTCGACCTCGCGCCGGGCGGCTTCGGCCACGCCGCGGGCCTGGCGGGGCGCGAGTCCGGCGGTCGGCATGACCTTGAGCGCGACCTCGCCCCGTACCGGCGCCCGGTCGCCATCCTGCCCACCTGGCCGGGGCGTCCGATCCGTGTCGTCCGTGCGGTCGTGGGTCGATCGCCCGGCGTAGACGGTGGCCCAGCCTCCGGCCCCGATCGGCTCGGTGACCTCCCAGGACCCCACCCGATAGCCTCGGGGCAGCAGTTCCGTCCGGTCGCTTCCCCATGAGGCACCCCCACGCTGCACCGGTGCCACGTCCCCTACCACTCCCGCGCGGCCGGCTCGGCCCGGGGCGGCAACAGCGCGAGATGCTCCTCGTGAACGATGCCGAACCTCAGCGCGAGTCCGACCACGGCCTCGCGCTTCCCGTTCCGGCGGTCCCCTCTGCCGGTCTCGGCCGCCTGGGGAACGCTGATCCTCAGCTTCTCCTCGGCGAGGTAGTCGATGTGCGAAGTGACCGCTCGGGGCGTCAGCCTCGCGCAGGCGGCGTGGCTCCTGAGCCGTTCCACGACCTGGGGGGTGGTCGGCACGGCGACCGGTGACTGGTCGCGCAGCCAGGGTTCGCAGAGCGCGACGAGCACCAGGAAGTACGTGGCCGTCTCGTCCAAGGAGTACGCCGTGACCGTGCGGCTCTCCCACGGCCCGCCCGCGCCTTGCAGGTCCATGTAGGCGTGGTCGGGCGCGAACACCTGGAAGGAGACCGTGGTGTCGTGGCGCGTGGGCAACACCACCCGGGAGAACTCGAACGGGATGGGCGCCCCGGCGCGCCGCGGCGGCACCCGCAGGTACTCCCCCGCCCCTTCCGGGTTCTCCACCAGGTAGCTGTGGGTGGTGCTGTGGTTGCTCAGCTGCCAGTGATCCTCGGTCGCCCGGATCTCACCGGCCAGCCGTGAGATGGCGGCATCGGCCAGCCGGAGTTCGACCGGCATGGTCGAAGAACCGCGCCCGAAGCGCGCGCGTTCCCCCGGGCCGAGCCTGAGGGTCACCGCGTCGCCGTACGGCTCCCCGCCGCCGACGCCGCCGCTCCCTTGCGGTAGATGGACGACTACGCCGCTCACCGCTCCCCCTGTCCCCCGTGTCGACAGTTGTCACACTTACCGAACGCTACCGGTTGCACACGGAAGCCAACGGTGTCGCATCGGCCACTTTCGGGCCTTCCGATACGCGGGTACGGCCGGATTCCGGTGACAAGGCCGGTTCGGCACGCGGGAGAGGGGGAGCGCCGGCATGGCCGGTCGGCTCGTCAGCAGGCGCTCACGACACCGAATTTCATGTCTTGCCCACCCGAGCAGCGCGGCGAGTGCCGCGATGCCGGCGATCGCGCTCCACAGGCCGGCCTGAGCCCTGGGCGGCGTGGCTCAGCCTGCGTGGGTGAACGCGTCTGCCAGGCGGGGATGAAGCCGGCGGGGGGCGGGTCCCAGCAGCCGCAGTCGTATTCGTATTCGCCGTTGCAGTCCGGTGCGAGGGAGGCGCCGTAACCGTAGTTGGTGCATCGGCTCGGGATCCCCAACTGATTCAGACGATGGCTGACGTTGGTGGCGGCGATCGCGGTTTCGCGGCGGTGCTCCGTATGTGCCGGTTCGCGTACCAGCTCTTGAGGCCGCCGTCCGGTACGACAAGGGCGGCGGAGCCGGTGAGCACGGTCGCAACAGCCGTCGCCCGGCAGTCCGTCAGCGCGGCAGGAGGAGGAATCCCGTGCCGCGCGGCGACGCCGGCGGCGTTGCCCACAAGCCCGTCAGTAGGCGGGAGCGCCCGAACGGACCGGTGCGACCGCGCGGTCGCCGAACGTGGTCCACGGACGCCAGCCGCCACTGGGCCGGTCCTGTACGCGGCTGCGTATCCGGCCGTCGGTGGTGACGGCGAAGACGTGAATCCGTCCGGTGGCGTCGGCCGCGGCCGTCGGCGTGGTGGCGAGGAGGACGCCGGGCTCGCCGAAGTCGTCACCGGGATCCCAGCTGCCGCCGGGCGTGAGGTGCCAGCGGTGGCTGATTCGCTCGCCGCCGGGGGACAGTGCGAAGGCCTCGAGTCTGCCGTCGGCGCTGGGGGCGAGCATCGGGGCCGCGGCCGTCCAGCCGAACAGGGGTTTCCAGGTGTCCCACCCGCCGCTCGGCACTGCCTGTCGCCGGTAGAAGGTGGCAAGGCCGGACGGGGCGATCGCGACCACGGTGAGCCTGCCGCTACCGTCACGGGTCACGCGCGGCGCCGCGCCGGCCGCGGTGCCGAAGCTCTGCCACGCCGCCCAGCGGCCGTTGGGCGATTCCTGCCACCGGTGATCGATCCGGGAGCCGCCGGGCGCGAGGGCGAACACCGCCAGCCGGCCGTCAGCGTTGGCGGCGACGACCGGCGGTGCGCCCGCCGGCCCGCCGAATCCGGCGTCCCACGCGTCCCACGTCAGCGATCCGGGCGACCACTGCCGCCGACGCGCGACGGCGGTGGCGCCGGGGCTCAGGGCGAAGACCTCCAGCCTGCCGTCGGCGTTGCGGCCGACGGCAGGAGCGGAACCGGCCGGGCCACCGAACTCCTCCCAGTCGTTCCAGTCACCGTCCACACGCTGCACCCGATGGTGCAGGTTGACGCCGCCCGGGGCGAGGGAGAACGCCTCGAGCCTGCCGTTGGTGTTACGGCCGAGGGTGGGAACCCCACCGGCCGGTCCGCCGAAGTGCTCCCATGCCGACCAGGTGTCGGACTCAGGGTCGAGCTGGACGCGCCGCAGCATCGAACGGTCACCGGCATCGAGCGCGAACACGGTCAGACGGCCGTCGACGTCCAGGGCTGCCACCGGATTGTCCATGCTCTGCCAGGGGGGCGGCGTGTCCCGCCAGTGCAAGGGCGCCAGGTACAGGCCCTGGTGGAACCACCCTGCGGCGCTCGCGTACCACTCCTGCCCGTCGGTGACCACCTCTACGGCATGACCGGACACATGGCCCCCGTAGTCGTCGAGGGTGAAGCGGAACGGGTCCCGGGACGCGAACACGTCCGTGCCGTAGTAGCCGTTGCGGGGCCCGATGAACAGGTAATACCAGCCGTCCCGTTCGACCACGCACGGAGACTCGGTGACCGATACCGTGGCGCTGGTGGTCTCGTCGGTGAACGCGGTGCCCGGCTCGCTCCAGTGCAGCAGATCATCGGACCGACGGAAGGACACGACATGCCGGCCGTCGACGCCGGACAGTTCGGTGTAGTACATCACCCACCGGTCGCCGATCCGCACCACCATCGGGTCTCGCGCCGCGAGCCCCCGGAACAACGGGCCGGACGGTACGCGGGTCCAGGTGAACAGGTCGGTCGAGGTTGCAACGTTGATCGCGACGCCGCCCTGGCCACCGGCGGCGTAGAACATCCAAAACGTGCCACCCGCCTCGACGACGTGCGGCGCCCACAGGTGTCTCTCTCCGAAGTAGGCCGGGTCGACGGTCAGCGCGTCGGCGTGTGTGGTCCACGGTCCGTGGGGATCCGGCGCGGAGGCGTGGGCGAAGGCGACCTCGGCCGCGCTGTCGGGGGATTCGCCGGGCGGTGCGCTGTCGCCGACGATGCTGAACAGGTGCCACCGGCCGTTTGCCTTGATCATTGTGTGGTCGTTGAGATAGCGCCGGCGTCCGGGGGCGGACGGATCGTAGACGTGCGTGAAGGGTCCCGCGCCGATCCACTGACGCGGCGGGACGGCCGTGGCGGTCGCGGCTGTCAACCGGCCGACACAGCCGACACCCAGGAGCGTGAGCGCGCCGGCCCCTGCGGAGCCCCGCAGAAGGTGCCGTCTGCTGATCGGATACATGAGCCTCTCCAGAGGAACCCGCGGCCGGCCGTGGCCTGGCCGGCTCGGCCGGCCGCGGGGGTGGGGTCAGTTGATGGCGGGGCCGGAGCTGTTGTTGACCCATGCCCAGTCGGACCAGGTCGTGAAGCCGGTCTGCCACCTGTGGTAGACGCCGGCCTGACTGGTCCCGAACACCTCGATACGGCCGTCGGCGTTCGTCGTGGCAGCGATCTCGGTCCCGCCTTCGCCAAAGCTCACCCACTCGCCATAGGGCGCGTTCACCCCTGTCTGCCAGGCGTGCATCGCCGTGCCGCCATTGATCGCGAACACCTCGACCCGCCCGTCCGGCGTCCGCTCACTGGTCAACTGGGAATCCGCCGGACCACCCGCCGCCTCCCAGTCCGACCAACTCGTCGCCGACATCTGATACTTGTGGAACACCCCGACCGGACCAGAGGCGAACACCTCCAACCGCCCGTCAGCATTGTGGTCCACGGTCAGATCGCGACCACCCCCACCGAACGCGTCCCACCCGGACCAACCACCGTTGACCGACGTCTGATACAGGTGCTGGAACACATCACCGTTGAGCGCGAACAGCTCCAACCGGCCATCCGGCGACTTCTCCATCTCCAGCCGACCACCAGCCGGCCCACCACCAGTGGGCTCCCAACCCGACCAACCGCCGTTCGGCGCGGACTGATAACGGTGGAACACACCCACCGGACCCGAGGCAAACACCTCCAACCGACCATCGGCATTCGCGCCCACAGCCACGTCACGTCCACCACCGCCGAACGTCTCCCACCCCGACCAACCACCGGACTGCGTCAGCTGGAACCGATGCTGCGCAATGTCCCCATTGATCGCAAACACCTCCAACCGCCCATCGGCATTCGGCGCGATCGCCAACTCCGCACCACCCGGCCCGCCCAACGACTCCCAGGCCGACCAACCCCCGTTCACCCCCAACTGCCACGCATGATGCACCCCATCAGCCCCAGCCGCGAACACCTCCAACCGACCATCCGCCCCCCGCGCGGACACCACTCGCCCCGACTCCACCGGATACACCAACGGCACCGGTCGGGGGCCATTGCCAGGTGTGCAGGGCAGCTCCACACCGCGTTCTTCGAGGTAGGGAATGGGGTCGGTCCGGTGGTTCGTCGTTCTGTCGCCCCACACGCGCAGGTGGAGGTGGGAACCACTCGACTGGCCTTCGCTGCCCATCAGCGCGATGCGCTGACCAGCCACGACATGCTCACCGACGAAGACGTCCCGCTGGTACATGTGCCCGTACTCGGTCACCGTTCCATCGGAATGCAGGATGCGGATCCACTGGCCATAGCCGGAGATGGGACCCGAGTCGATCACCTCGCCGTCGCCCACGGCATGGATCGGGGTGCCGTAGTCGTTCGCGATGTCGATGCCGTTGTGGGCATCGCTGTAGTACTGGGACACAAAACCGGAAGTCGGGCACGAGCCGGCGAAGCCGGCGGGCTGCGCGGCAGCCGGCGACGTCACCAGAGCCGGCAGAAAGGCGGTTGTCGCCGTGAGCGTGAGAACGACACGCAGCGCGCGTCGGGACAGTCCGAGAAGCACGTGACGCTCCTCTCTCTTGGTAGTCGCCGCGGAGTACGGGGGGTGTGAGGGCGGCTCGCGCGGAAGCAGGTTCGCGCGCACCGTCGGTCCGGACAAGGTCACGGGACAGCCTTCAGGTAAGCGCTCCGCCCGTCACGCCTTGCGGAGCCGCGCGATGACGCCGTCGATGTCGCGTTCGAGAGCCCAACCTCGTACGAAGTGCCCGCCGGGCACCTCGTACGACTCGTGCGGAATGCCGACGGAGTCGAGCGTGGCCCGGAACTCCCGCTGTCCGGCGAGCACCTGGGTCTCGTTGAACGTCTGGAACCAGTCGATCGGGTCGGGACTCGTACCGGCGACCAGGAAGACCCGCTTGTTCCGGTAGCTCTCGATGCGCTGCATCGGATTGTCGTCGGTGACCCTGCGCTCGTCCCATCCCGGCATGCCGTAGATCGAGCCGCCGTTCAGGTCCACGGCCGCGGAGGTCAGGTTGGCCCAGTGCACGACCGCGCCGCTGTCGCGGCGGATACTGGCCGGGCCGGAGTGGGAGCTGACCGAGGCGAAGTGGCCCCAGTACTTGGCCGCGTACTTCAGCGCGCCGAAGCCGCCCATCGAGAACCCGGAGACGGCGCGGCCGTCGTACTCGGCGTACGTCCGGAAGTTCGCCTCGACCCATGGAAGCAACTGGTTGATGTGGAACGTCTCCCAGTTCCGGGGGCCGACGTTGGAGTGGACCGGGTTGGAGTACCAGCCCGTGCGTCCGCCGTCGGGCATCACGACGATGAGCGGCTTTCCGGCCGTCAGGGCGCGGATGTCCTTGTGGTCAAAGCTGATGAAATCCTCCATACCGCCGTGGAGGAGGTAAAGGACCGGGTAGGTGCGTCCGCTGTAGTGGTAGTCGTCGGGGAGCAGCACGTTCACAGCGGGACCGGGGTTCCAGCCGATCGCGTCGGTCGCGAACCGGTAGTACCACATCCGGTGGTCGCTCTCGTTACGGTCCACGATGCGCAGGCCGAAGCCATCGCCGGCCGCCGCGGCCGGTGACGCCGCCGCGAGGACGCCGCCGGCGCCCAGGGCCATCGCGGCCGAGAGTCCGCCGGCGGACTTGAGAATGCTTCTGCGGGTGGGGTGATGCGCGGTCAACGCGACCTCCTGGCTGGGAGCGTGACGAAGGAACGGTCTCGCGTCGCAGGCTGCGCCTGTCCGCGGAGGGACGTACGGCACCGGTCGGATGCGTAACGCGACGGAACCGTGTGACTGGCGGTTGAGAAGGTATCGACGGATCCAGGGCCGGAGAACCCGGAACCTTACGGACTGACAAGCACGGTCGCCTCCCGTAAGAGGGGGATGCCGCGCGGTCGGTGGCGTCCACCCGAGCCCGCTCCGCCAGGGCGTCGTGACGCAGGTGTGGCTGTCAGCGGCATCGGGATGAACGCGCCGGCACGGCGCCTTCTACTGGGCGTAGAACGCCGCGTCCACCTGGCGGTTGTCGTCTCCGCGGGCTGCGTCACGAGCAGGTCTTCGTAGTGACGGAGGTAGCGGCCGGGGAAGTTGTACGACTCGAAGGACCACGCGTGTCACTCCGGATCGTTCCGGATGCCCTGCCCGGCGCTCCCACCATTACCTTGTCGACGGCGTCCGCCAGACCGACCAGTCCGGAGCCAAGGGAGCAGCGATGCCGACGACCGCCACCACCGGCCGACCAACTGCCACCGTGCTCAGGCATCAGGAGCACAAGGTGCTCTCCGCGGTCGGCTGCGGCCTGCGGGACGACGAGATCGCCGCCGCCCTCGCCATCCCCGAGGGCGCCGTGGCCGGACACCTCGCGCGGATCCTCGTGAAACTCGGGCTGCGCGACCGGGCCGCCGCCATCGTCCACGCCTTCGACTGCGGCCTGGTCGTCCCCGGCCGCGGCCCCCGCACGCAGGCGGTGAGCCCGGTGCTGCGGACCGCCGCCGGCCGAACCGCCGGACCGAAGGTGCAGATCTCCGTGCTCGGGCCGCTGCAGGCACGGCAGGACGGGCGGCCCCTGATCCTGGGACATCTCCGCCAGCAAGCCGTACTTGCGGCTCTGGCGCTGCGCGCGGGGCGGACGCTCAGCCAGCAGGAACTGCTCGACGGAGTATGGGGGATGGAGCCGCCGGTCGCGAACGTGGTGCCCGTATACATCTACCGACTACGCAAGACCCTGCGCATCGGGGACAGCCCGGACTCGGTCATCGAGCACGACCGACGTGGCTACCGGCTGGTCTCCGGCGCAGTCGACGTGGACGTGGCACGCATGGAGGAGCTGGTCACCGACATCGGGACGGCCGATCGAGCGGGCGAGCCGACCGAGGCGCTCCGCCTGTGTTCCCAGGCGCTGGACCTGTTTCGCGGGGAGCTCCTGGCCGGCTTGCCCGGGCCGCTCGCCGAACTGGAACGGCTGCGGCTCACCGAGCGCAGGATCGCCATCATGCAGCGGAAGTTGGAGTGGCAGCTGCGGCTGGGCCAGTACTCCGAAGCAATCGCCGAGCTGTTCGCCTTGTCCGCGGCGCACCCCCTCAACGAGCCGGTAGCCGCGATGCTGATGCGTGCGCTGTACCGTAGCGGCCGACAGGCCGACGCATTGACCGTGTTCGACCGCGCCCGCCGCCGTCTGGCCGACGACCTGGGGGTTCCTCCGAGCCGGATGCTGCGGCGGACGCACCAGATGATTCTGCGCGGGGACGAAGCCGGCCTCGGCCTCACCAGAACCGGGCAGTGACCGGACCGACGCGACCAGGCACACGAGGGCATCGAACGACAGACGGCGCTTGGCAAGACCCACCCACAGGCCAACGAACCAATCAGGTCACGTTGCCGTCCAAGCCCGGCGAGGCCGCGATCTGATCCTCGGTAAACCGCTCGGGCACCCACTGACCGGCCGAGGGCAGCTTGGTCTGGTCGGCGTGGTGCGACGAACTCGGGTTGGCCGATTGGAAGTACAGGTACCGCGACCGCTGGGCATCGGTCGTCGCGTGCCGGCCCAGATGTAGATGTTGTCCCTAGGGTCTGCTCGGAGGCGCGGTGTCGCGTGGTTTAGAAGCCGCGCAGGCAAGCGGCAAACCACCGCCTTGCGCCAGCACGGCCTGCAAGATCCGCCGGACAGATCCCAGTGGACCGTGGCCATCAGCGACGTGATCCCCTCGGCGCACGAGATTCATGGGCTCGTACGCCAAGGGGATCTGGCAGGTGCCGCACGGCTGTTGCCCGAGGAGCGGCCGTACCCTGCCGGGTGGTAGCTCCTCGGGCACCTTGGGCACCAGCCGTTCTAGAACAGCGAGTGCAGCAGCTTGTTCGGCGAACCTGTAAGAGGGTTCTGGACCTTGCCGCTCGTCGCGTTGTTCACCAGCGCGTTCCGGACCTGGGCCGGGGTCGCGGTCGGGTGGGTGGAGAGGTAGAGCGCTGCCACGCCCGCTGTGTGCGGGGTTGCCATGGACGTCCCCGAGATGGTGTTCGTGGCGGTGTCGTTGTCCTTCCACGCCGACGTGATGTCCACGCCCGGCGCGAACAGGTCCAGACACGTGCCGTAGTTGGAGAACGACGCGCGGCTGTCCGTCTTGTCCGTCGCGCCGACCGTGATCGCCTCGGGGACACGGGCGGGCGAGTAGTTGCACGCGTTCGCGGGGATGCCCAGGATCGGGAGTCCGTTGCCCGCGGCGATCGAGTAGCTGACGCCGGAGGCGATCGACTTCTTCACCGCGTCGTCGAGCGAGGCGCTGGCACTTCCGCCGAGGCTCATGTTGGCGACGGCCGGCTTCCTGGCGTTGGCCGTCACCCAGTCGACGCCCGCGATGACGCCGGCGGTGGTGCCGGAGCCGTCGCAGGCCAGGACGCGTACGGCGATCAGCTTGGCGCCCTTGGCGACGCCGTAGGTCTTGCCGCCGACCGTGCCAGCCACATGGGTGCCGTGACCCTGGCAGTCCTGGCCGTTGTGGCCGTCGCCCACTGTGTCCTTGCCGATGCTCGCTCGGCCGCCGAACTCACTGTGGGAGGTGCGGATTCCGGTGTCGATGATGTACGCGTTCACGTTCGAAGCGGACGTGCTGTGCGTGTATGTCGTCGACAGCGGCAGGTTCCGCTGGTCGACCCGGTCGAGACCCCAGGTCGCGTTGGACTGGGTGTCGTTGAGCCGCACGATCGAGTTCTGCTCGACGTACGCCACGCGCGGGTCGGCCGCGAGCGCCTTCGCCTTCGTCCCTGACAAGGAGGCGGAGAAGCCCTGAAGGACATTGCGGTAGATGTGCTTGGGCGTGACGCCGAGATCGGCGGCATCGGTGCTGCCGTCCTTCAGGACGACGATCCAACTGTTCTGTACAGCGGTTACAGAGGGGGCGAGACGAAGATCGCCAATGATCGCGCCTTGCGCGGTGGGGGAGACGGCGAACTGAAGACCGGTCGCAACAGCGAGCGCGGATATCAGCGCCCCCATGCGACGGGCAGTGACTCTCATCCCGTGCACCTGACCTTTCGTTGACCTGGTTACGGACAAGTACGGTCGTGCATGGTGCCAGGACGTGCGGTTGTGCGAACCAGAGCCCCGCAGTGTGACGTACGACACAAAGTTGCGACTGGTTGGCAATTACCCCTGAAACAAAGGCATTTGGGCCACCACCATGACGTGTGGATCTTGTGCGTGTGCCTCGCCTGTCCGAAATGCGAAGCCAAGCTGCGCCAGGACCAGATCACCGTGTTGATCTTCCACAGGCGGGCGAGCGTCGTCGAGTGTGACCGCAGCCTCGTCTTCAACGACGGCCGCATCATCGAGTCCGGGACACCCTCACGAACTCATGCAGCACGACGGCTACGCCGGCAAGTTCACCCTGATGCACCATGGCGGCGAGACGGAAGTCGACCGGGTCGATGACAGCACCGGCCTCTTCCGTGGCCTCGCGGGTCAGCGCCGTCACCACGTCCCCGTGCGGCGCGTCCAAGTGTCCCGACGGCAGATGACATAGGCCGGCGGCGGCCCTTTTCCGCCGTTGGCGTCAGGACCCGGCAGACCGGCCTGCCGTGCCGCCCTGCGGGACTGGAAGCCCGTGCCTGGCCCCGGCTGCATGCGGTGCTCCTCGCCGAACTGAGGGGCAGGAGTGCGTTGGAGACGGACGATTGCGCGGTCGACGGCTCCCATGTCAGAGCCCTCAATCCCGTTGATCACCTTGCGGTGATCGTTCCACCGGCCACCTCGGCACCCGGACGAAGGTAGATGCGGCTCCAGCTGGACCCAATCTGCAGTCGTCAGATCACCCCGTCCCATACAGCGAACAACGAGCCTGCGACCCGACCCACATGATCCGCCGGACAGCGCCTGGCCGCCACACAGCCGTAGCCCGTTCCGGGCCCTCCCAGTCGGAGGCGATGATGCGCGGAACACGCTACTCGGCGTACCGGATCGTCGGTTTGCGGCCCAGGTGCAGACCGCAGCCGCCGACAAGGGCCCGGCTACGCACCCAGCCGACGAGATATCCGTGATTACCAGGGATACCAGGCGCCGTTGTACCACTGCTCGCTGGCACTGTCGTTGTGGTGATCCATGTTGAAGTCTGCGGGGTAGTTATTGACGTGGTTGCTCGGGTAGGTCCAAATCCCGGCGGACTCGTCACAGACGTAGTCCCAGTGGCAGATCGTCTTGACCGGCACGTTGCCGAAGAACCTGTCGGCGCCGGCGAGCGGAGCGCCGACGACACCGCCGAACGGCACGGATCCGCCGTTGGCACCGGGAGGGCCCTGGCGCTTGGGGTCCGCGATGAGAATGGCGTTGACGTTGCCGAACGTCTGCCAGTTCTCGGTGACCCAGATGTGCACCACCGCGGCGCCCAAGGAGTACCCGCCCATCTTGACGTGCTGGCCCGGGCACGCGGCACGTTGGTCGCGGACCAGCCGGTTCAGCTCATTGACACCTGCCCGGGCGCTCGTACCGTTGGGAATCTGGGTGGGGTACCCGACGTGCTGCTGGATGTTGCCGTAGAAGCCGTCGTTGTTCCACGAGCTGCCCGTACCGCCGACAACGATCGTGTAGGTGCCCTCGCACGAAGCTGCTGCTTGCGCTGTGGACCCCTGTGCCACTGAAAGCCCGGCTGTCAGCAGAAGTCCGGCCAACGCGGCCGCGATCCTTCTTGCTCGCATTCAATCCTCCCCATGTAGTTGGCCTGCGCGTCTGCCTTTCGATGCGGGGCCCGACCGACAGTGCGGTTCCGCCGTCAGCCGGATCGATGCCCCCAGGCCGCCTTGTCGCTCAGGCCAGGACGTCGGCGAGGAGTTCGAGCTGGCGCGCCGATTCCATCGGTATTTCATCGGCGCACCCTACTGTCGGCCGCCGACGACCGGAGAGGTTCTGGTGACAACTTTCAGATCATGGTTGGGCAGATCAATTCTGCCATTCATGGCAATCAATGTCTTATGCCGCGTGTTCACCAGACTGGCCGTCGTGGCCGGCATCTGGGCGTTGGTCATCGGGATGACCGCCTCGGTTGCCGTCGCCGAACACGTGCCTGTTCCGGGCCCGGGCAATGACCGGTCCGGCGTCTCCCGGTACTTCAGTGGCCCACAGGGGTTGGCCATTCCGACCGAGCCTTGTGATCCGGCCGGCCCATCGGCCACCGACGGCATCATGGCCGACCAGCTCAACCCGCAGCTGCACGCCAAGATGGCCGGCTACATGAACGCTTACAAGGTGTCCTGCGCGCGGATGGTCACTCAGGCGGTGAAGAACCGGGGACTCAACCAGAGAGCCGCAGCGATCGCCATCTCCACGATCATCGTGGAGAGCAGTATGAACAACTACTCCCAGGCCGTCGACTACACCAGCCTCGGGCTGTTCCAGCAGCAGGACTGGTGGGGTACCCGGGAGGAGCGTCTGAACCCGGCCCACGCGACCAACGCCTTCCTCAACGCCGACGGTCGCATCGAAGTGTTCGGTACCAGCCACGCCGGCGTCTATCACAGGTGGCAGACCGGGTTCGCCACCTGGTCCGACTGGGTCTGGCTGAACGATTCCGGCCCCGCGGTCAACTAGGGCCTGTCCGACCCTGATCCGCCGGACACCCTGAATCTCACGGCACACCCGCGGAGCGCCGACAAGCTCTGACCGTCGGATTTGAAGGCATCCCAGGGCGGTACGGGCCGGGTGCACCCTTCGCCTGCACCGAAACCACTGGAGGTAGGCGCGACGGCACTTACTACGGGCAGTCCCCCGGGGATCGTCGCCAGCCAGCTTGGAGGGATTCACGCCGACCGGTCGCGTTGGCTCCCTTCCGGCCGCGTGGACTTTGAGGCTCTCCCTCGAAAAGCACCCGGTCCGCCATGGACGCCGTTAGCGGCGGCCTGCGGGCCGGGTTCGGACAGGTAGAGGTTTGGCGCCCGAAACGTGGGTCCGGCCGCCTGGCCAGAGATCAAGCCTTTTTGGACTCCCAGTTCGGGCCGGGTCGGTGACCTGCGGCGAGAACACCGATTGTGGCTACCCGCCGACCGTTCAGCGACTTACGCATTGGCAACGCATCACGCGCTCGGCGCGCCTACGCGAGATACGGGCCCGCTTCGTTGAGCTCATCGGCTACACGGACGCAGGACAGGTCCTTGCCGTGTGGCGTCACGTTCGCGGATACCGAAGGCGTGCCCACAGCCTCATAGACAATGGTGAAACACTGCTTGACCGTGCTCAGGGACGGGGCCAACAGCATGGCCGCAGGTTCGTACGGTTGCGTGAACTGCACGACTTCGGTCGCCGTCGATCCCGTCCTGACGTACGCGTAGAGCAGTGACATGCCGCCAGTTCTCGTGGGGCGCAGGACGCCGCGGGCGTCGACGACCGAGAATGACGGACAGCCCAAAGGGGCCCTCCGGATCGTCTCGCCCTACGACTGCGAAACCCGCCGGGCCATCCGGGGCAACACCCGCTGGAGCGGATACCTGGTCCATGTCACGGAGACCTGCGACGCCAACGCCTCGGTCAACCTGATCACTGACATCGCCACCACCAGCCCGACCAGGGACACCCAAGCCCTGCCCGGCATCCACACCCGGCTACGTCTCCGCCGCGCTACTCGACCGCTCCGCACGCGACCACCAGATCCGGCTCATCGGTCCCGTTAAGACCGGCGGAGCATGGCAGAACAAGGAACAGATCGGCTTCACCCGGGACGACTTCACCATCGACTTCGACCGCCGTCAGGTCACCTGCCCCAACGGCCAGACCAGCCGGACCTGGCTCGAGCCGCCTGCCATGGCCCCCTACACGGTCGCCCGCTTCCACCCACGCCAGTGCGACCCATGCCCCGACGGCCCGCCTGCACACGAAGCACCTCAGCCCGCACCGTGAACTTCCTCCCCCGCCACCTGCACGAACTCCAGGCCCGCAACCGCACCGACCAGCAAGACCGCCAGGGGCGGCGGCGAGCCGGTCTCAGCCCGCGAGCCCACCCTTGACAGCACTTCCCGTTTCCCCTCAGGATCACCTCCATGAACCTGTCAGACAGCCAGACAGGTGGCTCGGTGCCGCGGCGCGTCAGCGCCATGGAAGCGGTGCTCGGTCATCTGCGCAGTGCTATTGAGCGTGGCGACTACGCCGTGGGAGACAAACTGCCCTCCGAGGCGGAGCTCTGCCGTCGCCTGGAGGTCAGCAGGCCCGTGCTGCGGGAGGCCTTGCGGGCCCTGCAGACGATGGGACTTACCGTCTCCCGTACCGGCAAGGGCACCTTCGTCGTGTCGAACGGGCCCGACGAGGACCCCACCTTCGGCGACTACGCGGCCAGTGACCTCCTGGAGGTCCGGCGGCACGTCGAGATCCCCGTGGCGGGCTACGCGGCAGCGCGCCGTACGCCCGAGGACCTCGACCACCTCGCCCACCTCATGGAGCGGATGGAGCGGGAGACCGACACCACCGCGTGGGTGGCCATGGACACGCTCTTCCATCTCGCCGTCGCGCAGGCCGCCCAGAACCCGGTCTTCCGTCGTGTGATCGAGGAGATCCGGGACGCGCTGGCCCGCCAGTCGGCGTTCCTCAACGAACTCGGCGGCCGCCGCGAGCAGTCCAACCGAGAGCACCGCGCCATCGTCGAAGCCCTCGTCGACGGCAGTGAACACGACGCGACCGAGGCCATGGCGCACCACCTCGACCGCGTCGAGACGACACTCACCGCGATCGTGCGCCCCAAGCGCACCGACGCCACCACAGAAGGCGGACCCCAGGCGTGAGCGAGCAGTCCCTCGAAGAGCAGGCAGGGCAGGACGGGCAGACACGGACACACGGCGGTCACGTCGACGCCGGAGACGCCGGGTACAGCAAGTCCCTGAAGTCCCGGCACGTCAACATGATCGCCATCGGCGGAGCCATCGGTACAGGGCTCTTCCTCGGCGCAGGCGGCCGCCTCGCCGACGCCGGTCCCTCGCTGTTCATCGCGTACGCCGTCTGCGGCCTTTTCGCCTTCCTGGTCGTGCGGGCCCTCGGCGAACTCGTCCTGTACCGGCCGTCGTCCGGCGCCTTCGTGTCGTACGCCCGGGAGTTCCTCGGCGAGAAGGGCGCCTACACGGCGGGCTGGATGTACTTCCTGAACTGGGCGACCACCGGAATCGCCGACATCACCGCGGTCGCCACCTACACCCACTACTGGGGGATGTTCTCGGACATCCCGCAGTGGGTGATCGCCCTCATCGCGCTCGCCGTCGTGCTCACCGTGAACCTCATCTCCGTGAAGTTCTTCGGGGAGCTGGAGTTCTGGTTCGCGATCGTCAAGGTCAGCGCGCTGGTGATCTTCATGCTGATCGGGATCTTCCTGCTGGTCACCCAGCACCCCGTGGACGGGCATACCCCCGGCCCGTCCCTCATCACCGACAACGGCGGCATCTTCCCCAACGGCCTGCTGCCGATGCTGCTGATCGTCCAGGGCGTCGTCTTCGCCTACGCGTCCGTCGAGTTGGTCGGTGTCGCGGCGGGTGAGACCAAGAACCCCGAGAAGATCCTGCCGAAGGCCATCAACTCCATCATGTGGCGCGTCGGTCTCTTCTACGTCGGCTCCGTGGTGCTGCTCTCGATGCTGCTGCCGTGGAACAAGTACACCTCCGGTGAGAGTCCGTTCGTCACCGTGCTCTCCAACCTCGGTATTCCGGCGGCCGGAGGCGTGATGAACCTCGTCGTCCTCACCGCGGCCATGTCGTCGCTGAACTCCGGCCTTTACTCCACCGGCCGCATCCTGCGCTCGATGGCCATGTCCGGCTCCGCACCGCGGTTCACCGGAGTCATGAGCCGCAGCCAGGTCCCGTACGGCGGAATCCTGCTCACCAGCGGTATCTGCGTCCTGGGCGTCGGGCTCAACTTCGTGGTCCCCGCGGACGCGTTCGAGATCGTGCTGAACTTCGCGGCGATCGGCATCCTCGCCACCTGGGGCATGATCATGATCTGTCATCTGCAGTTCTGGCGGAAGACGGAGGACGGCGAACTGGAGCGGCCGAGCTACCGACTGCCCGGTTCGCCCTGGACCGAGCTCGTCACGCTCTTCTTCCTCGGCTCTGTTCTCTTCCTGATGTACGCCGACGGGGGCGCCGGGCGCACGACGGTGCTGTGTCTGCCGCTGATCGCGGCGGCGCTGGTGGCGGGGTGGTACGGCGTACGGGGCCGCGTGGCGGCCGTACGGAAGTCCGGGGCGGGCGCGTGAGGGAGCTCAACACACCTTCTGCGTCCGGCCGTTCGGTCGCCGAGGCGCCCTGTGTCCGGGAACCGCTGCACGTGCCCGTCGCCCAGCTCGTACGCGGCGGTGTCATCGAGGGTATCCACTACGGCTCCGTCGTCGTGCTCGGCGCGGACGGGCGGGTGGAGCTGCAGATCGGTGACATCGAGGTGGCCTTCTACCCTCGTTCGGCGCTCAAGCCCGTGCAGGCCGTGGCGCTGCTGCGGGCGGGGCTGCCGCTCGACGGCGATCTGCTCGCGCTGACCGCGGCCAGCCACTCCGGCGAGGAACGGCATCTCGCCGGGACCCGGCGGATCCTGGAGCTCGCCGGTCTCGCCGAGGACGATCTGCGCAACGTCAAGGACCTGCCCTTCGACCCGGTCGTCCGCGAGGACTGGATCCGCGCGGGGCGGCTACCGTCGAGGCTCGCGCAGAACTGCTCGGGCAAGCACGCGGCGATGCTCTGCACGGCTCGGCTTGCCGGCTGGTCGCTCGACGACTATCTCGACCCGGCGCATCCGCTGCAGCGGGCGATCGCGGAGACCGTCGAGGACCTCACCGGGCAGGCCGTCGCACGGGTGACGGTCGACGGCTGCGGCGCTCCGCTGTTCTCCGTCTCCCTGCACGGCCTCGCGCGCGCCGCCGCCCGGATCGCGACGGCTCCGCCCGGCAGCCCCGAGGCGCGGGTGGCCGAGGCGATGCGCGAGCACGCCGAGATGGCGTCGGGCTCCGGCCGTGATGTCGCCGCGCTGATGCGGGCCGTGCCGGGGCTGCTCTCCAAGGACGGTTTCGAAGGGGTGCAGGTCGCGGCGCTCCCGGACGGCCGGACCGTCGCCGTGAAGATCGCGGACGGGGCGGACCGGGCGCGCGTGCCGGTGACCGCGGCGGCGCTCGCGCACTGCGGCGTCGACCCGGCCGCGCTCGCCGAGTTCGCCGGTGCGCGGCTGCTCGGGGGCGAGGCGGTGGTCGGGAGAATCCGGCCGGCGCGGGCGCTCGAGCCACTCACGGCCGCTGCGGTGTCCGGCGGCACGTACGCCTGACTCGCCGCACCCCGATTCCTACGCCCGCCTCCACCCACTCCAGAAGGAAGCTCCACACCGCTATGACCGTCCGCAGCGAGCACGACCTGCTCGGCCACCGTGACATCCCCGCCGAGGCGTACTGGGGTGTCCACTCCCTGCGTGCCACGGAGAACTTCCCCATCACGGGGACAGCGATCTCCGCGTACCCGCATCTGATCGAGGCGCTCGCCGCCGTCAAGGAGGCCGCCGCCCGCGCCAACGAGGAGCTCGGCCTCCTTGAGCCTCGCAAGGCGGCAGCCATCGTCGAGGCCTGTCGGGAGATCCGGGAGGGGAAGCTGCACGACCAGTTCGTCGTGGACGTCATCCAGGGCGGGGCCGGGACCTCGACCAACATGAACGCCAACGAGGTCGTCGCGAACCGGGCGTTGGAGCTGCTCGGCCACGCCAAGGGCGAGTACGCGTTCCTGCACCCGAACGAGGACGTCAACCTCGGGCAGTCCACCAACGACGTCTACCCGACGGCCGTCAAGATCGCCACGGTCTTCGCGGTTCACGAGCTGCTCAAGGCGATGGCCGTGCTGCAGGACGCCTTCGCGGGCAAGGCCGTCGAGTTCCGCGACGTACTGAAGATGGGCCGTACGCAGCTGCAGGACGCCGTGCCGATGACGCTCGGGCAGGAGTTCTCGGCGTTCGCGGTGATGCTGGACGAGGACCGCAGCCGGCTCGCCGAGGCGGTCGCGCTGATCCACGAGATCAACCTGGGCGCGACGGCGATCGGAACCGGGCTCAACGCGCCCGCCGGGTACGCCGAGTCCGCGCGTCGGCACCTCGCGGACATCACCGGGCTGCCGCTCGTCACCGCCGCCAACCTCGTCGAGGCGACGCAGGACTGCGGGGCCTTCGTCCAGATGTCCGGGGTGCTGAAGCGGATCGCGGTGAAGCTCTCCAAGAGCTGCAACGACCTCCGGCTCCTTTCGTCCGGGCCGCGGGCGGGTCTGAACGAGATCAACCTGCCGCCGGTGCAGGCCGGTTCGAGCATCATGCCCGGCAAGGTGAACCCGGTGATCCCCGAGGTCGTCAACCAGGTCGCCTTCGAGGTGATCGGCAACGACGTCACGATAACCATGGCGGCGGAGGCCGGTCAGCTCCAGCTGAATGCCTTCGAGCCGATCATCCTCCACTCCCTCTCCGAGAGCATCACGCATCTGCGGGCCGCGTGCCTGACGCTGGCCGAGCGGTGTGTCACGGGGATCACGGCCAACACGGACGAGCTGCGCGCCGCGGTCGAGAACTCCATCGGCCTGGTGACCGCGCTCAACCCGCACATCGGGTACGAGGCGGCCACCTCCATCGCCAAGGAGGCGCTCGCCTCCGGGCGCGGTGTGGCCGAACTCGTCCTGGAGAAGGGGCTGTTGCCGGCCGACAGGCTGGCCGCGTTGCTCCGTCCGGAGGTTTTGGCGGGGACGCAGGCCGGCTGAGTGGGAGGGCGCGGGCGGGTGGGGCCTTGTCGCGCCCACGCGGCGTTGCCGCACATGTCACAGTCCCGCGCCCGAACCAGCGACAGAATGGTGCTCATGAGCTCGCCCCTGACCTATCAGCCAGTCCTGGACCGCATCGCCGCCGAGATCGGGCAGACGCCGGGGCGTGGCCGGCCCGCCGGTTACATTCCGGCGCTCGCCGCCTGCGACCCGGGCCGGTTCGGCATGGCCGTCGCTGAGCTGGACGGCACGGTGTACGGGGTGGGGGACTGGCGGCAGCCGTTCTCGACGCAGTCCATCACCAAGGTCTTCACCCTCGCGCTCAACCTGGCGCGCGAGGGCGACGCGCTGTGGGAGCACGTCGGCCGCGAGCCCTCCGGCAACCCCTTCAACTCGCTGGTGCAGCTGGAGTACGAGAACGGCATCCCGCGCAATCCCTTCATCAACGCGGGCGCACTCGTCGTCACCGACCGCCTCCAGACCCAGACCGGCGACGCGGCGGGCACCCTCCTCGACTTCCTGCGCGCGGAGAGCGGCAACGAGCAGCTCGCCATCAACGAGGACGTCGCCGACTCCGAGTCCGCCCACGGCAACCGCAACGCCGCGCTCGGCCACTTCATGGCGTCGTACGGGAACATCGGCAACCCGGTCCCGGTCCTCCTCGACCAGTACTTCCGCCAGTGCTCCATCGAGGCCTCCTGCGCCGACCTCGCCCTCGCCACCGGATTCCTCGCCCGCCACGGCATCCGCGCCGACGGCACCCGCCTGCTCAACCGCAGCCAGGCCAAACAGGTCAACGCGATCATGCTCACCTGCGGCACGTACGACGCGGCGGGCGACTTCGCCTACCGCGTGGGCCTGCCCGGCAAGAGCGGCGTCGGCGGCGGCATCATCGCCGTCGTCCCCGGCCACTGCACGCTGTGCGTATGGAGCCCGGGCCTGGACGAGCGCGGCAACTCTGTTGCGGGGGTCGGGGCGCTGGACCGGTTCACGACACTGACGGGTCTGTCGGTGTTCTGAGGCGAAAACCTGATCTCGGCTCTGAAGAACAACAACGCGAGCAGTAATAGGCTCTGCCGTGATCAGCTGGTGGGTCGTGTTGGCCGGGTCGTCGGTGTAGGCGGTGATGCGGGTGGCGACGGTGTGGGCACGGGCGAGCAGGCCGCGCTGCAGGACCTTCTCCCCCCAGTGCTCGGCTGAGCCGACGGGTCCGGAGATGAGGGGCATCACGTCGCCGGGGGCGATGCCGTCGGCGAGGAGGCCGTGGTGCTGGGCTTCCCAGAGCACGGTGACCGGATCGACGGGGTCCCCGCGCTGGACCAGGGTGGACAGGCACTGCCAGAGGGCGGCGTGCAGGGGCAGCGCGAAGTCCTCGGCATGCAGCCACCGCATGTCTTTGATCTCTGCCGGATGGGCCGTCGCGGTCGCGAGCAGCAGCCGCTCTTCGCCCGCGCGATCGACTACCTCGAACGCGCCCTCGCCGACCGCGTGCGGGTGCTGGGCGAGGACCACCCCGACAACCTGACCTCCCGGGGCAACCTCGCCAGCGCCTACGAGTCGGCGGGGCGGTTGAGCGAGGCAATCCCGCTGTTCGAACAGACTTACACCGACACTGAAGGGGTGCTCGGCGAAGAGCACCCCCGACACTCTGACCTCCCGCAACAACCTCGCCAGCGCCTACCGGGCGGCGAGGGACCTGGGCCGGGCGATCCCGCTGTACGAGCAGAACCTCACCGATGCCGTGCGCCGCGACCGCCGCTGCGGCTGGTTCGAATCAACTCGTTCCTGTGGGAGGAGCGGTTTCCCGGACGTGGAGCCAGGCGGAGTACTACTCCTTGTAGTACTCGCCGGGCTCCCCGTCCGCGCTCATGTCGTACACCAGCAGCCGGTCCTTGCCGTCGAAGCGGTCGATGCGCAGGCTCTGCGACGAGCCCGACGTCATCACGCAGTCCGCGTCCGAGGCCGCCGGGTCGGGCGTGGACGGGCCGACGATCAGCAGGTTGCCCGTGCCGCCGAGCAGGGCGGTGTACGCGCAGTGCATGGAGCCGCCGGTCGGCGCCCCCGTCTCGTCGTAGGTGTTCGGGAACGTGTTCTCGAACCGTACGAGAGGTGCGCCGATCGGGCCCTGGGTGATGGTCACCTCGCCGGAGTACAGGTCCTGCTCATCGGCGGGGAGCTCGGGGTTCGTCGGCTGCTTCCAGTAGCCGACGAACTTCGCGGGCAGCAGGTCGGGGCCCGCCTTCACCTTGCGGAACGTGGCGCTCGCCGCGCCCGACGTCCACTGCAGAACCTCCGGGGAGCGCACGGTGAGCGTCTGGTGGGCGGCCGGTGTGCACTGCTTTACGGGCACGCTCGTCGTCACATCGCTCTCGCCGAACACGATCCTGTCGTCGTCCGCCGAGATGAGCGTGGAACGCCCCATGCACATCTGCTTGCCGAGGACCTGGACGTAGACGGCGGTCTTGTCCCCGGGCTTCCCCTGGGCGATCTCGATCCGGGCGGTCTCGTACGGGGCTTCCTGAGTGCCCTTCAGGACGCCTTCCCAGGCGCCGAGGAAGGTCGCCGGGACGGCGTTCCCGGGCTGCGCGGACGCCGTACGCTCGGAGCCGTTCCACCCCGGCCAGTACATGACGGTGAGCGCGGCGCCGGCCGCGAGGGCGGCGGTCGTGCTGACGGCGACGAGAGCCCGGGGGCGGGTCCTTCTTCGGGGACGGGACACGGGCGGTACGGGGGTCGGGTCGCCGTCCGCGTCGAGGAGCCCGGCGGCATGGCGGCCGAGCTGGACGAGGAGCCCGGCGGGCAGCCACGGGTCGGTGGCCGGGACCAGGGCGACCAGTTCGGCGGCGGTGGGGCGGGTGGCCGGGTCCTTGGCGAGGCAGGCGCGTACCAGGTCGTCGAGCTCGGCGGGCAGCCCTGAGAGGTCCGGCTTCTCGTGAGCGATGCGGAACATCGTGGCGTGGACGCCGCTGTCGGCCGACCCGAACGGGGAGCGGCCGGTCGCCGCGTAGGCCAGGACTGAGCCGAGGCAGAAGATGTCCGACGCGGCCGTCAGACGCTCGCTGCGCACCTGTTCGGGCGACATGAAGCCGGGGGATCCGACGACCGCGCCGGTGCTGGTCAGCCCGCCGTCGGTGACGGTGTCGACGGCCCGGGCTATGCCGAAGTCGATGACGCGGGGGCCGTCCACGGTGAGCAGGATGTTCGACGGCTTGAGGTCCCGGTGGACCAGCCCGGCGGCATGGATGTGCGCCAGGGCCTGGGCGAGCCCGACGGCCAGGGACTGTACGGACGCCGGGGGCAGCGGCCCGTACTCCTCGGCCACCACCGTCCGCAGGGCGGGCCCGGCGACGTACCCGATGGCCACCCAGGGGGACTCGGCGTCGCTGTCCGCGTCGAGTACGGGCGCGGTGCCGACGCCGCCGACCTGTTCCAGGGCGGCGACCTCGCGCGCGAAGCGGCGCCGGAACTGGTCCTGGGCGGCGAGCTCGGCGTGCACGATCTTGACCGCGACGGTCCGTCCGCCGGCCGAACGGGCGAGGTAGACGCGGCCCATGCCGCCGGCCCCGAGCCTGCCGAGGAGCCGGAATGAGCCAATCTGGGTGGGGTCTTCGCTCTTCAAAGGTTGCACGATCACAGAGCATGCCAGACAGGTGTCACCGCCCGGTCTCGGGCCGCCCACCCACAGGGCCACGCCCTCTCCCGGGCTTCAGGCGTGTGCGGCGGACCGAACAGAACAAGCCATAGTCCAGACCTTGGCAGGTAAAGACCATTCACGGTTCGGTGAGGGACATCCCCCCACCGAAGGGCTCCCACGGGACGCTTACTGACTCTGTTGCCGTGCTCTGTACGGCCGTTGGACTAGCGGGCTCGTCGGCACGGCCGTCCCATACTCATCAGAGACGCCCAGCACTGCGAACCTACTTCGGCCGTCACCAGGTGGGCATCGAGGAAGAACACCAAGAGCTGCTGACCCAGTTCCTCGTCGAAGTCTTGACCCGGCGTCCGGCATGCAGCGCGCCCGCATCGTAGCCAAGGACAGCTGGCGAAGAGTATGCGAGCCGCCGCGCGTGAGTCACGACGGACTCCCCTCCTCCACCATGACCGAGGCGCGGGTGTGCCGCCGGACTGTGCGCAGCCTTCGACGCGCCGCTTCCCGATAGGGTCCCGCCTCTTCGATACTGGACGACGCCCGTCGTCCCGACAACGACAGTCGAGTGCTTCTGGCGAAGGGTCAGCAAAGTCAGCATTGAGTCAGCATCAGCCCCGCCGGACACCGCCTGAGGAAGCCACCGACCGCCACGCGCCACGAACCCCTACAGACCCCACTGACCAGGTAATACCCTGCTCCAGGGCCTAGCTGGTAACCCATCCAGGAGGAACCGTTGAGGATGCTCATCAATGTCCCCGAGACCGTCGTCGCCGATGCGCTGCGCGGCATGGCCGCCGCCCATCCCGAGCTGACCGTGGATATCGAGGGCCGTCTGGTGGTGCGGCGTGACGCGCCCGTGGCCGGGCACGTGGGTCTCGTTTCCGGCGGGGGGTCCGGGCACGAGCCGTTGCATGCCGGGTTCGTCGGGCCCGGGATGCTGTCCGCGGCGTGCGCCGGGGAGGTGTTCACGTCGCCCGTGCCGGATCAGATGGTGCGGGCCGCTGTCGCGGTGGACAGTGGGGCCGGAGTGCTGTTCGTCGTCAAGAACTACACCGGTGACGTACTCAACTTCACGATGGCGGCCGAGCTCGCCGAGGACGAGGGCGTGCAGGTGGCCCAGGTGCTGGTCGACGACGACGTGGCGGTGGTCGACAGCTCCTTCACGGCGGGACGGCGGGGTACGGGGGCGACCCTGTTCGTCGAGAAGATCGCCGGGGCACTCGCCGAAGAGGGTGCACCCTTGGAGCAGGTGGCCGCCGTCGCCCGGCGGGTGAACGAGTCGTCCCGGAGTTTCGGGGTTGCGCTCAGTGCCGTGACCACGCCGGCCAAGGGCAGCCCGACCTTCGATCTGCCGCCGGGAGAGCTGGAGTTGGGGATCGGTATTCACGGCGAGCCGGGACGGGAACGGCGTCCGATGATGACCTCCGGGGAGATCGCCGACTTCGCCGTGGACGCCGTACTTGAGGACCTTCGGCCCAACGGTCCGGTGATCGCCCTGGTCAACGGGATGGGCGCGACGCCGCTGCTGGAGCTGTACGGGTTCAATGCCGAGGTGCAGCGCGTCCTCACGGAGCGGCGCGTCGTCGTCGCTCGTACGCTCGTGGGGAACTACGTGACCTCGCTCGACATGGCCGGCTGCTCGGTGACGCTCTGCCAGGTGGACGAGGAACTGCTGCGGCTCTGGGACGCGCCGGTGCAGACGCCCGCCCTGCGATGGGGCCGCTAGCCGTTCCACCTGTGGATCACGCTTGCTGGACAAGGAGATGATGTGCTCGACGCCGAATTCTTCCGCCGCTGGATGGTCGTCACTACGGCTGCCGTCGACCGTGAGGCGGACCGACTCACCGAGCTCGACTCCGCGATCGGGGACGCCGATCACGGCAGCAATCTGAAGCGCGGGTTCGCTGCCGTGTCGGCGGTCCTGGAGAAGGAGCCCCCGCAGACCCCGGGGGCCGTACTGACGCTCGCCGGGCGGCAGTTGATCTCAACGGTGGGTGGGGCGTCCGGGCCGCTGTACGGGACGCTGTTGCGGCGCACGGGAAAGGCCCTGGGCGAGGCGGCCGAGGTGACGCCGGAGCAGTTGGCCGAGGCGTTCGGGGCGGGCGTCGCTGCGGTGGGCCAGCTGGGCGGCGCGCAGGCCGGTGACAAGACGATGCTCGACGCGCTCTTGCCCGCCGTCGACGCGCTGGCAGTGTCGTTCGCGGCTGCGCGCGAGGCGGCCGAGGCGGGCGCGCTCGCCACTGTTCCGCTACAGGCCCGCAAGGGGCGGGCGAGCTATCTGGGTGAGCGAAGCATCGGCCATCAGGACCCGGGAGCGACGTCGTCCGCGCTGCTCGTCGCGGCGCTGGCCGAGGCGGACGCCACGCGCGGGGACGACGGGAGTGGCTCGTGAGTGGGATGCGGAAACAGGTGGGAATCGTCCTGGTGTCGCACAGCGGGCCGGTGGCCGAGTCGGTCGCCGAGCTGGCGCGCGGGCTCGCGGCGGGCGGGGCCACGGCGCCCGTGGCCGCCGCCGGCGGCACGTCCGGCGGGGGCCTGGGGACGAGCGCGGATCTGATCGCGGAGGCCGCACGGTCGGTCGACGGCGGCGCCGGAATCGCGGTGCTGGTGGACCTGGGGAGCGCGGTGCTCACCGTGAAGGCCATGCTCGCCGAGGGCGACGAGCTGCCCGAAGGGGCGCGCCTGGTCGACGCACCATTCGTCGAGGGCGCTGTCGCCGCCGTGGTCACCGCGTCGGCCGGCGGTGACCTGGCAGCGGTGGAGGCGGCGGCCTCGGAGGCGTACGACTACCGCAAGGTGTAGGGGCGGTTTGCGGAGTGCGCGTTGCGTAATTCGCTCCGTTCGCGGGGGTGATCCGGTGGGGGGCGGGGCACCCACCGGCGGGGTGCGCCCGCGCGGGTGGGGGGTGGGGCGCACGCCGCCGTCTTCACGCTGCCGAGGCGGCCTCCTCCGCGGTGATGCGAATGTCCGCTCGGCTTGTTGTGCCGTTGACCGTCACCGCGAGTGCCACCGTTCCCGGGCGCAGGGCCGTCAGGGTGCCCGTGGTGGGGTCGAGTACCGCTGTATGGCGGGGGCGCGCCCCGGACTCCTGGCCGATGTGGACGTTCGGGGATGCCGTCCAGTCCGCGCTGAGCGGGAAGGCGACCGGGACGCCACGCGTGCCCTGGGTGACGATCGCGGTGACCTCGGCGCGGTCGCCCGCGGTGATCGCTGAGGGCGCGTCGAGTACGAGGGCGTCGACGTGGGCGCGGGTCTGGGCCGAAACCCAGTCGGGAGCGCCCTGCCACGGCCGGTGGCGGGCCGTGGTCTGTTCTTCCGGGGTGACCCGGTCCGCGCCGATGAGGGACCAGCCGGTGAAGCCGCCCTCGTCCGCCGGGCCTGCCGGTGCCTTGCCCGCGTTGCCGTTGATCAGATACGGCACACCGTCGACGTGCGAGGCGTGGAACACCCCGACATGGCTGCCGATGAGGGCCGCCCCCTTGCCACTCGTACGCCGGAAGTCGGCGAGCCACCGTTCGACGAGGGCGGCCTCCTTGCGGTCCCCGAGCTGGCTGCCCTTCTGCACGGTCGGGTCACGCGGCGGGACGTGCTCGATCAGCATGACGGAGCCGATGCCGGTGTCCCGCGCGGCGGCGTCAAGTTGTTCGCGCAGGTGCTTGATCTGGGCGAAGCCGCCACCCCGCAGGCTCAGGCTGGAGGTGTCCAGCGTGATGAGCCGGGTGCCCTTGTGGTCGAAGGTCCGCTGGGCGGGACCGAATTCGCCGACGAAGTTGTCGATCTTCCCGCCCATCACCTCGTGGTTCCCGGGTATGTAGTACCAGGGCAGCGAGTCCCCTAGCTCCTCGGTGAGTATCCGCCGGGCGAAGGCGAGGTCGGCGGGTGACCCTTCGTCGACGAGGTCTCCGTTGATGACGAGGAAGTCGGGTGCCGCCGCCTTGATCTCGCGCAGTGTGCGGCGGGCCTGGGCGACGATCGCGCTGTTCGGTTCGCGGGCGACGAACTGGGCGTCCGACATCACCGCGAACTGCCAGTCCCGGCGCTCGGTCACCGCTGCCGGGTCGATCAACGGGTCCTCGACGGCGGGCTGTTCGGGGAGGTCGACCGTGGGCGGAACCTGGGCGGCCAGGTCGTCGATGACGATCTCGCCGGTGTACTGCCGGGCCGCCGCCGTCTCGGCGAGATAGAAGCGGAACACGCTCAGTGGCATCGCGGCGCCCGCCGGTACGGCGAAGGTGACCTGCCGCCAGCCGATCCAGGTGATGAACGGGCCGCGCAGCAATTGGTCCGAGCCTGCTGCGTCCTTGAGGTGCAGCGTCGGCCAGGCACCGTTGCCGTCGCCCTTGATCCACAGCGTGTACGACTGCGGCTGCCCGGGCACGACGACGGGCTGGGGCGGGGCCGCGTAGGCGGCGCGGGTGGCCGTCGACAGGGTGAAGTCGTACGTGAGCTCGAGCCCGGTGCCGGTGCGGCCCTCCGGCGTCGCGGCGAGGGAACCGCTCGCACGGGCCTGGCTGAACTTCCACGACGCGGCGTCGTGGAAGGAGGAGACGGCCTGTTCGGTGAGGCCGACGCTCACGGCGAGGGCGGTGGTGGTACCCGCGACCGTCGCCCGGATCTGCCCCGCGCCGCTGCCGGTGCGCGAGGTGACGGTGAAGCCGCCCCGGCCGTCGTCGCGGACGTCGAACAGCGCGTGGTCGTAGTCGAGGGCGACATCACGCGGCTCGACGGGGGCGCTGGTGCCGTGGGCGTCGAGGCCGACGATTCCGAAGGTGCCGGTGGCGTCCGCGTCGGCGAGGCCGACGCGCCGGGTGGTCGGCTGGATACGGGCGAGCTGGTCGAGCACGGTCAGTTGGGTGCTGCCGCGGGCGGCGCCACGCTGGGCGATCACTTCGGTGGTTCCGCTGCGGCGGGCGGTGAAGAGACCGGTGCTGTCGGCCTTGCCGACCGCGGAGGCGACGGCGTTCCAGTGCGGGGTGCCCGCGGCGGGGCCGTAGGTCTCGTCGTATCCGTCCGCGGTGAGCTGGCGGGTCAGGCCGGGGAAGACCCGCTCGGGGTGGCCGCCTCGCACGGGGTCGTCGCCGGGCGCGGCACCGGCCGGGGTGCGGGTCTCCACCCAGAAGCCCTCGAGCCGGCCGCTGCCGTCGGGGGCGGTGAGGGCGAGGCCGTTGGGAACGGTGCGTTCGCTGCCGTCGGACGGGCTGTTCTCCACGTGGAGCGCGTCGCTGCCCGGTTCGCGTGCCAGGAGGGTCGAGGAGCCGCCGCCGTCGAGGTTGAGTGCGCTGTACGAGCCCGCGCGTCGCATCATCGTGGCGAGTTCGGTGAGGGTGACGCCTCCGCTGTCGGCCTGTCTGCCGTCGATGGTGATCACCTGCATCGTGCGGCCGTCCTGGGAGAAGCCGACGGCGGTACGGGGTGCGGCGGTGTTGTTGCCCTCGCCGTCGTGGTTCTGCGCGACACCGTCCACGACCAGGAGTTCGCGGCCCCCTACGGCGGTCCGCGGCAGGGCTCCGCTGTCCGTGCGGGCCCGGTATTCCAAGGACACCGGGTCGCCGGGTTCCAGGGCGGCCAGGAGGGCCGCGCCCTCCTCACGGCCGACGAGGACCGTGGTGTCCTCGGGGACGGGGCCCGATCCCGGGGTGGATGACACGGAGACGACTGTGCCGTCCCGTACCGCCGCTTCCGCGACGGGCGTCGCGGCGTCGACGGTCAGCGCGCGGTCGGCGCTTCCCCACGCCGAGGTGTACGCGCCCACTCCCCCGGCCGGGACGTTCGCCGCGTTGTACGCGGTCAGCGGGTGCCCGCCGGACGGGAGGGTGAGGGTGCCCTCGAAGTACAGCTGCAGGACACGGCCGGCACTCTCCGGGCCTATACCGACGGCGCGGTTGATGCCGGGGGCCGGGGAGTGGACCATCGTGCCGTCCTTGACGCCAGGTCCCTGCGGCGCGCCGGTCTGGTTGATGTCGAAGAAGTCCGCGTTGATCGCGGCGACGGTCCGGCGGCCACTGCCGGGGTCGTGCGCGGCGGCGAGCTCGGAGACCGTACGGCGTTCCGCGACCTTGCCCGTGGAGAGGTAGTCGGCGCGTATCCCGCTGCCGTCGAGGTCGACGGAGAGGCTGTCGACCCGCAGCCACTTGTCGGACTCCAGACGGTCGTACGAGGTGAGGCGTACGCCGGGGGCGACCGGTCGGGAGCTGCGCGCCGTCTCGATGCCGTCGCCGTCCACGACGGACGTCGCTCCGCCGGCCGCGTTGCTCGCGGAC
>NZ_JBHUUV010000016.1:0-165124 GCF_042670885.1 Streptomyces sp. NPDC057136
CATCGGGACCAGGACTCTGGTCCTGGTCCCGATGCGGGTCAGGACCCAGGGCCCGGGTCCGGATCATCCGCTGCCACGACGCCTCCCGGCCCCTCGAGTGATGGTCTGGAGACCGGCCGGGAACCCCCGGCAGACGTCCGCATTCAAGTCCGTCCGCCGGAGGACATAGTGATCCGCGCCCTGACCGGATACTCCACCAGACACCCGTGGAAGGTCATCGCCCTATGGGCGGTGCTGGGTATCGCACTCAGTGCCCTGGCTCCGATACTGATCGCCCGCGTCACCCAGCACCAGACCGGGGACTTCCTGCCCCGCAGCTACGACTCGGCCGCCGCGCTGCACATCGCCCAGGAACAGTTCGGGGTGAACCCCGACGCCACCACGGTGACGGTGCTGGTCGCCCGATCCGACGGCCAGGCACTCGGCGCCGCCGACCGGAAGTGGGTCGAGGCCGAGGCGGCGAAGCTGGCTCAGCGCCGGGTGATCATGCCCAGGGAAGACGACATCCCGGAGTTCCTGGTCCCGGACCGCTCCCAGACGCCCCGGATCGCCCCGGCGATGATGGCGCCCGACCGGAGTTTCGAACTGCTCTCCGTCCAACTGACCGGGAATCCCTCGGACAAGGGGGTCCAGGGCGTCTACCGCACCTTCCGGGACGCCGCCCGGACGCAGTTCTCCGAGGCGGGGATGCGCACCGGTTTCACCGGGGGTCTCGCCGAGACCGTCGACACCACCGATGCCCACAAGACCGCCGCGACGGTCGGGAGCGCCCTCGTCATGGGGCTCATCGTCCTGCTCAACGTGCTGGTGTTCCGCAGTGCGCTGGCGGCCCTGCTGCCACTGCTCGCGGTCGCCGTGATCGGCGGCGTGGCGGCGGGAGCCGTGGCGGGTGCCGCGATGCTCACCGGGCGCAAGCTCGACGCGGGCACCCCGGGGCTGATCAACGTGGTCCTGCTCGGCATCGGCATCGACTACCTGCTGTTCCTGCTGTTCCGCTTCCGCGAGCAACTGCGCAACCGGCCCGAGCAGTCCGCCCGCGAGGCGGCCGAGCAGGTCTCCGGCCGGGTGGGCACCGCGATCACCTCGGCGGCGCTGACCATCGTGGCCGCGTTCGCCACGCTGGGCCTGGCGACCTTCGGGCAGTTCCGCTCGCTGGGCCCCGCGATCGCCGTCGCGGTCCTGGTGATGCTGCTCGGCAGTCTCACCCTGCTGCCGGCGCTGCTCGCGGCCGCCGGGCGCAAGATGTTCTGGCCCTCCCAAACCTTGCACCACAAGCCGCGCGAAGGCCGTGGCGCCCGCCTCGGCGCGCTGGTCACGCGACGGCCGCTGATGATGCTGACGGCCTCCGTCGCCCTGCTTGCCGCGCTGGCCGCCGGGTTGATCGGCATCCGCATGGACTACGGCCGGGGCGACTCCGGTGACCGGACCCCCGCCGCGGCCACCGCGGCCGAGATCTCCCGCACACTGCCGGCCGGAGTGTCGGACCCGACAAGCGTCTTCGTCACCGTCACGGACGGCGGCACCCTCACCACCGCCGGACTCGACGGCCTCTCCCGAGCGCTCACCCAGGTCGACGGCGTGGGCAAGGTCGCACCGACCGTGCTGAACAAGGACCACCGCGCCGCCCGCATCGACCTCTACCCGACCGCCGACCCGCAGAGCCAGCAGGCCCGCGACCTGGCCGCCGGACCGATCCGGGCGGCGGTCGCCCAGCACACGCCCGCCGGGACGAAGGCACACGTGGGCGGGACAGCGGCGATCTTCGCCGACGTCTCGACCGCCGTCGACCACGACCTGAAGATCGTGTTCCCGGTCGCGGCCGCGCTGATCGCGCTGATCCTCCTGCTGCTCCTGCGCAGCCTGCTCGCACCGGTGGTCCTGATGCTCTCCGTCGGGCTCGGCTTCGCCGCCACCCTCGGCGCATCCACGCTGCTGTTCCAGCACGCCCTCGGCAAGCCGGGCGTCAGCTTCACCCTCCCCCTGGTGCTGTTCCTGTTCGTCGTGGCACTGGGCACCGACTACAACATCCTGATCGCCGACCGGATTCGGGAGGAGATGCAGCGACCGGGCCCGGCCCGCGCCGCCGTGGCCCGCGCGGTACGGCACACGACACCGGCCATCGCGACGGCCGGGCTGGTGCTGGCCGGCTCCTTCGCCACGCTCGCCACGACCCCGGGAAGCGAACAGGTCGCCTTCGCGATGGCGCTCGGCATCATGCTCTCCGCGCTCGTCCTTTCGCTGGTGCTCGTCCCCGCCCTTGCCGCACTCCTCGGCCGGAGCATCTGGTGGCCGGTCCGCCCGCGGCCCACCGCGGGCGGCCACCCGCAGCACCGTGCGACCACACCTGCCCCGGAACCCGATCAGGTCACGGCGTACTGAGGCTTGGACCGGAGCGCCTCAGGGGTGCATGAGCCCGGCGACAGCGGCGCGCACCCAGTCATCCGGGTTCCTCGGGTGGACCACTTCGGTCCGGTGGACCAGACGGGGCAGGCCCGAACGAGGAAAACCCTTCGACCAGCGCCGTGCTGGAGCTGCGGTGCTGCCCGTGCCCATGGGAGTAGAGGATCACCGGACGGCGGCCTCCACGCGTGTCCGCCACTGCGCCTATACGCGCGTGTGTGTCCGGCAGCGTGACGTACTCGGGAAGGAGATACCCCGTCTGTTGGAAAACGTGGGCGGCCTGTCCGGTCATCCATGGCGCCCTGGGCAGACCGGCGGCGGTGCCTGCCGGGTACCAGAGCTGAACCATCAGTTCCCGTACGGGCCGTGCAGCGACCCAGGGGTCCCGGCGGCTGCGGTCCTTGAGATGCAGCGCCACGGTGCCGAGGGCATGGGGGCCGCTCGGTCGCGGGAGGACGAGCCGTACGGGCGGCTGGACCTCACCCGGCGTCCGGCGGGGCGACGATGCGAAGGCGGGGGTGCCGACGGCGACGGTCGCAGCGAGTCCTCCGGCGAGCGCGGTGCCCCCGTCTCCTGCTGATTCCGGTGGTCCTGAGGGTGCTCCTCAAGGGGAGCGAGGCCTGACGCGGCATGGAAATCTCCTTCGCGGACGGTGCGCGCTGTGCGCGAGCACGTGGTGCCCTACTGGAAGGCTAGGGACCGCGCTGTCGGCGAACTGCTGTGTTTTCTCATCGCTTTCGCTGATATTTGTCACTCACCGTTCTCACGCGGAGAGGTGCGGGGCATACGCGGGCTCCAGGAGGCGTAAGTCCTTCGACCGGGTGTCGCGTGCGGCGTTATGGTCGCGCACATGCGGGTGGGACTGAACGCGGTCAACTGGGCTTCGCTGGAGCACAACTACGGGCCGACCAAGGACGTGCCCGGCCTGCTGCGCCGGTGCGAGGGGCCGGGACCGGGCCCGGATGATGCCGAGAACGCGGCGGACGAGCTGCTCAACCTGATGTTCCATCAGGGCGGCCGGATCTGCTCCGCGGCCTCGGCTTCGCTGCCGTTTCTGCTCCGTCTTGCTGCCACTCCCGGTGTGCCGAGCCGGGGCACGGGTGCTGGAACTGCTGGCGATGCTGGCCTATGAGGCCGGGAAAGCCTCCGAACGATTCCTGGATCCGGCCTGGCCGTCGGCGTGGGAGCGGGCCCTGCCCGAGGTTCTTGCTCTGTTGGACGATCCCGAGCCTGGTATTCGACGGCCGCGGCCGATGTCACCGCTTCCTGTGACAGCCCCGGTGAGCTGACGCTGCCGGCCCTGTTGCGCGCCTGCACGTGGAAGACGATCCAGCGACCCGTCTGGAACTGGTCCTCGCACTCGGCCAGGCGGCGCTACGAGAGCCAGCCGCTTCGCTGCAACGGCGGCTGGCGCGGCTTCACCAAGGACGAAGCCATCCGCGCCGCTGTCGACGAACTGCTCGCCTCATCCAACCCGACGCGTCCGAACTGAGTGCTGCAGTCGGCCATGCCGGACTCCCAGGCTTTCCGCGGTGGCCGCGGCATGCGCTGCGCTCCTCAACCGCGGGAGCTGCTCGCCGAGTTGAGCCACGTGCCGATACGTGGCAGAGCTTCGGGCCCGCTGTCCTGTTCCACCGTGCCGACAAGATCCGCGATGGAGACACCCTGGAGCGAGGCTCGCCAGGCAGCATCGGCGGCAGCCATCGCGCGGGCGATGGGGCACGGCTTCGTGCAGTCCTGGGGCGGCGTCCCGAATGGACCCCGTTGGCGAATCTCGGTGCACACAAATGCCGGGTCGGCCCCGTCGACGGCCTGCACCACGTCCAGAACCGTGATCGCGGTGGCAGCCCGGGTCAGCGCGTATCCGCCCGTCTTGCCCTGCACGGACTCCACCAGGCCCGCCCGGGACAGGGCCTGCATCTGCTTGGCCAGGTAACTGGGCGAGACGTCGTGCAGCTGCGCCAGTCGGGCAGCCGGGACCGGCTCGGTTGCTGCGGTCAGTACCACGCAGCAGTGCAGCGCCCATTCCACGCCACCGGACAGTTTCATGCGCGCTCCTATTTGACTCAGACACATACTATCCGAGTATCATCTCGGACAACAGCTATCCGAGTTTGCGGCGGCAGTGACAGCGTCGGCCGCACTCGGTACTCGGCTCACAGAAGGGCTCGATCATGAAGATCACGGTCATCGGCGGCACCGGACTGATCGGTTCCCAGCTCGTCTCCAGACTCCGCGAGGCCGGACACGAGGTGACACCCTCGTCCCTGTCGACCGGAGTCGACCTGCTCACCGGCACGGGGCTCGACCAGGCGCTCGAAGGCGCGGACACGGTCGTCAACGTGACGAACTCCCCCACGTTCGACGAAGCCTCCCCAGACTTCTTCCGCACCACCATGGGGCACCTGTTGACCGCGGGCGAACGCGCGGGCGTTCGCCACCAGGTCATCCTCTCCATCGTCGGGGTCGACCAGGTGCCACAGCTGGACTACTACCGCGCGAAGACGTTGCAGGAGGACCTGCTGCGGAACGGGCCCGCCGCGTACTCGATCGTGCGTGCCACCCAGTTCTTCGAGTTCATGGACGCTGTCATGTCCTGGACCGCCGACGATCGCACCGTCCGGCTGCCCTCCACACGCATCCAGCCCATCTCAACAGTCGACGTGGTCGACGCCCTCGCCGACATCGCCACCGACGCGCCACTCAATGGCACGCTGGATGTCGCCGGGCCCGACGTCTTCGCTCTGGACGAGCTTGGTCGCCTCACCCTGTCGACCCGACAGGACCACCGCACCGTCTTCACCGACGAGCAGGCGGGCATGTTCGCTGCCGTCGACGGTGACGTTCTCATCGCAGGCCCCGACGCGCGCCTGGCCCCCACTCACTACAAGGACTGGCTCAGCACGCCTCGCCAACCCGCGTAACCTGCCGCGGCCGGGCCTGGTGGCTACGGCGGCGGCCGAGTCGGCCGGGCACTCTGCAAGGATCACTCCGTGGAAGACACGGGTGAACAGCAAACACGCACGATGCTCGGCGCGTTGGAGGCATCGGGTCTCACCCGGGCCGAAGCCCTGCGGTTACTCGGGGCCGACATGGCCCTGCACGCGGAGTGGATCGTGGGGCTCGCCGTGAACCGCGCTGCACCGGTTTCGATACTCCGGCGCGTTTTCACGGTCGACCCGCTGCCCCAACCCAGGGCCTGGTTGCTCTATCGGAATCTGTCGTCCCAGTTGGCGATGGCCGCCGTGGCACATCCCGATCCGCAGGTCCGTCAGGTTCTCGCCGAGAATCAGACCCTGCCGCCGGAAGCGCGCGCCGTACTGGTCGACGACCCGGACCCGAAAGCGCGCCGCTACGCAGTCATCATGGCGTGCGAGTTCGGCATCGAGCTGCCGACAGAAGTCATGGTCCGGGTCGCCACCGACCCCGAGGCACGGCTGCGTTACTGGGCCACGGCACTGCCCGGGCTGCCGGACGAAATTCGGCTCTCGCTGGCCGAGGACCCCGATCCGCGTGTCCGGGCCGCCGCTATCGGCCCATGGAGCTGGCCCCGGCTCCGCCCGGGGGTCCGGGCCGCAGCCGAGGCCGACCCCGATCCCCAGGTGCGTAAGGCAGTCGAGCGCGCCACCCATGTCGAAGTGCCGCTCCCGGCCACGGTCGAGGACTTCCTCGCCGAAGAGGACGACCGCCGTCGCCGCGACGCCGCGTTCAGGGCGCCCGTCGAGGCCGCGCTGGCCCGGCTCCTTGTGACGCACGAGGACGATCGGATACGCCATGCGGCTGCCTGCAATCCCCACACCCCGACGGCGCTCGCCCTGTCGCTGGCCACCGACCCGGACGCCTACGTCCGTCTCGCGGTCTCCCTGCGCGGAGACCTCACCGAGGAACAGCGCGCGGCGGTCGACTACACCTTGCCCGCGGGCCGCCATCCGGTGCCCGCCTGGGTCGAGGAGCACTTCGGCAACCCGGAAGCGCTGCGGGAGATCGCCGCCTCTTCCCACGTCCTGCTGCGCCGGGGCGTCACGTGTGCACCGGAGCTGCCCGGCGATGTGGTCGAACGGCTGGCCGGCGATGACGACTACTACGTCCGGCTGATGCTGTGCGAGAACGACCACGCCCCGCACGAACTGCTCGTGGAGATGTTCGCCGACTGGCAGGGACTGAGCTGGGGCATGCTGGCCTTCCGCCGCAACTTCGCCCGCCCCGGTCTCGCACGGTTCGCGGACGATCCGAACCACCGGCTCCGGTATGCGGCGCTCTTCGACCCCGAAGCCGAACCGGAGCTCGTCGAACGGCTCTCGTACGACGAGAACGACGTGGTCCGCCGCCAGGCCGTACAGGACCCGCGCCTGCCCCACACGAGGCTGATCGAGATGCTGGGCGAGGGTGGGAAGCCGCAGACCGCTGCTCTCAACCCCTCACTGCCCCCAGAGCTGATGCACCAGCTACTCGATCTCGCCGGCGTCAGCCGCCAGGTGTATTGATCACGAGCGTTGTCGTTACGAGTAGTGCCGTCAGTTGTTCACGGGTTTGCGTTCTGGCTCAACTTCTGTGGAGGGGCCACGCTGAGTGACGAATGAGCCCCTCCGGGCGGCTTCGCAACTTGCCAAGCACTGCGCCGACTTCACCGCCTGGCGCGACTCCCTCGACCTGGTCGGCGTGTTCGCCAACCCGTACGTGGACCGCGTCCTCGGCTCGGCCCCGCAGGCAGTGGTCCGGCCGACCACGTCACCGGGGAGGCGGGCTAGAAGAGGCGGGCTCGCATGTGCTGCATGAGGTTCTCGAGGATCTCGCGTAGCCATGGGCTTCGGACGGCCGGCAGCCGGACCAGGGTGTGCTGGAACGCTCCCGGGTCGGCCCGGAACAGGTGATGGGGGCGCGGCGCGGGCGGGTCGTCGCGGAGGACGCCGTCAGGCATGCTGCCCGACGCGGGGACGGGCAGGTACGGCTCGGGGAAGGCCAGCCACAGCCACACCCCGAACGGCAGCGGCACCGGGTACGCCGAGGCGGTCGGGTCGGCCGGGGTCCAGGCTTCCCCCGTCTGCGGATGGGTCGGCACGAAGAAGATGTCGGCGTCGGGGGCGGGCCGTCCCGGCCCGGCCATGACGGCGCGCCGCGCCGGTGGGCCGGCGGGCAGCAGGGCGTCGAGGGCGCGTTGGAACATTTCCTTAGTCAGGCCGTCCGGGACCGTCAGCGGTAGGCCCTGCGAGGCCGCCAGCAGGTGGGCGAGCGCCCGGCCGGCCGCAGCCTCCCACTGAGGGCTCCAGGACCACCAGTGGCTCGTCCCCAGCTGCGACCCCCACGTGGCTATCGGCTCGAACGGGGGCGTGCCCTTCCCCTCCGCCATCAGCTCCGCCCAGGAGAGCGGTGCGGCGTCGGCGCCGTCAACGGGGAGGCGGCGCACGGTGTCCGGGACGAGCCACACCGCCTGCCAAAGCGAGCAGTCGTCGATCCGGCTCGCCACGGGCAGGCCGCACGCCTCGCAGGCCATGTTGGGGCCGTCGGCGCCGTCGAGGCCGCAACAGTAACCGCCGCCTTTCTCCGGGATCAGCAGAGTGCCGCGGGCGTCGCCGGGTGCGATGACGATCGCGCCGGGCGCGCCGTCGGACAGGGCGTAGACCGGCGCGTAGACACCGCGGACGGCCGCCTCGTCCGGATGGATCTCGTCCCACGTCCGCCACGGCGGCCCCCAGGGCTCCGGGTCCACGGCGAACGTGCCCGGTTCCATGAGCACCGGGAGCTGAATGCCGTTCCCGTACTTCTGATGGGCGTGGGCCGGCAGGGTGACCTGGGACAGCGGGGTGCTCAGCTCGGCGCCGCACCCCGCACACACGAAGACGAACAAATGTCCTCCGCCTGGGAAACAATGAGGCATCATCGCAGCTCGGCAGCGGCCAGCCAATGAGTTTCGGGCAGGGGCCTGGAGGACCGTCATCCATCACTCAGCGTGCTTGTCCCGTGATCGGTCACTGTCAGTGTCTGCTCCTGGGAAGAAGCATTTACGCAGGAGAGCGAATCCGGCTCGGCCGAACATCTGGCGCTTGAGCATCTTGATGCGGTTGACGTGTCCTTCGACGACGCGGCCATCGTCGACCGCCTGACGTTCAACGGCACGATCATCGGGACCGGCACCGACTCCTACCGGATCGCCTCCACCCGGGCACGAGCTGAGGAAACCGCCACGGCCGGCTGACCGCCCGCGGTGCGACTCAACGGCCCGCCTCAGGGCAGGCCCCGGGAGGCAAAACAGCCGGCCGGGGCCAGCCTTGAGGAGCGGTCATTTTCGCCAGAACAGGTAGTGCGTCACCCCACTCGGGCTGGGAACGACCTCCAGGTGGAACCGGTCGAGCAGCTCATCGGGGGACTCCCAGAGTCGTACTCCGGACCCGAGCTTCACCGGCGAGACCGCCACGTGCAGCGTGTCAACGAGGTCGGCGTCAAGGAACTCCCGGATGGTGGTAGCCCCGCCGCCGAGTCGGACGTCCTTGCCCTGCGCCGCCTCCCGGGCCTGTTCGAGGACCGTGGCAGGGTCGCCGTCGACGAAGTGGAACGTGGTGTCGGAGAGCGTGAGCGAAGGACGCTTGTGGTGGGTCAGCACGAATACCGGGGTGTGGAACGGGGGCTCGTCACCCCACCAGCCCTGCCACTCATGGTTGTGCCAGGGCCCGCGCTGGGGCCCGAACTTGTTGCGGCCCATGATCTCGGCGCCGATGTTGCGGGCGTAGTCCCGCGTGAGGTAATCGTCCAGGCCCCGGCTGCCCCCGGGGTCGGTGCGCATGGGCCAGCTCGCCGTGGCCCCGGCCCAGGCGAACAGCCTCTCGGGCTCGACATGACCGAATGGCCTCTCGAGGGTCTGGTCCTCACCGGCACCGATTCCGTCACTCGAGACGTTGAAGTTCTGGACTCTCAGTAGCTGAGCCACATGTTCCTCCTGTGTTGTCGACGGTGGTGAGACTTGCCGGGCCGGGAAAACTCATCGCTGCGTCCGTGACCGTTCAGAAACTCGGCTACCCAGTGTCACGACCTGTGAGGATTGCACGGTTTGCAAGCTCCTGTGGTGACGGCGCCAGCCCCCGCGGAGCCTTTCACTATCTGCTCGGTCATCGAGGAGGCTTGAAGGAACTGCCACAGACGGCGGGCGGCCCACGCAGTGACGTCAATTCTCGGGCTCTGGCACACATTTCGTGAAAGATCTCGCTAGCTCGCGCCAGCAGGAGGCGCTCGTCACGTGACCTGCGCGGACCACGCGTCACTGGGCTCCGGTGAAGCCGGACTCAAGATCTTTCACGGAATGTGTGCCGGACGGCAACACGACCGACCTCCAGGTGCACCGGACGTTTCCAGGGGACCGGTACGTCCCCGGCGCCTGCCCCCACCTCGCCGCGAAACTCCGCTCGGCCCGCGTGACCGAGCGGAGGATTTCCGCCGAGCGCCTCGGCCTCGCACAGACCGACCACTTCCGGTGGGCGGCCCGTCCACAGGAAGTCGTACGCGAGGCCGTGGAGTGGCTGCACGCGACAGAGGCCGCCCAGTGAACGCAGTCGGCGCGCTTTCTCGACGCTCGACCCGCTGAGCCCTCAACTCAACACGGCCACCGCCGACGTCGATGCCCGCATCCGCCCTGCCAACGAGCGCCTCCCGGTGGCGTCCTCGGCGCGGTGGCGGCGGACCGCCTCTATCCAGCGATCCGCGCCTCCCGCCCTTCGCCTCCACCCGGCGGTCACTCTGAACGCGACGTGAAGCGAGGGTGCCGGGGCGCGCTGGTGGGTGGCGCCCCGAGCAGGGTGGGGTGGCGCCAAACCGAGCACGGTGCGACGTGCCGGCCGACTCCTAGGCACGAACTCCGCGATACTCATTGACAGTCATCCGATGTATCCATAACTATCAGCCACACCCCCTGCACCATTCGCTTGAAGTCCATGTATACATCGGATTACTTCAGGAGTGCTCGTGAACGGGACGTCAGAGCCGCACCACAGACCACGCTCCACCCATAGCCTGCCGACCATGCGGGCCGTCACCGCCGTGACCGTCTGCGCACTCGGCGCCGGCCTCGCCCTCGTTCCTGTCCAGCCCACCGCGTCGGCCGCACCCAGCAGCGTGACGATTCATGTCGATCCGTCCGGCAGAGACGCGGGGCAAGGCACAGCGGCGCGCCCCTTCCGCACGCTGGAACACGCCCAGAAGGCCGCCCGCAAGGCCGCGAAAGAGCTCAGGAATCGCCCCATCCAGGTCGTCGTGCACGGAGGCACCTACCACCTCGCGGCCCCGCTGACCTTCACCGCGGCAGACTCCGGAACCGCTGACGCGCCCGTCCGCTACTCCGCAGCCCCTGGCGAGCACCCCGTCCTCAGCGGCGGCCGGTCACTCGCACCGCAGTGGACTCCGTACGCGAACGGGATACAGGTCGCCGACATCGGGACCGGACTCGACTTCGACGGGCTCTTCCTCGACGGCGCACGCCAGACACTGGCCCGCTACCCGAACCTCGACCCGAAGACCGCCATCCTCGGTGGGTACGCCGAAGATGCCATATCCCGGCAGCGGGTGGCCGGTTGGAAGAACCCGACGACTGCCCTCGTGCGCGGTCTGCACTACGGCATGTGGGGCGGCAATTCCTTCAAGGTGACCGGTGTGGACACCGCAGGGGACCCCACCCTGCAGTGGGTCGGCGACAACAACCGGGGTAGCGGTATGCACTCCACGTATCGCATGGTCGAGAACGTCTTCGAGGAACTCGACGCACCCGGCGAGTGGTTCTACGACAAGCCCGCGGGCAAGCTCTACTTCCTCCCGCCCCAGGGCACCGACCTCGCGGCGGCCAGGGTGGAGACGGCCGAGCAGGACGAATTGATCCGCGTCAGAGGCACGGACGCGGGTACGCCGGTCCGTCACCTCGCCTTCGACGGCTTCACCTACACCCGCACCCACCGCACCCTCTTCAACCAGCCGTACGAGAAGCTCCAGCTCGGCGACTGGGCCATCGCCCGCGCCGGCGCTGTCCACCTCAAGAACACCGAGGATGTGACCGTCAGCGGGTCCTCCTTCGACCAACTGGGCGGCAACAGTGTCTTCATCGACGGCTACAACAGCCGCACCACCGTGTCCGGCAACGAGTTCAGCCGCTCCGGCGCCACTGATGTGGCAGTCATCGGCAACAGGGACGCGGTACGTGAACCCTCCACCTGGGACTCGATGCGTTCCAGCATCACGGACACCACCCCGGGGCCGCAGTCGGAGAACTACCCCCGCGACATCACCGTGCGCGACAACTACATGCACGACAACGGCCAGTTCGAGAAGCAGACCTCGGGCGTCCAGATCTCGATGAGCCGTCGGGTCACCGTCGACGGCAACACGATCCACGACGGCCCGCGCGCCTGCGTCGACATCAACGACGGCACCTGGGGCGGCCACGTCATCGAGAACAACGACATCTTCAACTGCGTCAAGGAGACGTCCGACCACGGGCCGATCAACGCCTGGGGACGCGACCGCTTCTGGCCGCTGGCCGCGGACGACGCCACGAAGAAGTCGTACGCGAAGCTCGACGCGGACACCACCGTCATCCGGCACAACCGGATCCGGCACTCCGAGCACTGGGACATCGACCTCGACGACGGCTCGTCGAACTACCTGGTCGAGAACAACCTCCTCCTCAATGGCGGTGTCAAACTCAGGGAGGGCTTCCACCGAACCGTCCGCAACAACATCTTCGTCAACGGCGGCGGGCACTTCCACGTCTGGTACGCCGACAACGGTGACGTGGTGGAGAAGAACCTCTTCATCACCGGCGACCCCTACGACCTGATCCAGGTCGACATGGACCGCAGCAAGCCCCGCATCGACAACAACCTCTTCTGGAACAACGGCAAGGCCGTCACCGACGTCGACGACGCCTGGAGAGCGAAGGGCCTGGACACCCACTCGGTGATCGCCGACCCGAAGTTCACCGGCACCAGCCCCTTCACCGACTGGGGCAAGCTCGACTACACAGTCGCACCCGACTCCCCGGCGCTGGCACTGGGCTTCACGAACATTCCGATGACCGGCTTCGGCAAGGCCGGCTCCCCGACTCCGCCACCGCTGGACTGGCGTCTGCCTGCCGCCCAGGACACCATGGACGCGCTGGCGGAGACCCTGTTGGGGGCACGGGTCACCCGTATCTACTCGGACGAGATCAAGTCGTCCACCGGCCTCACCGACACCGACGGGCTCTACCTGCAGAGTGCACCCGACACCTCCGACGCCTACCGGCAGGGGCTGCGGGGCAACGACGTCATCCGGGCGATCGAGGGCCGTCCCGTCACCGACCGCAACAGCTTCTGGAACGCCTGGAACAGGACGGCACCCGGTGCCCAGGTGACGCTCACGGTCTGGCGCAATCAGGCGTCGACGCAGGTCACGCTGCGCCGTCCCGTCGACGGCGAGCAGCTGAACAACACGTCAGGGGTGGTGTACGCCGGAGCCGGCTGGGACTGGAAGAACGCCTCCCGGGGCGGCGGGGGCGGGTATCTCGACGACGTCCACGCCACTCAGGCGCAGGGCGACTCCTTCCAGCTGACCTTCAACGGCACCGCGATCGACGTCATCACCCAGGTCAACTCCGACGAGGGCGAGGTGGACCTCTACCTGGACGGGGTGCTCGTCACCACGATCGACAACCACAACGACACGCGCGTCCATCAGAAGACTGTGTTCAGCACATCGGGTCTCACTCCGGGTGAACACACCCTCAAGGGCGTCATGAAGACCGGTTCGTACTTCATCGTGGACAGCTTCAAGACGCGCTGACCGGCCTCGGAGCCGCCGACGCGGACGTCTGGGTGGCGGGGCAGGTGCCTCGCCACCCGGCCCCGGGGTGCACAGCCCCTCAGCGGCGGATCAGTCGGGCATGCGTGGCGGCCGGGGAGCTGACCAGCTCAGCGACCTGGTAGCCGTCGATACCGTCGCCGAGGTTGTCGAGCAGGCGTTCGCCGCTGCCGACGAGGATCGGGACGATGGCCAGGTGCAGCTCGTCGACCAGCCCTGCGCGCAGGTACTGCTGGATGGTGGCCGGCCCGCCGGCGAGACGGACGTCTTTGCCGCCCGCTGCCTCGTACGCGCGCTGCAGCACGGTCTCGATGGGCTCGTCGGTGAAGTGGAACGTGGTCCCGCCCTCCATCGGCAGCGGCCGCCGCAGGTGGTGGGTGTGGACGAACACGTCGTGGTGATACGGCCGGTTGTCGCCCCACCAGCCCGTCCAGGACTCGTCCTGCCACGCTCCACGCAGGGGCCCGAACATGTTTCGGCCCATGATGGTGGCGCCGATGTTCTGCTCACTGCGTTCGACGCGGTCGACCTCGATCCCCGACGTGCCGTCGGCACGATCCTGCATCGCGGCGAACATCCACTCGTGCGCACTCTCGAAGCCGTCGCCGAGCGGTGCCTCCAGGCGCTGGTCGGGACCGGCGGCGAACCCGTCCAGCGAGACAGTGAGGTTGTGGACGCGCAGCTTCGGCATGACGCTCTCCTTGGTTCGGTTGCCCGCATGGCTTCCGGCCGGGGCCGCCGACGGCCGCAGCCGGTCCGCCCGCACCTAGGGTCTCTGAGCTCAGGATGCCAACGACCCAGTGGTTGTGCAGAATTCGCGCGACACGACACAACGGATCTGGAACGCTACGCGGCTGGGGCCTACGGCCTTGATACGAACATTGCGTACCGGCACTGGATGGGTGAGGGATGAGTTTCACGCTTGTGGGACCAGCTCTGGAGGGCACACTCGTGCGGCTGGAACCACTCGATCACCGTCACGCCGGGGACTTGGCCGCGGCGGCAGAAGAGGATCGGAGCTCCTATGGGTTCACCTGGGTGCCCGAGGCGGCTGAGGTCGAGCGATATATCGATGCCCAGCTCACCCGGGCCGCTGCTGGAAAGTTGGCCCCGTACGTACAGGTGGAGCAGGCGTCGGGACGAGCGGTCGGAGGCACCGCCTACTGGGATCCGCGACCGTGGCCGACGGGAGACAGTCTGTCCGCGATCGAGGTCGGTTTCACCTGGCTCGCGGCGTCGGCCCAAGGCACGGGGATGAACACCGAGGCCAAGTACTTGTTGTTCCGGCATGCATTCGAGAACTGGGGAGTGTCGCGCCTCGACTTGAAGACGGACGCGCGCAACAAACGTTCACGGGCCGCGATCGAGAGCGTGGGCGCACGCTTCGAGGGAGTGCTGCGAAACTGGTCCCCGTCCTGGGCACCGGGCGAGGACGGCCGACTCCGCGACTCTGCGATCTTTTCGATCACCGCGTCGGAGTGGCCGGACTGCCGTACGAGGCTTGAGGAGCGCATCGCTCGCGGCCTCGGACGCAGCAACTGAGGGCGGATCTCTCCGACGCCGGCAACGCCACTTACCCGGGCCCGCACGACGGGCACAGTCCGCGATAGGTGACGTCGGCCTTGGAGACCGTGAAACCGAACCGTTCCTCCGCGGGGAGGCCGGCCAGCGGATCGCCGGTCGGGTGGACGTCGCGGATGATTCCGCAGCCGGAGCACACCAAGTGCTGGTGCGGCTGGTGCGCGTTGGGGTCGTATCGCTTGGCGCGGCCGTCAGTGGAGAACTCCACGACCTCACCGAGAGCCACCAGTTCACCCAGGGCGTTGTAGACGGTCGCCCGGGAGATCTCCGGCAGTCGCCGCACCGCCCGGGCGTGCACCTCGTCGGCCGTGAGATGCACATGGTCGCCGTCGAGAACCTCCGCAACGACGCGCCGCTGAGAGGTCATCCGCCAGCCACGCCCCCGCAGTCGCTCCAGCAGACCGCTCATATCGGTTCACCTATTCGGGTTCGATGGGATACGCCCGAGTCAACAGGCGCACGTCCGCTCATCCGGCTTCCGAGTGGAAAGACTTGGTTCGCTTCTTGACTTGGATTCTGTCCATCGTAGGATCGGTTACGGCAATAGCCAAGGGACAGGAAGACTCCAGCACGACGGGAGACTGACGTGACGGGACCATCGCCGAGCAGCTGCTGCGTGGTGCCGGCCTGTGAATGACGGCCTCCCGCGTCGCGCTCGCCGAGACCGTCCGGGGACAGTGGCCACCACGACGTCGGGGCGATCGCTTCCGGGGCGCGTGATCGCGTGGGCCGCGTCTCCCCTCACATCAACGCCGTCGACCGTCCCCCGGCTGTGCCACCGCCCGCACTCCTGAGCAATGCGATCCGCCCCGTCCGGAAGGATTCCCATGTCTGAGAACCACGATGCAATCGTCACCGACGCGAAAACGGAGGGCGAGGGCGGCTGCCCGGTCGCGCACGGGCGTGCCCCGCACCCTACCCAGGGCGGTGGAAACCGTCAGTGGTGGCCGGAGCGGCTCAACCTGAAGATCCTTGCCAAGAACCCCGCCGTGGCCAACCCCCTGGGTGAGGACTTCGACTACGCCGAGGCGTTCAAGACGCTCGACCTCCCGGCCGTGAAGCAGGACATCGCTGAGGTGCTGACGACCTCGCAGGACTGGTGGCCCGCCGACTTCGGCCACTACGGCCCGCTCATGATCCGGATGGCGTGGCACAGCGCGGGCACGTACCGCATCAGCGACGGCCGTGGTGGTGCCGGGGCCGGGCAGCAGCGCTTCGCCCCCCTCAACAGCTGGCCGGACAACGGGAACCTCGACAAGGCCCGCCGTCTGCTGTGGCCGGTCAAGAAGAAGTACGGCAAGAACATCTCGTGGGCCGACCTCATGATCCTCACCGGGAACGTCGCCCTGGAGTCGATGGGCTTCGAGACGTTCGGCTTCGGCGGCGGTCGCGCCGACGTATGGGAGCCCGACGAGGACGTGTACTGGGGTCCCGAGACCACCTGGCTCGGCGACGAGCGCTACACCGGCGACCGCGAGCTGGAGAACCCTCTCGGCGCGGTCCAGATGGGCCTCATCTACGTCAATCCGGAGGGCCCCAACGGCAACCCTGACCCGCTGGCCGCAGCCCGCGACATCCGTGAGACGTTCCGCCGGATGGCGATGAACGACGAGGAGACGGTCGCCCTCATCGCGGGTGGTCACACGTTCGGCAAGACGCACGGTGCCGGGCCGGCGGAGAGCGTCGGCGCCGACCCCGAGGCCGCCCCGATCGAGGAGCAGGGCCTGGGCTGGCGGAATTCCTTCGGCACCGGCAAGGGCGGTGACGCGATCACCAGCGGCCTCGAGGGAATCTGGACGACCACCCCCACCACCTGGGACAACAGCTTCTTCGAGATCCTGTTCGGCTACGAGTGGGAGCTCTACAAGAGCCCTGCCGGTGCGCACCAGTGGCGGCCGAAGGACGGCGGCGGCGCGGGTACCGTGCCTGACGCCCACGACGCCTCGAAGAGTCACGTCCCGACGATGCTGACCACGGACCTCTCGCTCCGCATCGACCCGGCCTACGAGCAGATCTCGCGCCGCTTCCTGGAGAACCCCGACGCGTTCGCGGACGCGTTCGCACGGGCGTGGTTCAAGCTGACCCACCGCGACATGGGCCCGGTCGTGCGCTACCTCGGCCCGGAGGTGCCCAGCGAGACGCTGCTGTGGCAGGACCCCCTGCCGGCCGTGACGCACGAGCCCGTCGGCGCCGAGGACATCGCCTCCCTCAAGAGCCGGATCCTCGCCTCGGACCTGTCCGTGTCCCAGCTCGTGTCGACCGCGTGGGCGTCGGCCTCGTCCTTCCGTGGCAGCGACAAGCGCGGCGGTGCCAACGGTGCGCGCATCCGTCTCCAGCCGCAGATCGGGTGGGAGGCCAACAACCCCGATGAGCTGGCAACGGTGCTGCGTACCCTGGAGGGAATCCGGGCGACCTTCAACAGCGCCGGGACGGGCGGCAAGCAGATCTCGCTCGCCGACCTGATCGTGCTCGCCGGTGCTGCCGGCGTCGAGCAGGCCGCCAAGGAAGCCGGCTTCGACGTCGAGGTCCCCTTCACGCCGGGCCGCGTGGACGCGTCCCAGGAGCAGACCGACGTGGAGTCGTTCGCCGCGCTCGAGCCGACCGCCGACGGGTTCCGCAACTACCTCGGTAAGGGCAACCGCCTGCCTGCCGAGTACCTGCTGATCGACAAGGCGAATCTGCTCAACCTGAGCGCTCCCGAACTGACGGTTCTCGTCGGTGGCCTCCGCGTCCTGGGCGCGAATTACGCGGGCTCGCCGCTCGGCGCCCTCACCACGACCCCGGGGCACCTGACCAACGACTTCTTCGTCAACCTGCTCGACCTCGACACGGCGTGGAAGGCAACGTCCGGGGACGCGAACACGTTCGAGGCCCGCGACGCCGCCACGGGCGAGGTCAAGTGGACGGGCAGCCGTGCCGACCTCGTGTTCGGATCGAACTCCGAGCTGCGCGCGCTCGCGGAGGTCTACGCGAGCGATGACGCCAAGGAGAAGTTCGTGAAGGACTTCGTGGCCGCGTGGGACAAGGTGATGAACCTCGACCGGTTCGACCTCAGCTGACCAAGACGCCCAGGTCGGCCCATCGGCCGGCCTGGGCGTTTCCCGGTCCCTGCGGGCTGCTCGGTCTCACACGCCTCCCCGGACCATCGAAGGCGAGGACGCATCGCTCAGGAGAAGGCTCGGTTCGGTGTCCGAGGCGTCGGCGGGGACGGTCCAGACGTCTGAGGTGCCCTTCGTCCGGCCGGGGAGCGCGTACGCGAGGGTCGAGTTGTCCAGCCACGCCGCCTGGTCGTCGACGCTGCGGGTCTCGGCCAGTGGAGTTTCCCGCATCGTTTTAAGGTCCAGGACGTGGAGCCGCCACGGGTCCTGGGTGCCCTTGCGGACACGCTTCTTGAAGGCGATCCGGGTGCCGTCGGGTGACAGAGAGGGGCATTCGACGTTCTGGCGGATTGTGCGCGCCTTCCACGTCTTCATGTCGCCCTCGACGAGGTAGGTCTTCCCCTTGGTGGCCACCGTCGCGTAGAAGCGGTTGTCGTCGTCCGCGAAGGTGATGCCCCAGTAGTTCACGTCCGGCGCGTGGTAGCGCCGGCCCTCGAGGTACAGCTGGAGAGTCTCCACGTTCTTGATCAGGTAGCCGGTCCGCGTATCGAGGATGCCGCTCCTGGTCGAGAACGACGACGAGGCGTACGAGTCGCCGCTGACGAACAACGTCCACGCGACCATCCGGCCCGACGGGGACACCCGCGCCCGGTTGGGTATGCCGCCGACCACGACAGTCCGGCGGGTGTCCAGTTCGCGGTCGAGGACGGTCACCTTCGTCTTCTGTGAGAGACCCGGGTGACTCGCGAGACAGACGGCCGTCCGCCCGCTCGCGTAGAAACGGTGGCAGGACAGACCGGTGTTCCTGCTCCGCGCCCCGTTGGCCGCTCCCGTGCCGGAGGGACTGTACGGCGTCGAGAGCACGCTGCCCTTCCGCGAACCGTGGTACAGGCCGGGCGCGTTGTCGAGTGTGAGGCCCGGAGCAGCGGCAGACGCCGGCGCCCGGCCTTCGCCGTCGGCTGCCGCGACCGTGTAGCCGACGGCGACGGCCGCCAGTACAGCGGTGGCCGCCAGGAGCGCGGTGATCCGCGCGCGCAAGGAGAGAGGGGGCAAGGTCATGAGGGCTCCGGGGCGGTGACGGGTGTCGGGTCGGCGGGCAGGGGCGCGGCCGGCAGGAGTAGGCACGCGAGGACCAGGAGGGTGCCGAGGGCCGCGGCGGCCAGGACGAGGGCGGTGTCCATGCCCCATACCGTCCAGACGGCTCCGAACAGGACGGACGACATCAGCCGGCCCACCCCCTGGCCGGTCTGCAGGAGTGCCATCCCGCCCGCGCGTCGGTCCGCCGGGACGACCGGTCCGCCGAGAGCCATCAGGACCCCGTCGGTCGCCGCGTAGAACGCGCCGTGCAGTACGAGCACCATGACGGTGAGCGGCCATCCGGCCACCGGCGAGAACAGCGCGACGTACACCCCGAGCAGCGCGACATGCCCCAGCAGGTACGGGACGCGACGGCCGATCCGGTCGGCGGCCCGGCCCAGCGGTACGGCCAGCAGGAGGTAGACCGCGGCGCTGCCGAGCGGCAGCAGCGGAAAGTACTCCACGTCGAGGCCGAGCCGCTTCTGCAGGACCAGGTAGAGGAACCCGTCACCCACGCCGGCCAGGCCGAGCATCGTGGCAGTGATGAGAATCCGGCGGAAGGCGGGGACGCGGAACAGCCGCAGAGTCTCCCTGAGCGTGGCCGCGGCCGCGCCCGGGGCGCGTGGCGGCGCGGCCGCGCGGCCGGGGACGAACGCGAAAAGGATCAGCACGCCCAGCAGACCGAAGCAGAAACTGACGACGAAGACGGCGTCGTAGGCGTCGACGGTCGCCCACAGGATGGCGAAGGCGACGAGCGGTCCGAGCATGGCGCCCGTGGTGTCCATCGCCCGGTGCACACCGAAGGCGCGGCCGAGGTCCCGCTCGTCGCAGTTCAACGAGATCAGGGCGTCGCGCGGCGCCGTTCGCACACCCTTGCCGACCCGGTCGGCCGCGAGGGCGGCGGACAGCGCGGGGGTGGAACTGCCCGCCAGCAGCAGGCCGAGCTTGCAGATGGTGGAGAGCGCGTAGCCGGTTCCGGCGACGAGCCTGTGCCGCTGCCAGCGGTCGGCGGCGTGCCCGCCGGCGAGCCTGACGAACGCCGTGACGCCGTTGTAGAGGCCGTCGAGGAAGCCGAACTGGAGCGGGCTGAGCCCCAGGCCCAGGACGAGGTAGAGGGGCAGTACGGCGGTGACCATCTCGGACGAGATGTCGGTGACGAGGCTGACCGCACCGAGCGCGACGACTGTACCGGTGAGGCGCCTTCGGCCGGCGGGCCGTGCGGGTGGTGGGGTCCGGGTGGGGGCGGGACCGTCCGGTGGGCGGCCTCTGCCGACGGCGAGGTACATGCACGCTCCTGGTACGCGGTGCCCGGAGCTCCGGCTGCACAACCGGCGCTCCGGGCGGCTTCCTCGGCCGGACGTGGCCGGCCGCCGGAGCACGGCAGCCGGACCACGGCGGACGGGGTGGGGATCAGTGACAGGTGTGGGGGTCAGTGACAGCTGTACGTCGGGCCGGTGTCCAGGACCGTTCCGTCTGTACCGACGAACTTCGAGGTGAAGCTCGTGTCGGTGAAGTCGAGCTGCATCACACCGAACTTGTCCCAGATGCGCTTCTGGCTGTTCTTCTGAACGGTGTCACCCTGGCCGTACAGGTCCTTGCCGCCCATACCGCCGAGGACCTCGACGATGCCGTTGGGGTCCGCCTGGCCGTCCGGGCTCTGCGGGGCGAACCGCTCGTAGTGGTGGTCGTGGCCGCTCAGCACCAGCTCGGTGCCCGCTGCCTGCAGCATGGACCAGACCGGCTTGCCGACGGGGTCGTTGCCGTGGCTTCCGGAGCTGAACAGCGGGTGGTGGAAGTACGCGGCCACGCACTTCTTGCTGTTCTTGACGAGGTCGGCCTTCAGCCAGTCGAGCTGTTCGCGCTCGTCGAACCGGTTGGAGTTGAGGGCGACGAAATGCCAGTTGCCGTAGTCGTAGCTGTACCACATCTTGCCCTGGGGAGTGGCGCGGTCACCGAAGTACTCCCGGTAGGCGACCTCGTCCTGGTTGTCCCAGTCGTCGTACGCCTCGTGGTTGCCGGGCACGGGGTGGGTCTTGTCCTTGAACCGGCCCCATGACTTGTCGTAGTAGTTACGGAAGTCCTCGATGTGGGCGTCGTCGTACTGGTTGTCGCCCATGGTGATGTAGAACGCCGGGTTGATCGCCATCGCACGTGCGGCGGTCTTGAAGTGCTGGCACCCGGCGTCGCTCTGGTTGCACTGGTCGGCGATGTCACCGGCTCCGACCACGGTGAACGCGCCGCTGGCCGGCGGGTCGGTCGGGTCGGGGTCGGGCGTGGTGCCCCCGACGCTGCCGTACACCTCGATCTCCCACAGCGAGTAGCCCCACGCGGTGCCGCGTGCGGTGCCGTACACGCGCAGGTACCGACCCTTCCCGGACAGGCCCGTCCAGGTGTCGGTGCCGCCGTTGCCCGCGGTCTCCGCGGCGAGGCTGGTCCAGTCGGTACCGTTCGCCGAGACCTCCAGCCGGTACTGCTTCGCGTAGGCGGCCTCCCATGTCAGCTCGACGCGGGAGACGGCCGCCCCTTCGCCGAGGTCGACGCGGAGCCACTGCGGGTCCACTCCCTCGGCACTGGCCCAGCGGGTGGTCGCGACGCCGTCGACGGCCTTGCCGGGAGCCAGGGTCGAGTCCTCGGAGGACGAGGCGGTGGCCGGCTTGCCCCGCGATATCAGCGCCTCGGCGCCGGGCGGGTCCGTCGGTCCCGGGCCAGGTTGCGGGTCGGTGTCGATACGGAAGTCCTCGCCGTAAACAGCCCAGGCCAGCGGGGTGTTGAGGTCGAGGTTGCCGTTCCTCAGGAAGACCCGCTGGGCGGTGTCGACACGGCTGGTGTCCTCGTGCGCCGCCTCCTTCTTCATCTCCACCACACGGGCGTCGAGGAAGGCGTCGAGGTACTGGGTCTCGTCGCCGCCCTCGGCCGGCGTGCTGGCGTCGTTCATGGCCTCGGCCCGGATGCTCTCGAAGCCCGACTGACCGTGCATGACGATGGCGTCGTAGTAGGCGAACTGGCCGAGCACCCGCAGTCCGTCACTCTTGGCCCGTGAGACCGAGGGGCCGAAGTAGACCCGGTCGCGCTCGTGTTCCTGAGCTGCCTGGAACTCCTCGGTGGCAGCGGCTTCTTCCCAGGCGGTCGTGAAGCCGGGGTCGAGGCCTTCGTGGGAGTCGCTCCCGTCGACCTCGCGCAGCGCGGGGAGGTACTCGGCCAGCGGGTTGTCGGGTACCTGATCTGTGTAGTACTCGACGAGTTCGAGCATGTCGTGCGTGCCGGAGCAGAAGCCGATGATGCCGGCCGTGTATCCGCGGCCGTCATCGATGTCCTCGATGTAGTCGAACTGATCGCGCCACTGGAGCGACGAGTTCTCGGCGGTGGAGACGATCTGCATGGCGATTTCCTTCTTCACCGGATCGTCGAGGCCGACCGCCTCGGCCGCCTGCCCGGTGTTGAGGACGACCACGGCGGGAATCGCGGCCAGTGCCATGGCCAGCGCGATCCGCACGCCGGTGCGCCGTCGGCGGTGCGCGGGGCGCGGCGGCCGTTCCGGACGGGGAGTGCGACGGGAAATGCGGTGGGGCATGCGCATACGCATGTGGTTCTCCGATCTCTTGCGACGTGCCGGACGCCGAACGCACAGGGCGTCGTGGAGGGGCGTACGGGCACAGCTCAGCCGGGGAAGATGACTCTGTTAGGAAAGTTTCCTTTCCATTGGACCGCGTCCATTGGAGCGTGCCGCTCCCCTCCCCGCAAGGGTCCCGACAGCAGTAATCCGGAGCAGGGCAGCGCTTGTTGGCCGGTTCGCGCCCGCGTTCGGGTGGCGTCACGCCGGCATGGAGGCAGTACGTCCGGTATCTACTTGCGAACTTGTTAACTCGCGAACCTGCGAACCTGCGAACCTGTACGGCGGGAACCTCAGCCGTCTGTCCGCCGGGGCGCCGGTCCCGTGCTGGCCCGCACGATCAGCTCGACCGGGACGATCGAGCGGACGCCGCTCTCCCCATCCCCCCGAAGCTGCCGCAACAACAGCTGGAGGGCGCGCCGGCCCGTCTCGGCGAAATCGTTGTGGACGGTGGTCAGAGGAGGCAGAAGGTACGGGGCTTCGGGGATGTCGTCGTAGCCGATGACGCTGACATCGTCGGGCACCCGGCGTCCCGCCTCGTGCAGGGACCGCAGAACGCCCAGCGCCATATGGTCGTTCGAGGCGAATACGGCGGTGACGTCCGGCTGCGAGGCCAGTTGCCGGCCGAGGGAGTAGCCGGAGCTCGCGCTCCAGTCGCCGATGAGCGGGGCGGGGACGGATGCACCCGCTGCCTCCAGAGCCTGGCGCCAGCCGAGTACGCGCTGCTCGGCGGCGAGCCAGCCGCTCGGCCCGGCGATGTGCTGGACGGTGGAGTGCCCGAGGGACAGGAGGTGCTCGACGGCCAGGCGGGCTCCGGCGGCGGAGTCCGAGGTGACGACGGGGGTGTCCGAGCCGAGGTGGCTCTCCAGTGTGACCAGGGGTATGGCGGGGGCGACGTCGGCCAGTGCCGTGTCCGTGTGCTGCTGCGGAGCGATGGCGATGACACCGTCCGCACCCTCCGCGGCCAGCCGGTCGACGGCCTGCATCACGGTGTCCGCGTCGGACAGGGGCAGAGCTATGGAACTGATCAGGTATCCGGCCTCGCGAGCCGCGAGGTTGATCGCGGTGAGAATGGAGGCGGGACCGTGTCGAGCCGCGTCGAACGAGATCACGCCGAGTATCCGGGTGCGGCCGCTCGCCAGCGAGCGAGCGCTCGAACTGGGCCGGTAGCCCAGCTCGTTCATCGCCGCCAGGACCCTCGTACGCGTTTCGGGCCGCACGGAAGGGTTCTCGTTGAGGACCCTGGAGACGGTCTGCTTGGAGACACCCGCGAGCCGGGCGACATCGTCCATGACCGGTTTGATTCCGGCGAAGCTGCGACGGCTGCGCCCGGTCGGAGCCGGTTTGCCGGTAGCGGCAGCGGCAGCGGACATCGTGGTCTCCTCGGGAGCACCGGTCATCGGTCATGGCCGTCCGGCCGGATCAAGGATATCCGGATCGAGAACATGCCGGACGGCCATGACGTCACCCATGGGCTCAGCCCTGACGGACCGGCCAGGCCCTCCTCGCACTCCACGTGGCACCGATGACTCGAGCCTCCTGGTGCTCCGCAGTGCCGGACGGGAGGTGCACGCCGTGTTGCTCGGCGTGCATCGGGAGGAGCCGCAGTGTCATCCCGTGGGCGCGTGCCACGCTCGCGTCCACCCGGTCCAGGCCGATCTCCCAGGGCCGGCCGGCCTGGAACTGATCGGCCACGAGTGTCTCGCCGGTGTAGGCGCGCGCCACATCGCCCGTCCAGTCGATGCGCAGGAGCACTCCGTCGGGCCGGTCGAGGAGTGCGTCCGGCACGTCGATGCGGTACGCGGCAGCCGAGGTCTCGAAGTCCTTGTCGACCGGAGCGCTCGACCGGCCCAGGGCGTTGGCCGTCGGCACGGGGGCAGGTCCGGCGGGGCGGATGAGCCGGACAGTGAGGGGCGCGGGGATCTCCGCCGCCGCCGCCGGCTGCTGCTGCTGTTGCTGTTGCGCAGTGAGGCGGTAGCGGGTGAAGACCCCGTCCGGTTCCGTGCGCACCTGGGCGTCGGCCGCACTCAGCGGCTGCTGCGGGGCCGGGAAGACCGCGAAGGACGGTTCCGCGGCGGTGCTGTGGATGCGTACCTCGTCGTGGTCGAAGACGACCCCTTCATGACACAGCACCAGGCGTTCGGCGTCCCAGGCACGGCCCCGGTAAACGCTCGGTGCCGTCGCCGCGTCCAGTACGAGCAGGCCGACGCGGCCTCCGTCGGCGGTCTCGATCTCCACGAGCGCATCGGTTCCCGCTGTCAGGCCGGTGACCAGGATGCGCCCGTCGACATGGGTGATGTCGCCGCTCGGTGCACTCACCGAAGACACCGTGGAGGCGTCCAGGGCGAGTTCGGGTTCGATGCCGTCGATGGCGGCGAGGACGAGGACGGTCTGCCCGTCCTTGTCGACCCGGCACACCGGCTGGGCGGTTGCCCACTCCAGCCGTGCCCCCGCGACCGGCATGCGGAGCGGCCAGCAGAAGGAAGCGCCGGAGGGGATCGTTACGGGCGTGCTGGGCAGTGAAAGCTCGGTGCCGTCGGGCCGGTCGATCCCGAAGGTGGTGCCGGGGTGGGAGGGCAGCGGTTCGTGCGGTTGATGGTTGTTGACGAACAGGAATCCCGCGTCGGCGTCGCAGCGCACCGCCCAGCGCAGGGTGGAACGGTCGTCCTGTCCGACGGGCTGCTCCTGGGGCAGGACGGAGGTCATGGGTGCGATGCGGTGTCCGAAGTCCGCGAGCAGCAGGTGCTGCAGGCGCAGTTGGTGGTACGAGGGCCGGTACTGGCCGTACTCGCCGAGCGGAGCCTGGAAGTCGTACGTGAGAACCGGCAGGTCGTTGGGGTAGCCGGTGGCGTGTGATTCCTGCAGGGTGCTGAGCTCGCCCGTCGGGTTCGTACCGCCGTGGAACATGTAGTAGCCCTGCCAGGTCGAACCGCAGCCGATCTTGGTGAGTCCGAGCGCGGCCACATCGGCGGCGTCGACCCGCGGCCGCCGGTGGTAGGAGTGGGCCATGCCTCCGCCGAGTTCGCACGTGGCCCAGGGGAACCGGTCGGTGGGCGCGCCCTCCCCGCCCCGTAGGGTCGTGGGCCGCAGGTCGGCGCCGATGCCTTCGTCGTCGCGCTGATGGGTGAAGAAGAAGTGTGTGCGGCAGGTGTCGGGCCAGCCGCCGTGGGCCTCGGTCCAGAAGGTCTCGGGGTAGCCGCCGTACAGCGGCAGCAACTCGTCGGGGGGCAGGTGGACGCCGCCCCAGGCAGTGGCCGTCCACAGGGGCGCGCTGAGGCCGCTGCGCTGGGCGAGCCGTTTGAGGGTGAGCAGGTGGCCGGGCCGGTCGTAGAGCTCGTTCTCGATCTGGACGGCGACCACGGGGCCGCCGTTGGCCCGGTCGAGTCCCCGCAGTTGCTCGCCGATGGCCGCGAACCACCGCCGTACGGGCTCCAGATAGGCGGGGTCGTCGGTGCGCGGTACGCAGTCGAGGCCGAGCACCCAGTCGGGCAGGCCGCCGTTGCGGACCTCGGCGTGGCACCAGGGCCCGATCCGGGGAATGAAGTCGAGACCGTGGACGGCGCACAGCTCGGCGAAGTGCCGCAGATCGCGGTCGCCGTCGAAGCGGATGCGGCCCTCGATCTCCTCGTGGTGGATCCAGATCACGTACGCGGCGACGACGGTGATCCCGCCCGCCTTCATCTTCAGGAGTTCCTCCTCCCACTGTCCTGCGGGGTAACGGCTGAAGTGGAACTCGCCGGAGACGGGGAACCAGGGACGGCCGCCCCGGGTGAGGTAGCGGCTGGTCACCTCGATGGGGTCGGTGACGTCGGGCGCGTCACTGAACGGCAGGTGCCCCGACAGCGGAGGGGCAGCAGGGGGCGGCAGCCGCAGGTGGTTTCGCATCAGGATTTCTCCACTCCCAGGTCGGGGCTATCGGTCAGAAGGGCTCGTGAAGTGACCGTGGCGTCGAGTTCGAGGAGCACCAGCTCGTTGGCTCCGGTACGCAGGACTGGTCCGGGCACGTAGAGGGTGCGCTGCGGGCCGCGGCTCCAGTAACGGCCGAGGTTGAAGCCGTTGATCCATGCCTGTCCCTTCGTCCAGCCCGGCAACGCGAGGAAGGTGTCGGCGGGTGCCTCGACGTGGAAGGTGCCGTGGTGGAACGCCGGTCCTGCCTGCGCCTCGTCGTGCGGGGCGTGGGTCAGGGGGGCGAGGTCGTTCAGGGCCAGGGGGTAGCAGTCCCACTCCCCCAGTACGACGCCGTCGAGGGACACCGGTCCCAGTAGGCCCTTGTCGTCACCGATGCGAGGTCCGTAGTTGACCCCGCCCATGTTCTCCACCAGCACGTCGAGTCCGGCCCCCGCGCGCGGAACACGCACCGTCAGGCTCTCCTGGTGGTGCTCGCGTTCGAGGACGCCGGCCGGGGCGCCGTCCACGAAGACCTGCGCGCGGTCGCCCACACCATGGGTGAAGTGCACTGAAGCGAGGGTCGCTGCTGCGCAGCCTGATGTCGCGGTCGGAGGCTAGCCAGGCGGGCAGCCCACCACCATCCCACTCCGCGCAGATGTACGGTCCGGGCCGCAGCAGGACGTTCAGTCCCTCCTCCTGGGCCAGCCGCAGATAGCGCTGGAGGTCCAGCAGGCCGTCGAGGTCGAGCGTGCCGGGGGTCGGCTGGTGCAGATTCCAGGGGACGTACGTCTCGACCGTGTTCAGTCCCATCAGCCGGGCCTTGCGCAGCCGGTCCGCCCATTGGCCCGGGTGGATACGGAAGTAGTGCATGGCACCGGAGATGATCCGGAAGGGTTCACCGCGCAGCGTGAAGCCGTCGGCGGTGGTGGTGAGCGGGCTCATGTCTCGATGCGTCCTTCTGCGGAGAGGTCCGGTGCGGTACGGGTGGCGCTGATCAGCCACAGGGTGGCGGCGAGGCACAGGAGCGAGACGACGGCCAGGAGCAGGGGAACCGCCCTCATGCCCGCCCGCTCGATGACTTTGCCGAGCGCCGGTCCTGCGGCCACTCCGCCGACCATGGAGGCCGCGATAACCAGGGCTCCTGCCCGGCGCGCCTGCGGGGCGGCCTCCATCAGCCACGGCAGCGCGGTGGGGAAGATCGGCGCGATGAACAGGCCGACGCCCGCGTACGCGTAGGGAGCGAGTGCAGGTACGGCGGCGGCGAACAGGCAGAGCGTCATGCCCGCGCAGGAGACGGTGATGATGGACTGCGGCGAGAAGCGCAGTGCGATGGGCGCGACCAGGAATCGGCCGACGGTCATCATCAGCCAGTACACGGACGTGGCGGTCGCCGCGACTCCCGCCCCGTATCCGACCGTGACCAGGTGCGTGGGCTCCCAGCCGCCGACACCCGCCTCGATGCCGACATGCAGGACGTACAGCACGACGAAGACGGCCAGTACGGTTCCGAGACTGCGGCCGAGGACGCGGGGCGCGGCCGGGGCCGGGGCTGCATTGGCCTCCGCGTGCTGCTGCAGGGGTTGGTCCCGGACGCCGCGCAGACAGAGGAGCAGGGGCAGGGTGAGGGCGGCGAAGCCGAGGAAGACCGCCGGGTAGTGCTCGGAACCGACCAGTCCGATCAGCGCCGGGCCCAGGATGGCGCCCACCCCGAAGTGGGCGTTGAGGATGTTGAGCATCGCTGTGGAGCGGTGGCCGAATCCGGTGGCGAAGAGCTGGTTGAGGCCGTAGTCGATTCCACCGAAGCCGAGCCCGGCGAGGAGCGCCGCAAGCAGCCCCACCGGCCAGGTCGGTGCCACGGCGAACCCCGCGGCACCGACGGCCATCAGCAGGTAGGAGCCTCCCAGGAGACGGCGGTTCCCTATGCGTCCGTACAGACGGTCGAAGATCAGTACGCCGGCCACGCCACCGACGAAGTGCGCGCTGAGCCCCAGACCGGCCCCGGAGGGCGAGAGCCCGAACTCCGTACGGAACGCCGGGATGGCCGGGCCGTACAGCGCCTGGAGCGCGCCGATCAGGACGAAGCCGATACAGGACGCCACCACGGCGGCCCCGTTGAAGGCAGGCACAGTGTGCACCGTTGGGGTCGGCTTCCTGCTGCCGGACGTCTGACTCTTCGGTTGCACAGCACGAACTCCTTGCACTTGGCCGCCGGACGAACGATGCGGCACCGGTCGGACACGAAGGATCACTCGAGGCGGGATCGATGTTACCGGTAACTTAAATGACGTCAAGAAGCCCTGGAGCACGGGTGGCGCAGGGGTCCGACGCCTTGCGCGCGTTTGTGGAGAGTACGGTCAATTACCCCTGAGGGTACAGAATCTGACGTACCATCAGGTTGCCATTACGGGGGCTCGGTGACGGCGTCCGCAGATACGGCTTACTGGTCCATGTCGTCGAACTTCCATACGGCACGGGCTCCTGGGCCGACGACGAGGGTTGAACGGCCGATCCGTTCCTCGTGCCGGTATTCCACGGGACGGTTGAGCGACAACTTGACCTGTCGCAGGCCGACCCGGTCACGCGGAACGGCGTCGATCCGGATGGTGGTGCCACCACCCTGCGCAACGACGCCACCGCCATCGAGGGACCGTACAGCGAAACCGCCGGCCGATCGGCGGCGGTTCCGCCGAGGAAGCCGCCGCCCGAGCGCTCGCACGCCGCATGCTCGCCGGTGAGTTGACGCCTTGGGAGTTCACCTTCCGGGTTCACCGGCGCTACGGACTTGAGCTGCCCCTGACTGAACGGCTCGCCGAACTCGATGACGAGTACGACATCCTTGAGTACGGCAGAACGTCGACCCTGATCGATGCCGAGGTCACGGCCGAAGCCCACCGCCTCGCTGCCCGCCCCTAGGATCCGCAGAACCTGGCGGAAGCGTCAGGCCGTACGGCGGGAGCGGGACAGGGCCAGCCATCCCAGGACCATGCCGATCAGCCCCAGTACGGCGGCCACGATGGCCCCCGCTCGCCCGTTGCCGGTGCCGAAGCCACCGGTGGAGTTGGCCAGGTGCAGCGCCGCGAGGATCACGCCGAGCAACCCCACCGCCATGGCCACCACGGCCCCGAGCCGCGCGGAGCCGGTGCCGGGGCCGGTGCCGGAGCCGGTGCCGATGCGGCCGGTGCCGGGGCCGATGCGGCCGGTGCCGGGGCCGATGCGGCCGGTGGAGCGGGCCAGAGACAGCCCGCCGACGAGCATGCCGGTCAGCGCCACCACTGCGGCCACGATGGCCCCGAGTCGGCCGGAGCCGGTACCTGTGTCACCGGCGGCGACGACGGAAGCGTGTGCGGCCGCCGGTGCGGCGAGCACGAAGGCCCCGAGCAGGGCGGCTCCGGTCGCGGCCAGCACGGGTCGGACCGACGTCAGGGCTCGTGATGAGCTCATGTCCCTCTCCTCATTTCGTACGCCTCGTTTCGAGGTGTGGATGTCGCCCGATCATGTCGTCGGGCGCAGCGCCGGTCGTCCTGCAGACGGATGCACTTCGGGGTGCCGCCGATGGTGCACCCGGCTGCTGCGGAGGCCGCCGGCGCCGTGGAGGTACCGCGTGCGTGGTAGGCACCCGCTCGTCCCCGAGCGTGACTCGCCCGCAGTGGCATCGGGGCTAAGGTGCGCGCATGAGCACAGGACGGACCGGTGTCCCGGCCGGTGTCACAGACTGGGCGATCGCCGTCGGTGTGGCAGCGGCGCTCCTGGTCACGGGCGTGTCCGCGCGTCCCGCCGCCGGGGATCTCGACCCGCTCGGCTATGTGCTGCTGGCGGCCGGCGGTCTGGCGCTGGTCGCGCGTCGTCGGGCTCCCGTTCCGGTCCTGGCGGTCACCGGGCTGTGCGCGGTGGGGTACCAGGCAGCCGGTTTCGACGTGCCGGCCGTCGCGTTCCTGTTCGCGGTGTACGCCGCCGTACGGGCGGGGCACCGCATCGTCACGGTGGCCGCGAGTGTGACCATGCTGGCGGCTCTCCCTCTCGCGGCCCTGGTCTCGCTGCACGACACGACGGAGGCGCTCGCACAGGCCCGAGGCGCCCTGGAGATTGCCTGGCTGATCGCGGCGGGCGCCGCGGGCGAAGCGCTGCGGCAGGCGGAGCGGCGGGCGGACGAAGCGGAACGCACCCGCGAGGAGACCGCCCGGCGCCGCGCCGACGAGGAGCGGCTGCACATCGCGCGGGAGCTGCACGACTCGCTCGTCCACCAGATCTCGATCATCAAGGTGCAGTCCGAGGTCGCCGTCCACGTGGCCCGCAAACGTGGTGAACAGGTGCCGGAGGCCCTGCTGGCGATCCAGCAGGCCGCCCGTGAGGCAACCCGGGAGTTGCGAGCGACTCTGGAGGCGCTTCGCGACGACGACAAGACCCCGCCGCACGGTCTCGACGACGTCCCGGAGCTGGTGGAGAGGGCCAGGATGGCCGGCCTCGGCGCGGCGCTCAGAATCGAAGGACCACGGCACGACCTGCCTGCAGCAGTGGACCGGACCGTCTTCCGGATCGTTCAGGAATCACTCACCAACATCGCCCGTCATGCCGCCGCGACGACGGCGTCGGTACGGATCGATTACGGTCCGGACGCCGTCACCGTACGAGTCGATGACGACGGTACGGCTACGCCGGCCACCGCTCCGGCACCCGGCGTCGGGCTGCTCGGCATGCGCGAACGCGTCACCGCACTCGGCGGTCGCCTGCGGGCGGAACCGCGCGACGAGGGTGGCTTCACCGTCCACGCGGAACTCCCCGTGGAGCGGACACCGTGATCCGTGTCCTCCTGGTCGACGACCAGCCGCTGCTGCGCAGCGGGTTCCGCGCGCTCCTCGACCTCGAGGACGACATCGAGGTGGTGGCCGAGGCCGGTGACGGGAAGGAAGGCGTGGCCCTGGCGAAGAAGCACCTGCCCGATGTCGCTCTCATCGACATCCAGATGCCGGTACTCGACGGCGTCGAGGCGACCCGGCTCATCGCTGCGGACCCGGCCCTGGCCCGGGTGCACGTCGTCATCCTCACCAATTACGGTTTCGACGAGTACGTTCTCAACGCGCTGCGGGCCGGGGCTGCCGGTTTCCTCGTCAAGGACATCGTGCCGGAAGACCTCCTGCACGCCGTCCGTGTCGCCGCGCGGGGCGACGCCCTCCTCGCACCGTCGATCACCCGCAAGCTGATCAACCAGTACGTCAGCCAGCCGCCCACCACCGGCTCCGCGACGGCCCCGGGACTCGAGGAGCTGACCAACCGGGAGCGCGAGGCCGTCGCCCTGGTCGCGCAGGGTCTGTCCAACGACCAGATCGCCGACCGCATGGTGATCAGCCCCCTGACCGCGAAGACCCACATCAACCGGGCCATGACGAAGCTCCATGCCCGCGACCGCGCCCAACTCGTGGTCCTGGCCTATGAATCCGGCCTGGTGGCCCCACCACCCAAGCGCTGAAGCGCATCAGGACGGGGTCACGCCGGAGCCTTGAGGAACCCGGTCACTCAACAGGTGCTGCTTCGCTTCCTCCTGACGCCGGGGAGCGCCCAGGAGAACGCGTGGGTGCATGAGCGCAGTCGGCCGATCGACCAGCCCCGCCACTCACATCAACTCGAACTCGCGCTACTCCCTCCCCGCGTCGTGCCGCTCCACCAACTGGAGGCCGACATCGAAGAGAACGTCACCGGCCTGCGAGGGCGGGGACGACTTGGGTGTGGACACACTGGCTTGACATGCATGTTCCTTGGCGCCTGCACCGTGCGACGTCAAGAGCTGCATGCAAATCCTCCAGGTGGACAACCGGCAGACAGGGCAGGGGGGTTACAAGGCGCTTCCCCCGGAGCGCCGTGAGCCACTGATCGGTTGCCCGCCGCATCCCGGACCACGAGGGCCGACAAGGCGTCGCCGTATCGGGTCCATGGCCGCAGGCGGTGTCGCCGAGTCAGCTGCCGATCACGAGCACACAGTGCCGCAGCGTATCAGTCTGGATACAAAGAGTGACAACCATGGCCTGTATGACGGTTGTGCACCGATGTTCGTGCAGGGCCTGCCGTGTCATCGCCGTACGGCTTCGCAAACGGGCCCGCACAGCGGCGAGTTGATGGGCCGGGTCGGGGCACTATGACGCCCGTACGAGTGTTGGATGTGCGCGACGGTAACCACAGACCGTTCATCATGGGTAGCATCCGGCAGCAATCCCCATGTACAAGGAGTGTGAACGACCGTGGCCAACAGGCTGGAAGACACTGACCCGAAGAGCGTGCAGAGCACGTATGCAGAGCGTTTCGCCGCCGACCTCGTGGCCAATCGCTCGGAGCAGGGCGAACTCACGGCAACCATCGCGCAGTTGCAGACGCGGCTGGAGCAGCTCAAGAAGGACGAGGGCTGGCTGGCCGGCATGCAGGGCACGCTGCCGACCGCAGCTCCCACCGCGCAGCCCCTCCCCACCGAAGCCACAGAGACCGCACCCCTGACCGACACGACGCCGGACGCCAAGGCCGTCCCGCAGCCGCGGTCCGCCAAGGGCACCCGCACGAAGGCCGCGCAGCCCAAGGCTGCTGCCAAGAAGCCTGCTGCCGCCGCGAAGAGCACCTCGAGCAAGACAGTGAAGAAGGCATCCGGCGGGAACGCGATCGCGAAGAAGGCCACCGAGGCAGCCGGTCCCAAGGACGCCGAGGCTCCGCTGCACCAGCTCCTTCGTGAGTTCCTGCCCGCGGGAGAGCCGCGCCTGGTGCGCGAGGTGCACGCGGATCTGGAGAAGGTGTACCCGGACCGCAAGACCTCGGCTCAGGTGGTGCGCAACAGCCTGGAAACCCTGGTCAAGAGGGGCATCATCAGCAAGGAGATCCAGCAGGGATCGGCCATGTACACAGCGCCCAAGTCGACCGCCGATTCCGAGGCGGCAGACGTAGAGGTGTCCGCGACAGCCTGACGGCTGAAGGACACACCACGTCGCGGGGGCGAGCAGCGCGGAGGGCGGCCAAGAGAGTCAATTCGCCGAGACACGTGGTGTCTTGACTTGTGGCGTCCTCCGCGACGTCGGCGGGGGAGTCTATCCGCGGTCACCTTTCGCCGAGTGTCGCCGCCTGTCGCTGGAGGGCCTGGATCAGCGTCGCGACCTGCGGGCGTTCGCGGCGGTGGCCGATCCCGGCGACACCGATGTGCCGGGTCGGAGCCGACGGCCTGATCGGGACGGTGCGCAGGCCCGGTACCTCCGGTGCCAGCGCGATGAATGGGATCAGTGAGATTCCCAGGCCCGCGGCGACGAGCGAACGAGCGAAGAAGTAGTCGGTCGTCGTGCCGCGGATGTCCGGGTCGAAGCCGGCACGCCCGGCGTAACGGCGCAGGTACGCCTCGGTCTTGAGACAGCCGAGAACCCAGGGCTCGGCCGCCAGTTCGGCGATGTCGAGCGCATCGCGGCAGGCCAGTCGATGCCCCTCGGGCAGGACGACGTGCAACGGGTCCTCCATGAGTGCGGTCCACTCCAGGGTGGAACTCCGGCCCGGCAATCCCGGCAGCGGGCCGTCGAAGTGATAGGCGAGCGCGAGGTCCGCGGCGCCCTGCCGGACCATCGGCAGGCTGTCTTCGGGCTCACCCTCCCTGACATGGACGACGGTGCCGGGATGGGCTGCCGTCAGTTCTGCCAGAGCACCCGGAAGCAGGATCCTGCCGCCGCTGGTGAACGTGGCGACGGTGAGCTGGGTGCGGCCCGTGCTCAGCCGGTCCACCTGTTGCTGTGCGTGCACGAGTTCGGCTGCGACCGACTCGGCGGCCCCGACCATGATCCGGCCCGCCTGGGTGAGGGTGACTCCGCGGGTGCTGCGGGCGACGACCTGGGCACCGAGACTGCGCTCCAGTGCGGCAATGTGCTGGGAAACCGCCGAGGGGGTCAGGTGGAGTACCGCCGCCGCCTGGTTGAAGCTGCCGCGCTCCGCAACCGCCCGCAGGACACGCAGACGCTGTATATCGATCAACAGTTTTCCTTCATACGTATCCAGTAAGCGAGCACTTCTGCTGATGACGGGACACGGTCAGGATAGGCGCATGCAAAAGATCTGCGTCATCGGCGGTAGCCGCTATTTCGGCAAACTCCTGGTCCAGCGCCTTCACGCGGCCGGACACCAGGTCACTGTGATCAACCGCGGCTCCACCCGGCCACCCGCCGGTGTGCACCACCTTGTCGCCGACCGCGACGACGAGGCCGCCCTCGTTGCCGCGCTCGGCTCCACCACCTTCGATGTGGTGGTCGACCAGGTCTGCTACACCCCGGTGCAGGCTGCGATCGCGGCCCGCGCCTTCCGGGGTCGTACCTCGCGGTACGTCATGACGTCCACGATCGAGGTGTACGACCCGGCGACCAGCGCACTGCCGACGGTTCCGCGCGGCACCCCGGTTCCGGAAGGAACTGTGGACCCGGCCTCATGGCCGGTTCGGCCGGACCTGCCCTGGCAGGACGACACGTACCTGGAGGCGCACTACGCCGAGGGAAAGCGTCAGGCGGAGGCCGTCTTCACCCGGGACAGCGGGTTCGCGTTCGCCTCGGTGCGCAGTGCCCATGTACTCGGGGGCGGTGCACAGGAGTTCACCGGCCGACTGGCCCACTACATCGAGCGCATCGCCCGGGGCACGGAGATCGCCGTGCATGCCGAGGCACGGCCCACGGTCTTCATCCACTACGAGGAGCTGGCCGACCTGCTCCTGTGGGCGGCCACGGCCACCGACTTCACCGGACCGCTGAACGCCTGCTCCGACGGCCTGCTCGATGTCCGTGAGTTGAGTGCTTTGATCGGCGCGCAAACCGGCCGAGAGGCCGCCTACCGCACCGTCGGTGCCGGGGAGACCGCATCACCGTTCTCCTTCGACCGCCCCTACGCCATGAGCAACACCCGCGCGAAGGAGCTGGGGTTTCCCTTCTCCCGTACCAGCGACTGGCTGCCCGGCGCCGTCGCCGAAGTCGTCGGCACCCACATCGTCTGAGGAGCAGATCCACCATGCAGTACCGCACCATCGGAAGCACCACTGTCAGCGCTATCGGCCTTGGAGCCATGCCGCTGTCCATCGAGGGACGCCCGGACGAGGCGCGGGCCATCGCCACCGTCCACGCCGCCGTCGACGCGGGGATCACCCTGATCGACACCGCCGACAGCTACCACTGGCACGCCGACGAGACAGGTCACAACGAGTTGCTCGTCGCCCGCGCCCTGGCCCGTTACGGCGGTGACACCTCCGACGTCCTGGTCGCCACCAAGGGCGGCCGCGGCCGGCCGGGCGACGGCAACTGGACCGTCACCGGTACCCCCGAGCACCTCAAGCACGCCGCCGAGGCCTCCGCGAAACGACTGGGCGTGGAGGCCATCGGCCTCTACCAGCTGCACAAGCCCGACCCCGCCGTGCCCTGGGCCGACTCCGTCGGAGCGCTGCGCGAGCTGCTCGACGCCGGCACGATCCGCGCCGCCGGAATCTCCAACGTGGACGCCGGCCAGATCCGCGAGGCGCACGCGATGCTCGGCCACGGACTGGTCTCCGTACAGAACCAGTACTCCCCCGCCGTCCGCGACAGCGAGCCCGAACTACGGCTGAGCATGCAGTTGGGTCTGGCTTTCCTGCCCTGGAGTCCCCTGGGCGGCATCTCTCGCAGCTCACTCGACGGCCCCTCAGGACCGACCTCCACGGGGACCGCCTTCCATCACATCGCCGCCGAGCACGGCGTCAGCCCGCAGCAGATCACCCTGGCCTGGCTCCTCGCCCGCTCCCCCACGACGATCCCGGTACCGGGCGCCAGCCGCCCGGCATCGGTCCACGACTCCGCCCGGGCCGCGGAGCTGAAGCTGAGCGAGGCGGAGGTGTCGCGGCTCGAAGCCACCCGGCAGACGAACGCAAACGCGTGACTGTTCAGTGCGGGAGCTCGACGGACAGGTACGGGGCCAGCGACCGGAGGAAGTCCGCCGCGTCGAACATGGCGCCCGCCGATGCCACACCCGTTGTCCGCGTCTGCCCGGCCAGGATTCGCTGGACGGCCTCCACCGCCAGGGGTGCGGTGACCGCGTAGATGTCCTGCCCGTGAGCCGTGGCGCGTCGCTCGACGCCCCCCGCGCGGACCAGGACGTCGACGACGAACATCTGGTCCGACCGTCCCAGAGCGTCGACCGCCTCCGGCGCCGGTGTGTCCTTCTCGGCCAGGTCCCTCGCCGCCTCGACGGCCATGTGGTTGCGGACTTCGGACACGGCCAAGTGGCTGGGAATGGTGACGACATCGGCCATGGTGAACTCGGAGATCACCGTGCGACGGCCCAGCGGCTCCGGAAAGACCCACTCCTGCTCCCATGCCTTGTCGTCGTGGTACTGCAGCGCGCCGTCGACGAATCGCACCCGTCGGCCCGCACGACGCTCGTGGGACACCTGACCGGCGGCTCGGGTACCCGCCGTGGGGCGCCAGCTGGTCAGCCCGTACGCGACGTGCGCCACCTCCGCCGCCGTCCACTCCCCCATGGCCGCTGTCACCAGCAGGTCGCCCAGCCCACCGTAGAAGGCCATCGCCGGCACCACGGCGATGTCCGCCTTCCGGGCCGCTTCCGCGTAGTCGGCGAACATCGAGGCATTCGCCTCGATCTCTGCCGCGACGTCGACGTACGGGATACCCGCGCGCAGGGCTGCCTCGACGACCGGGCCTCCCGTCACCGCGAACGGTCCGGCGCAGTTGATGACAGCCGCCGCGCCGTCGAGGGCGCGGTCCAGTGAGCTCGCGTCGTCCACGGTCGCCGGACGTACGACCACATCCGGCCACTCGGCCGCCAGCGCCTCCAACTGGGCTGCGTTACGGCCGGAGATGACGGTGGCGAAACCACGCCTTTGCAGTTCAGCGACGATGAAGCGCCCCGTGTGACCTGTCGCCCCGTAAACCACCATTGCAGCCATCGTACTCATCGCTTTCCCCCGTTCTCGTTGTTCTGATGAGTCCAGTCTCAACTCGGGTGGCACCAAGGCGTGATGGTCCGGAAGGACATCACACGTACACTTCCGGACATGCCGACTGTCGCACTGCTGACCGCCGGTCACCTGCTGCACTTCGAGCTGGCGGTGGCCTACGAGATCTTCGGCAACCCTCCGCGCGATTCAGCGGGTGCCTGGTACGACGTACTGCTCTGCGGGCCAGGACCGGTGCGGGTCGGCCCGTTCATGGTCGAGCCCGACCACGGGCTCGACCGCGCGGTGGGCGCCGATACCGTGATCGTGCCGGCATGCGCCGACGTCGATGATCCGCCGCCGGTGGAGCTCATCGAGGCCGTGCGTGCGGCCCACGCGTCGGGGGCGCGGGTGGCTTCCCTCTGCACCGGAGCCTTCGTGCTCGGCGCCGCGGGCCTGCTGGACGGCCGACGGGCCACCACCCACTGGGCTCATGCCGCGGAGTTGAGTGCGCGTTATCCGCAGGCCGTCGTCGACCCTGACGTGCTCTACACCGACAACGGCAGCGTGCTCACGGCTGCGGGCAAGGCCGCCGCCGTGGATCTCTGCCTCCACCTGGTCCACCTCGATCACGGCGCGGCCATCGCCAACTCCGTCGCCCGTCGCCTTGTCATGCCGCCCCATCGGCCGGGCGGACAGGCCCAGTTCGTGGCCACTCCGGTGCAGGTCACGGGCGAGCACATGCTCACCCACCTGCTCGCCTGGGTCCAGCAACGGCTGGACCAGCCGCTGACGGTGACCGACATGGCGCGGAAGGCGAACACGAGCCCGCGCAATCTCGGACGGCAGTTCCGGTCGGTGATCGGGCAGACGCCGATTCAGTGGCTCCTGATCCAGCGCGTACGCCGCGCGCAGGAACTGCTGGAGGCCACGGACAAGAGCATCGAGGCGGTTGCCGTGGCTACGGGTATGGGCACGGCCACGACACTCCGGCGCCAGTTCAAACGAATCGTCGGGGTACCGCCCGACAGTTACCGCCGCTCGTTTCGCAGCACAAGGCCCGCCTGACCGGTACGGGCCTTCGCGGTCACACTGCGGGAGGGATAGTCGGCGGCGGGGGCGCCGCAGGTGGCACAGGATGCCCCGAGGAAGGGCCCTGGGGGGCGGGCTGCTGCTGCACAGGTGGGAAGGGCTGCCGGTCATAAGGCGGTGGATACGGGCTCCTGAACGGTATCGGCCGACAAGCCGCGCCGGCCATCTGCGCTGTATATGAACGCGCCCAGGAGGATGAGCAGGGAGGCACCGGCGTATATGCCGATCCATAGTCGCCGCGCGGATGCGTTTCGGACAGGTATGACGGCTAACAAAAGCCAGACGAGGACGGCCATCTCTTTCCTTCGGATCGTGCGTGGCGACCGCGCAGGCCGCGTTACTTCGTAGAAAATGTCCCGCGGCGCCGCGCCAGGACAGAACGCACAGCTTTCAGCGAAGGCAGAAGGACAGGACATGGCCACACGCAGAGGATTTCTCGGCGGCGTATCCGCAGCCGGCACTGCGACGCTCCTTGGCAGCTCCCCGCCGGCCTCCGCCGCCACCGCGCATGCGGGCGCAGCCGCGACGGACGCCCAGCTCGCGGCGCGCGACGCGATTCGTGCCGCCAACGCCGGTATGCGAACCAACTACGCCGCGCTCAAGTCCGAACTGATCAGTCGCCTGAGTCCGGTCATCGTCGTCCAGAACGACGCCAAGGGCGGCAGGTTCACCCTCGTTCACGACGGGAGCCAGGAATCCGTCAGCCCTGTGCCCGAGGTGTTCGAGCTGGCCAAGTCGATCAGTCATGTACCTCAAGGGATCTTCTCGACCATCGCGGCGTACGTGAGTGACAAGGTCCCCAACCTCCCCAATGCCGACCGCATCGACCCGCACGACCTGGATATGGTCGCGTTCGAGGGACCTCGGGCGGACGGCTGGATCAGCCCGCTTCAGGACTACGCCGTCACGCTCACGACCGCCCGTCAGCGGCTCGGTGAAGCGAACCTGTCGCGCGAGCTGGAGATTTCCTGCGGAAGGATTCTCGACGAATCGCTCACGTTCATCAGTGATTCCGTGGGGCGCGGAACGTTCGACATGGCGTCGTTCCAGGAGTTCTCGGGCAGGACGTACCCCAGCATCCGCACGAATATGACGTATGCGGCCGAGGCGCAGATCTCCGGTGTGGAAGGTCTTATGCGTCAGTGGCGGAACCGGATCGGCAATCAGGCATGGCAGGACCTGTATACGGTCGTGCTGTCGATCTGGACGACTTCCGAGCTGAATCAGGCGTCGGTCATCATCGAACGGTGCATGAATCCGGCGAAGGTCGCCACGCACCTGATCGACCTGCCGACCGTCGAAGTTCCCCGGGACCCGGTCTTTGTAGCCCTGGACAATCTCGCCCGTATCGTGCAGGACAATGTCGCAGCCGAGATGGTCTTCCCCACCGATCCGGTGGTCGCCGATGCGTTCAAGGGCAAGGAGGACTTGATCTCCGGCGAAATCCTGAACCAGCTCGGCGGACCGGGCAGGTTGCCCACCGCCTCCGCCAGGACAGCGGCGTCCGCCTGCCCGGTCCGGAGGGAGAAGGCTCAGGAGTGACGACGTAACTCCGTCACAGAGCCGGCTGGTGATCCGGGGTGTAGGCCCAGGGGCGGAGCTGCTCCAGTGCCTTGCCGATGCGGAAGACGGTCGGATCGTCGTAGGTGTGGCCGACGATCTGGACTCCCGTCGGCAGACCCCAACTCGACCGACCGCTGGCCACGTTGAGGACCGGGCAGCGGTTGCTGATGTTGAAGGGAAGGGTCATCGGCGCCCACAGCGGCTCGCCGTGGTCCTCGCCGTTCACCACCAGCCGCCCCAGCAGGTCGTCCCCGGCGGGCAGGCCGGGGACGGCCGAGGTGGGACAGATCAAGGCGTCGAAGGGGGCCATCGCCTCGCCAAGCTCGCGCTGCAGTCTGGTCTCCACCCGCAGGCCATCCAGGTAGCTGATGCGCTCACGGGCGACCGCCATGTTGTCGGCGAACGCCGCCGCGTACGCCGACATCTGCTCGCGGTGTGCCGCCTCGACCTCGGAGACGACCGCGCCGAAGATGGCAGAGAAGTGCGCCGCGAGGCATATGAGGATGTCCTGCTTGGTCCAGGGGAGTTCGATCTCCTCGACCTCCGCGCCCGCATCCGTCAGCGCCTGGGCGAGTGCGCGGGTGTTGGCCTCGACCTCCGGGTGGACGTCGTATGCGCCGAGGCGGACGCACAGCGCGATACGCATCCCCGCGACCGGGTCGTATGCGCTCGGCAGGACCAGCTTCGGGCGCAGCGACACATGATCACGCGGGTCCGGGCCCGCTAGTACGTTGGCGAAGGCGAGGCAGTCGTCCACGGTCCGGGCCATCGGTCCGTGGACGCGGTAGTGGTCGGCGGACAGCGGCGCGACCCCCGGGATACGTCCGTAGGGGGCCTTGAAGCCGACGGTGCCGGTGAAGGCGGCGGGGATGCGCGTGGAGCCGCCGATGTCGGAGGCCGAGGCGAGCAGCGTGGTGCCCGCGGCGAGGGCGGCACGCGCTCCGCCGGAGGAGCCGCCATGGGTGAACCGGGGGTTCCACGGGTTGCGGGTCACACCCCACAGCCGGCTGTGCGTGAAGGTCGCGATGGAGAACTCGGGGGCGGCGATGCATCGCGGCGAGGTGAAGGTGTTCGTCGGCATGGGCGGCAACTTCGTCCTCGCGGCGCCCGACACCCCGTACACGTACACGGCCCTGCAGTCCTACGACCTCACCGTCCAGGTGAGCACCAAGCTGAACCGCAGCCACATCGTCCACGGGGCTTGTCTTTGGCCAGGTCCAGGGCGGCGAACAAGTGCCGTACCCCGCCGTAGCGGTGGTAGGTCGCCCGGCGCCGCCGGCGCGGCTCACGGTTGGGTCCTTGTACTTGCCGCCGCGTTTGGCCCACTGCTTCCCGGGGTGGGGCATGAGGTTGAGCGGGCCGAACCCGTCCAATGCAGAAGATGACTTCGGGCTCGCCCTCGTCGGGTATGACCTCGCCGTCGGCGATCGCGTAGAGGTGTTCGACGCGGGCCTTCTTGACTACTGGCAAAGGGGCCCTATTCGGACCGTGGCTATTCTCCTACCCGGCGCTCGTCGGAGTGGTCGGGAGAGTCCGGAGTGTTCGAGACGACGCAAGGACCGGTGCTTGTCCGTGGGCGGCTGGGGCGCTTGGCGGCTTTGTCCGAGACAAGGCAGGCGATCGCGATGTGGGTCTCGGCATACGTTTCACGGCGGCCGGTGAACCGCCGGAGCGGAGCCCACTGCCGCAGTTCGGCGTTGGTGTGCTCGACGCAGATCCGGGCCGAGGACTGGCGGCGCCGCGCCTCGCGCCCGGCGTATTTTGTCACCGGCGCAGGCTTCGCCCGTCGGCTTCTTCGGTGGGGCGCTGACCTGACGGGGAAACTCTTTGGCCAGCCCCTGATACCCGGAGTCGACCCTGGCTTTCACACGGGGACGATGGCGGAACTGCTCGGCGATGCCCTCGCTGCGGACCGCTGTCTGATCATGCATACGGCCCGGTCGCACGACTCCGGACAACAGCATGCGTCCTTGGCCGTCGCTGAACGTCGTCGTCTTGATTGTGTTCTGCCTGCGCTTGCCTGAGACGATGCCCGGCGGCCGGGCCGGCCCGTCTGCGGGCGCCGAACCTGCGTCTCCGCCCCGTCCAGCCGCAGCTCGACCTCCTCGGCCTCGGAGTGGCGAAGACGTCCTCCAACGTCTTCAGCCTCAGGCCGCGACGGTCAGGGACGGCGAACCCCCGGGCCGCCAGCAGATTACGGACCTGGCGGATCGCGGTGGAGACAGTGGAGCGGCCCACGTCAAAGAACTCGGCCAGGACCGCGTGCGCCAGCCCGTGCCGCGGGTGTACGAGGGTGACCAGCAGCCGGTCGGTCAAGAGCAGTTTCGGCTTACGTCCGGCCCCCACCGATCGACGCCGGGGGCCGCCACGCTGATCACGTAGAGCCGACTCGCGAGCTGCTGCCCATGGAGACGCGATTTCGTCGAGCAACTCGCCGAAGTGTGCGCGGGAGACACCGGACAGGGCAGGATGGGAGCAGGCCGCACGGGCCCAGGTCAGCTTCACAACTCACCTAACTCGTGCGGTTCTTCTCATGTCACGCCGCGGTTGCGTATGACCGATCTGCGGTGACAAAGCCGATCCAGTCAGCTATCGATCGGCAGCAGCTTCTTGATCGCTGCGACAGCGGTCTGTGGTTCGTCGGCGTGGCAGCGGATCGTATGAACCTCCGCGCGCCGCCCCCACAGACTCACGGTGGTGACTGGGCGGGCCAAGTGGACAGTGATCGAAGTCTGCGACGCGACAGCCACGTCTAGAACACCGTCCTCGGACTTGTTCGCGTCCGGGAACTGGAGGTCGTAACGGGCGGACGCGATCAGGTCCAGCGGTATCCGCAGATCAAGCCGCGTACCGCGCCGCACTCGCAGCCCGTCCGGCCCCACGACGTGTGGGCGTGTGACTGCGGCGGCGTGCAGCCCCAGCACCAGAAACACGGTGTAGAGGTCGAGCAGCAGCATGACCAGGTGAGCGACCGGATACGGGGCGAGCATGAAGGACACCCCGACCGTCTCAACCACGAACACGAAAACCAGTCCATACGCCGTTGGCGCCTGAGCCCGCGCGTACCCGACCGCGATGTCCGCGTCCCCGACCCCGTTTGAGCGCCGAGCCACCCACAGCCCGAGGCTCGCCATCCACCGCCCCTCGTGTTCCGCCAGCCGTCTCGTCCGTGTGATGAGTACCCCGATCCCCATGTGCCTCAGTGAATCAGAAGGATCCTCTAATCCTCCCCAGGCCGTTAGCCAGCTAACTGATCCTCCGTCCGTTGCACGGCAGCTGCTTCCAGATTGTGATCGTGGAGGTGGTCGTGGGGCGTCGCCCAGGAGTGTTTGTCCGGCCTGTGAGCCTGGAGGAGGGGCGTCGGTCCGCCTGGAACAGGGGCGTACGCCCGCTTGTAAGTGGCTACCTCGGGATCTGTCATCACTCCTTCAGCGGCTATATCCGTCGTGTGTGGATTTGTACCTTGTAGAGGGCACATCTCATCCGCCTATGTTCAGGAGAAAATATGCCGACCAGGCGCACCGGCTTCACTGCCATCGCAGCGACAGCACTGCTTGTTGGCGCCACTACCGCGGTAGCTGCGCAGAGCGACACCAGCACGGCTTCGCCTGCATCATCAGCGGCCACAGGAATCAAGCATCTGCACACCCAAGTCAACCTGCCGGCTGGCGCCTGGACCAACACTCCCCTGGAAATCACCCTCCCCAGGACCGGCACCTACGAACTCAACGCAGACGTCCGCGGGCGCCTCCAAGGCCTTCCCCCGGTCAACACCTTCATCACCGCACGGCTGTGGAACGTCACATCCGGCACCGCCGTGCCGGAGAGCCGGCGACTCGTCAACCAGATCATCGACGCCAACGCGGGTGATGCCGAGGTGGGTGGCAATCAGACCGCACCGATCAGCGAGCTGATCAGAGTGAAGAAGCCGACGACGATCCGGCTGCAGGCCCGGCGGATCGATGCCGTCGGGACGGCAACCATCGGCCGGATCTACTCCGACGCCTACGGCTACACCTCCCTCCGCTACGAGCGGGTCGGCTCCTGACGGAGTCGTTCCTTCCAGAGAGATGCGTGGTCCCTGCTCCGGACAGTTCGGGGCAGGGACCACGCCCTTCTTCAGGTCCTGGAGACGGTCTGCTGACCGCCGGACAGCAGGTTGATTACCCGGCCAACGATGCGAGCCGAGCCACTAGCCTGGTGATGGCAGAGGGCTCGTCGTGATGACTTCGATCTGATTGAGCATGCGGACAGCCAACCGCCCGCACGCCTCCTGGATGTACTCCAGGGCTGAGCGGAGCTCGTCCACCACGTCTGGTCCGACGGAGGACCCGTTCACCGCCTCTTGGCGGATCCGCCTGGAGGCAAGTCGACGTCGATGCCTCAGCAGGGCCCGCATGCCTCGCCGCCGGCTTCGGTTGATCCCACCAACACCCGGGTGGTGCCGCAGAGGGTGCAGGCGGCCGGATTGCGGCGTCGACGTCCGTAACAGGTAGGGCAGAGCGGGCCGACCGGCCAGGACGGCAGGCTGCGGTCCGTACGGCCGCAGTCTCCGCACTGGTGCAGTCGGCGAGGACGGCAGCTGTTGCAGTGGAAGGCTCCACCCGCCTGCCGCACATGCTTCCCCGGGCGGAAGCGGCCACAGGCAGTGCAAACACCTTCGATGACGCGACAGGTAGCGAAGAGCCCGGGTTCGCCGCTCTCGCCACGCTTCGATACGTGCCGGATCTGGCCGCACTTCCCGCACACCCGTTCCGGGGCGCGGTAACAGCAGACCGAGAGCAACCGCCTCCCCGAGCTGGGCCGCAAGGGCAATGGTGTCGTCGGCTGGAACCTGGACTCCGAGCAGGTCTCCAACAGCGTGGGGTGTACGAGCGACGAGAGCCTCTCCGTACGCGAGCTGTGGTGGCGCACCTGAAGGGCGACCGTGCCGACTTCCTACGGGAGCGGACCGACGGGGCAATGGATGACTGAGCTCCACCGGAGCGCCAAGGCCCCAACTCCCGCTGGAACCAGGAGTACGAACGTGGTGTCTTGCTCCCCGCTGACCACGAAAGAGGGAGCGACCGAGCACGGCACCCGGGCGCCGACGACTCGGCCGGCTGGCTCACAAGGTCGCCACCGGATTCGGAGCATCTGCCGCGATCTGTTCGACGATCTCCCAGCGCTCGGCAATCAGGCCGTCCTGGAGACGGAAGATATCGGCCACCACAATGTCGAGCTCGCCTCCGGGCAGCCACCGCCGGGAGAACATCGTCACGTAGTCGCCTTCTGCCACAAGACGGCGGATGTCGATCCGCATCTCGGCGAGGGGCAGTTTCCGCGCTGCGGCGATCCAATCCGCTTTCGTGGAGGTCTGGAACGGCAGCCCGTGATCCACGTAGTCATCGCGCAGCAGCGGTGCGACGGCATCGAGGTCGGCTTTGCCATACAGCTCCAGGCAGTTCAGGACCAGATTCCTGTAGTCAGTGCTCATGTCCAGGAGTGTGGCGGCGTGGTCGAGGACTGTCGATGAACTCGGAGTTCATGGACCGTGGTCGGACGGTGCGACTAAGGTCGATCCTGTGGAGACGGTAGGCGGCCTGTTGCGCGAGTGGCGGCACAGCCGACGGCTGAGCCAGCTCGATCTCGCGCTGGCGGCGGGCATTTCGCCGCGGTACGTCAGCCTCGTCGAGACGGGCCGATCCCGGCCGAGCGCCGAGATCGTGCTTCGGCTCGCGGTTCAGCTCGAGGTGCCGCTGCGGCATCGCAATCGTCTGCTGGTGGCCGCTGGGTTCGCGCCGCAGTATCGCGAGCGGCCGCTCGACGAGCCGGACATGTCGGCGGTTCGGGATGCCGTGGCCAGGGTGCTGCATGCACACGAGCCCTATCCGGCGTTGGTCGTGGATCGGCGTTGGAACATCTTGATGGTCAACGCACCGGTCGATCGCTTCCTCGCAGACGTCGATCCCGATCTGCTCGTCGCTCCGGTCAACATGGTGCGGCTCGGGCTTGATCCGCGGGGTCTCGCGTCCCGGATCGTCAACCTGGCCGAAGTTCGTTCGCTCTTTCGTGCCCGGTTGTCGCGCCAAGTCGCCAAGACCGGTGATCCGATGGTCGGCGCCCTGTTTGACGAGTTCCTCGCGGAGTACGAGCCTGACGGATCAGTCCCTCAGTTGGAGTCGGAGGTGGCGACTCCGATGATCTTCCGCCTCCCAGAAGGCGAATTGAGATTGTTCTCGACCATCACGACGTTCGGAACCCCTCAGGACATCACGCTCGAAGAGATCTCGATCGAGTCCTACTATCCGGCAGACCCCGAGAGCGCCGCCATCTTGCGAAGCATCGCTCGTCCGGCGGAGACCGGCACGAACCCCGGGGTGTAGGCCCAGCCGCTTGTCCATGTCACGTCGGAACGTGCGGCGAGGGCTTTGCAGCGACTGGCGACCTGCCGGGCTCGGCAACTGAGCCGACCCCGAGACGTCGGGCGCGTTTTGCTGATCGGTACCAACCTGGCTCCCTCGGACGCGCCAGGCATGGGCCCCGCCGCCGACAGAGTCCTGGCGACGGCCGAGTAGTGCAAGAAACCGCGACCCGGTGGCCCCCGTCGTCGCGGGAGGCTCGCGGGCGTACGGGGGTCGGAGCCGTGGTGCGGCGGGGTGTCAGTGCCGTGTGGCAGCATCCGCCGGATGACGAATGGATCCACGGGCCGCGCCCTCGACCTGTTCCGGCGGGGGAACTTCCCCTTCTACACACTGACCTTCGTACGGGATGTCTCCCCCGCTGAGCTGCTCACCCGGATGAAGGCGGCCCCGGAGACTCTGGCACCCCGCGAAGCGACCGACTTGTCGGACGACTTGGGCGACGGCCTGTACGACGAGGACGAACCGGTCGCCACCACCGGCACCGACGGCCTCTGGACGTGGGCGTGGGAACAGGGCGGCACGCACGGACTCGATGAGCGCATCCTGAGCGCCGCATCCGTGGGGACAGAGGCCGTCGCTCTCCATTACAACGAGAAGCCGATGCACTGGTTCAAGTACGCAGTCGACGGGGAATCCGTCGTCGACTTCCACACCCTTCAGGCGATCGCACCGACGGGGCAGGAGCCGGCACGGCTCGACGACTTCATGAGGCCGCTTGGGCTCGTCTCTGGTCAACCGGCGCCTCTGCACAGCGTTCCTGGCGCTGCTGGAGGACGCCTTCGGTATACGCCTCACCCTGCCCGGCGACGACGAAGAGCGCTGGAGCGGCACGCTGCTTCCCCTGACGCGGGTCGCGCCCTAGCTCGAAGGCCGCCGGATCCGGCGGTGGGTCAGAGCCAGCCTCTGCGGGTGGCGACGACGCCAGCCTGGAAGCGGTTCGCGGAGCCCAGCAGTTCGTGGAGATGACTCATGCGCCGGCGCATGGTGCGGACCGACCAGCCGAGCTGGCGCGCGATCGCCTCGTCCTTGAGGCCGCTGACCAGGAGGGTGAGCACCATGCGGTCCTCCTCGCCGAGCGGGTCATCGGCGGGGGCGTTGAGCGGAAGGGCCTGTTTCCAGCACAGCTCCCAGTAGTCGGTGAGGGCGTCCAGCAAGGTGGAGGGTCGGATGACCGCGGCGCGCACGTCGTTGAGGTCCAGGGAGAGCGGCATCAGCGCCAACCGGCGGTCCGCGATGGCGAGTTTGATGCGCAGGCCAGGCATCACCCGCGCCTCCTCGCCGTGGCGCACGAGTTCGCGGATGTCGTCGAGCACCCCCGGCCACTCCAGCGCCTCGGGAGCGTAGACCGCGCGGTAGTGTACGCCGCGCCCCATCGCCGTGGCCTCCACCGGGTTGGAGGTGGTCAGGGCGTACGGAGGCCGGTCCAGCGTCATGACGTCCTCGCGCGCCTCCTGCTGAAGGCGGACGAACCAGCGGCCGAGCGCCTCACGGCCGGTGGTGATCTCCACCTCGTCCTCGGTCGTGTCGCCGGTCTGCGCCGCCGCGAAGAGGCGGGACAACTCACCTGCCGCAGAACGGACTTGGTCCAGTTCTGAAGTCCTGGCCCGCACCAGGGCCTCCACCGCGGCTCCCGGTTCGATGGCCGCGTACCGGCGGCGGACGCCCGCGAGCCGACCGACCAGGCCGTGGTCACGCAGCCTGTCCAGCGCCCTGACCACGCGGACCGGGGAACAGCCGAGATCGGCGGCGAGTTCGGCCGGGGCCGCCGTACGACGGGTCAACACGGCCCGGTAGACGCTCTCGTCGAACGGGTCGATGCCTGCGGCGGTGAGCTCGGAGGTCATATGCGGATAGTGGCCCACGTGTGCCAGCGGCAGCAATGGGCCATCAAGATCTGTTGTACGGCGAGTGACTTCGGCATTAGGACCTACCCTATGGCTACGAACTCACGAAGATCACGTCGCGCGGCGGTCATCACGGTCACAGCCGTCGTGCTCGCCGGGACACTCACCGCGATACCGGGTGCCACGACCGCGACCGCGACCACGCCCGACCCGCGCCAGCGGGTGCTCGTCGAACTGTCCGGGAACGCCGCGGTCACCGCCGCGCCCGAAGGCTCGCTCACGTCCCGGTCCGGCGGCACCGTCTCCGGTGTCGGCGCCGCCCGGCAGGCACTGGCTGCGCGGCAGGACACCTTCGTCGGCGCAGCGCGGAAGGCCGGACTGCACCCGGCCTCGCCCCGCAAACTCGGCCTGCTCGTCAACGCCGTGGCGATGACGGTGCCCGCTTCCGAGATGGCACGGCTGGCCGCACTGCCGGGGGTCACCGCCGTCCACCCCGACACCCGGGTCCGGGTGCGGACGGACGTCAGCGTGCCGCTGACCGGCGCCCCCGCCGTCTGGCAGCGCCAGGACCCGTCCGGGGTGAACGCCACCGGCAAGGGCACCGTCGTGGCGATCCTGGACAGCGGCGTGGACTACACCCACCCCGACCTGGGCGGCGGCTTCGGCAAGGGCCGCAAGGTCGTCGGCGGGTTCGACTTCGCCAACGGCGACAACGATCCGATGGACGACAACGGCCACGGCACCCACGTCGCGGGCATCGTCGCGGGCAAGGCCGCCGAGAAGGGCGGTGTCACCGGCATGGCGCCCGACGCGCGCCTGCTGGCCTACAAGGTCACTTCCGACGACGGCAGCGGCTACACCTCGGACATCATCGCCGGGCTCGAGGCGGCGACCGACCCGGCCAACCCCTACCCGGCCGACGTCATCAACATGAGCCTCGGCGGTCCCGGTGACGGCACCGACCCGCTGGGACGCGCGGCGACCGCGGCCGTGCGAGCCGGGGTGGTCGTCGTCGCGGCGGCGGGCAACGATGGGCCGGGCGGCGGCACCGTCAACACCCCGGCGTCTGCCGACGGCGTGATCGCGGTCGGTGCCTCCACCAGCGGGGTGCGGCTCCCCAGCGCGTACCTGGCGGGCAAAGAACCCGAGTTGATCCAGACGTACCGTGGCATCGTGTCCGCGAATCCGCCCCAGCAGCCGGTCACCGCCGCGCTCGTGGACGTCGGCAAGGGGACCGCGGAGGACTGGGACAGGGCCGGTGACGTACGCGGCAAAATCGTACGGGCCGAACTTCTGGTGCCGCCGAGCACCGAGATGCTGTCGCTGGAGCACATCGAGTGGGCGCGCGAAGCCGAGAAACGTGGCGTGCTCGCCGTGCTCGGCGGCCTTTCGTCCAACGACGGACCCGTGCTCGCCGCCACGCCGGGAACGGTGCAGGCACCGGCCTCGCCCGCACACATCGACACCGCCCGGACCCGCGCCTCAGGTGACTCGCTGCGCATGGACCGCCTCGTCGTCATGGGCATCGACGCGACCCAGTACGCCCAGTTGAGCCGCGAGCTGGCCGCCGGGAAGGTCTCCGTCACGCTGCGCGGTAGCGACTCCACCGACGAGATCGCCTCGTTCTCCTCGCGCGGCCCCCTGGCGCGCTTCGGCCTGAAGCCCGACCTGGTCGCACCCGGCGTGGAGGTCCGTTCCACGGTCCCCGCGGCGTTCGGGACAAGCACGTACCGCCTGTCGGGCACCTCGATGGCGAGCCCCCATGTCGCCGGAGCCGCCGCGCTGCTGCGCCAGTTGCGTCCCGGCCACAACCCCGACGAGATCAGGTCCGCGCTGGTCGGCGCCGCGAAGCAGCTCACCGGCACGAGCCCCACCACCCAGGGCAACGGACGGCTCGACGTGGCGGCCGCCGCCTCGGCCACCCTCAGCACCTCTCCGTCGTCCGTGTCGTTCGGCCTCGCCGACCTGGCGGGCACGACCGTCGACGCCACCGCGAAGGTACGACTGCACAACCCCGGCACGCAGCCGCTGACCACCACGCTCAGCAGCACCGGTCCCACCACGGTCTCCCCGGAGCGTGTCACCGTGCCCGCCGGGGACACCGCGACCGTCACCGTCACCCTGCGCGTCGGCCGCCCGAGCACCGACACGGAGATCAGTGGCCGGATCACTGCCACCCCCGCGCGCGGCCCAGCCATCCGGCTGCCGTACCTGCTCGTCGTCCGGCACCTGGTCGTCCAGGCGGCCCCCGACCCGAGTGACGGCCACTCCACCGTGCACATCGCCTCGCCCACCGCGCTGAACGCACCGCCGGTTCTCACCGTCACACCGCCGCGCGGCAAGCCCGTCACGCTCCCCACCACCATGAACGGCGCCGGCTACTACCAGGCCGCTGTGACCGGCGAGGCGGCCGGCGCCTACCGGGTGACCGCGCGCGCCACGACCACCACCGGCCGGCACCTCACCGGCGTCAGCGCCTTCGAGGTCACGCCCGCCAACAGTCGCGCCAGCCGCTGGGCGCCCATCGGCCCGAACAGCGAGGCCGGCGACGTCGCTCTCTCGCCCGCCCGGCCGAAGCAGGCCGTCGTGACGCAGTACAACAAGGCCGCCCCCTGGCTGACGACCGACAACGGCGCCAACTGGCGCCAGTTGGGCCGGCTTCCGGTCGCCGACGGCACCGGACCGCTCGTGGTCGACGCCCGGCGCCCCGACCGCTGGTGGTACGCCGTGAACTCGGTCGACGACCCCACTCGCCGGGGCACGATCCTGCGCACCGACGACAACGGCCGCACCTGGCGCACGCTCGACGTGCCCGACGCACGCATCGACGCGTTCGTCGCGGACGAGCGGACCCGCACACTCGTCGCGGTGGTCGACGACGCGCTGCTGGTCAGCACGGACGCGGGCGACCACTGGGCCACGTACCCCACCGGCGTGACCGGCGGCGTCCGCAAGGCCTCCCTCGTCGGCGACACCCTGTACCTGGCGACCTTCACCGGCGTCTGGCGGATCGACGGCGTCGGCACGGGCGACCCCGGTACGGCACAACTCGTCCTCGACAAGCCGCAACAGACCGTCCACGGCATGGCGGCCGACTCCACCGTGGTGGCGGCGCACATTCCAGGCGTGGGCGTTCTCGGCTCCTACGACAAGGGCCGCACCTGGTCCACACTGCTGGCCGTCCAGAGCGGCGGAAACGGACTGACCGTCTCCGGCGGCGACCTGTATCTGCGCACGCTGCTCGGCGCGGGGCGCCTGAGCCGCGACCACGGCAAGACCTGGAAGACCGTCACCGCCCCCTCGAAGGCCGCGATCCCGATGGACTACGACCGCTGGGCCGACGGCTCGGTGACCGTGTCCAGCGAACAGGACGGCCTGTACCGCGGCTCGGCCGACGGCACCGGTTACCGGCGAATCGGCATCCAGGGCCGAACCACCCTCGCCCTCGCGGTCAGCGGCGGGCGACTGCTCGCCGGGACGGCGAACGGCACCTACGGCACCGCGATTCCCGTGACCGGCCCCGACTGGGGCCAGTCCGGCGGGGAGGGCATGGTCGGCGTCACCACGTCGCATCTCGCCGTCTCGGCCAAGGACTCCGAGGTCATCTGGAAGGTCCGGCGCGCCGCGACCGGCGTCTTCAAGGTCTCCAGCAGCAGCGACGCCGGGAGGACGTGGCGGCTGAAGGGCACGTCGTCGGAGACACCGACCGCGATCCTGGTCCATCCGGCCGACCCGAACCGGGTGACGGTCAGCTTCAAGAGCGCGTTCGGCCACGGGCTGTTCGTTACCGCCGACGGCGGCACGACCTGGAAGAACCTCTTCCACGAGCGCCCCTTCGACGTCATGACCGGTGACCCTCGCGATCCGCTGCGCGTCTGGCTCGGCAACGCCTCGGGCCTGTACCGCTCCGACGACGGCGGCGTCACCAAGACCAAGGTCGCCGAAGGTCCTGTCTCCGCGATCGCGCTGGACGGCCGGCGCGTGGTCGTCGGCGGCTCGTCCGTGCGGGTCAGCAGCGACTCCGGCAAGACCTTCCGTACCGCCGACACCGGCGCGCTCGCGATCCACGTCTCGGACCTGCTGCGGGTCGGCGGAGCGCTCTACGCGGCCACCACCGGCTCCTCCGCATCCGGCCTCATCCAAGGCGGCCGGGGTGTGCTGCGCAGCACAGACGGCGGTCTGACGTGGCAGAACGTCTCCAGCGGCCTGCAGAACACCAACACCACCAAGCTGGCCGCCGCCGCTGACGGCCGCACACTCTATGTCGGCACGGTCGACGGCGGTGTGCACCGCATGACGGTGCGCCGCTGATCCTTCCGGCGCAGGAGGGTACACATGCCGGCCGGACCGGGACGCCCGGTCCGGCCGGCTCACGCGCCGCGGCAGAGGGCGTTGTCGATCAGGCTGCGAAGGGCGTCCTCCTGGCGGGCCGCTGTCTGCGGATCCGCGGGGCGGCTGTGCGCGGAGACAGTGACGGTCCGTCGGCCGTCCGTCGTGGTGGCAGCCCGGATGACGTAACCGAAGCCGCTTCCGCCGTGACCGAGGTACCCGCCGCCGCAGGACAGCGGGGTGAAGAACAGCCCCAGGCCGTCCCGCGTACCCGCGGGGTGGCCGCTGTCCTGCGGCACAGGGACGGCGGTTCGCATGGCGGCGAGTGCGGCGGGCGTCAGGAGCCGTCCGCCGGCCAGGGCGGTGAAGAAGTCATTGACCTCGTCGGCCGTGCCGGTCATCGAACCGTCGGCCCCGCTGTCGAAGGGACGGTAGGGGATCGTGGTGTCGAACAGCGGGCCGTCCACGGTGAACTGCTGGTAGTTGGACGCGTGAGGGTGCGGAAGGTGGGGCGAGGTGCCGGGGGTCGCTGTACGCCGCAGGCCGAGCGGGCGCAGAATGCGGTCGTGGACCTGGTGTTCCCAGGTGTGGCCGGTGACCTTTTCGATGATCATTCCGGCGAGCACGTAGTTGGTGTTGGAGTACGCCCAGTCCGTGCGCGGCGGGAATTCGGGTTCATGACGCATGGCCATGGCAACGAGCTGCGCGGGCCGGTAGGCCTGCCATCGGTTGGCGTAGTACGTGCGGGCGCCGGGGTCGGGGAACACGTCGGCCGTGTAGTCGTACAGGCCACTGGTGTGCTGGAGCAGGTCGCGGATCGTGATGCTCCGCCCGTCGTTCCCGGCGCCCGTCACGACCCCGGGCAGCACCTGCTCCACCGTCCGGTCGAGCGTCAGCCGCTTCTCGTCCACGAGTTGCAGCATGACGGTGGCGACGTACGTCTTGGTGATGCTCCCCAGACGGAGGTAGCCGTTCTCGGGGACCGGCCGGCTGCTCCCCAGTTCACTGACCCCGGAACGGGCTGTGACGGTCCCGCCGGGCGTCGTCAGTCGGACCGATACCCCTGTGACACCGGTGTCCCGCAGCAGATCGGCGTCATGCTGCACGGACCGGTCCCCGGCCGAGCGCGGTGGCATGACCGCTGAGGCCACAACGGCTGACGGCACCGACACGGTCAACGTCAGGATGGCGGCTGACACCCATAGGCGACGAAATCTCATGGCTCGAGGCTAGGAACAACAGGAGCGAACGGACGACCCGGGCCACCCCCCGGAAATTCGGGGGGCCAACCGGATGGACACGTACGCGGTCAGGGGCGGGAGTCACCGCGACGGCCGGTGTTAAGCAGGTTTGATGGTGGCGAGCTGTCCGAGCAGCAGGATCAGCCGGTAGGCCTCGGCGAAGTCGGCGGCGGTGAAGGCGATCGTACGGCCGCCCCGGTCGCGTGAGACGCCTGGCACGAGTGTGGCCAGATCGACCGTGGACGGGCTGTAGAGGTCGACCTCCACATGACTCTCGACCCGCTGGTCATGAAGATCTGGACGCTCGCCCTGCTGCTCGCGTCCGCCGCACTGACGTGGCACCGTGACGGGCCCCGGCCTGTCGGTCAACGACCGGCCGTTCGAGGGCACCGAGGCGGTGGTCGATGTCGTGGGCCGGTCCAAGGGCTACACCGCGACGATCGAGCGCACCGGCCCGGTGAAGATCACGGTCGACCAGGTGTTCCTGGACACCGGAAACGCGGTCGAGCAGGTACTGGCCGCACTGCCGGACTGGGCGGTGGGCCACGGCAGAACGGTGATCCAGCGCACGTACGCCGATCCGCGGGAGTAGACACGGCCCGGTCCCTCGGCTTTCCCGGCCGTGGGACCGGCCGCCCGGCCCCGTATGCTCAGCCCTCCGACCGAACGCGCATAGACCTCGCGGTCTCGTCCTGGGGCGCCTTCTCGCGGCGTGGGAGCAGCAGCGGGGTGGCCAGGAGAAGGACGCCTGCGGCTGCGATCGCGGTACGGGGGCCGGTGATTGTGGCCAGCAGACCCCACACGGCGGTCAGGGCCGCGATGGCAAGGTTGCTGCTGATCTGCCAGGCGGCCAGGGTACGGGTGACCCGGTCGGGGTCGGTGTGGTCGAGCCGGTAGGTGGCCAGCACCGGATTGAACACGCCGCAGCAGGTCACCAGGCCGAATTGGACGGCGATGATGAGGACGATCCCGGGGACACCGGGCTGGGCGAACGCCAGTCCGAGAGGCCAGCACGCACGCAGCATCCCCGCGGTGCGCATCACCTTGTGCTGCCCGAACCGCGCCACGAGCCGGCGCGCGAGGCGTGAGCCGACGAGGCCACCGACGCAAGGGGCCGCGAACACGAGTCCGTACTGCCAGGGTGCGTACCCGAAGTGGTCCAGCAGGAGTACGGCGAGCAGCGGCTCGGACGCCATGATCAGGCCGTTGACCGCAATCGTGTTGAGGAACAGCGGGCGCAGCGCGGGGTGGGTGAGGATGTGGCGCCATCCTTCGAGCAGATCGCGTGCTCGCAGCCGCGGTGCACCGGTCCGCGCGGGGGACGGCTCGCTCCCGCCGATGGCGCGGATGCCCAGTGCCGAGAGCAGATAGCTGACCGCGTTGGCGACCAAGGTCGTCACCGGGCCGAACAGCCCGATCGCGGCCCCGCCGAGCGGTGGTCCGACCATGGTCGCGGTCCATGTCGTGGACTCGAACCGGCTGTTCGCGACGAGCAGGTCCTCCGGCGGCACGAGCGTCTTCAGATACGCGCCGCCGGCCGCCTTGAAGGCGATGTCGGCCGCGGCGACGACAACGGATACGACAAGGAGCTGGGCGAAGCTGAGCCGGCCGAGCGCGAACGCGGCGGGGACGCTCATCAGCGCCGCGAACCGGGTCAGGTCCATCGCCACCATGACCGGCCGTTTACGGCGGAACTCCACCCATGGGCCGAGCGGCACCGCGACCACGGCCCCCACTGCCCGCCCCACAGCAGCCAGCGCCGCCACCTGGGCCGGCCCGGAGTCCAGCACGAGGACCGCGATCAGGGGAAACGCACCGAACCCGAGTCCTGTGCCGTACGAGCTGACCGCGAACGACGCCCACAACCACCCGAACCGCCGCCCCAGCGCCCGCCTGCCCGCCATACCCGATGCACCTCTCGCCGACCTGAACAACCGCACGCTGACCACAGGCATCAAAGCGAGGAACACATGCCCAGATCAAACAACCGATCCGCGAGGAAAGCACAACCAATCGTTGTGTCGATATCATCGTCGGCGTGGATCTCGATGCTGTGCGTACCTTCGTGGCTGCCGCGGATGCCGGGCGGTTCCATGACGCCGCCGCCGAATTGTCAATCACCCAGCAGGCCGTCTCCAAACGCATCGCCACACTGGAGAAGATCCTCGGCGTGCGGCTGTTCAACCGCACTCCGCGCGGAGCGAAGCTCACCATCGACGGACAGGCGTTCCTGCCCCACGCGCGCGACCTCCTACGGGCCGAGGAGCGGGCAATCAACTCCGTTCGACCCGGCCGCCGGGCACTGCGCGTCGATGTGATCGGCCGGCGACTCGCTCCGGCCGCCCTGCTGCGCGGCTTCCATCGCGCTCATCCCGAGATCGAGCTCGACGTCGTGACCCTCTTCGACGCCGACGCGGCCGTCGACGCTGTCCGGTCCGGCACGATCGACGCGTCCTTCCGCGCCGTCACCAGGCCCAGCCGGCAGCTCCCCGGCGACATCGGGGTCGCCCGGGCGTTCGACGAGCCCATCCAGCTTCTGACCGGGCCGGCCCACGAGCTCGCCGCCGTCCGTGCGGTCACGCCCACCGAGCTCGTCGGGCACCGGATCTGGATGCCCGGCATCGTTCCCGGAACCGAGTGGGCCGCCTACTACGACGCCCTCGCCGCCGCGTTCGATCTCACCATCGAGATCACCGGACCCGACTTCGGCACCGAGCCCCTGCTGGACACCATCGCCGACTCCGGGTCACTGGCGACCTTCGTCGGCGAGCAGACAAGCTTCGTCTGGCCCGTCGACCATGGCCTGCGACGCATCGCCGTGAAGGATCCGACCCCGGTCTACCCGCACTCACTGCTCTGGCACCGCGACAACCCGCACCCGGCACTTGCCGCGCTCCGCAACCACCTCTTCTCCGGGCGGTTCGACCGCTCTGACGCCGAGACCTGGACACCGGCATGGGCATAGCGGTCGGGACCACCGCGTTGCCCGCCGGATTGGCGTTCCACGAGGCCGGGCTGTCCGGCTGGAGCTGGGGCACCGGCTGAACAACCCCGGCTCATGTCGAGTCGCACGTGGACGTGAGGCCGTGTCACCGCGTCGGTCAGGCGGTGTAGCTGATCGTGGCGCTTCCGATGAAGAACTTGTCGTCGTCGAGCTTGCTGAGGATGAAGTAGTAGGTGCCCGCGTCGGGCGCATCGAAATTGGCCCGGCCGCCCTTGGCGCACTTCATCGTCACCGTACCGAGGCGGGTGTCGCTGCCCACCCTTGAGCGGACCAGGTTCACTGTCATGGTCTCGTTGGGCTCATCGCAGTCGCGGATGGCGAAGGTGGTCCTGCCACGGTTCTGGTCCCACGTATTCGTTTCGAGCCGGTACTTGAAGCTGAACGGCGCGGTATGGCTGGCGGCTGCGGCCGGTGCGGCCTGGGCGAAGGTGAGGGATGCGGCGCAGAGTGCCGCGGCACCGAAGCGGGCGACGCGCCGCCGAGCGGGCTGAGGGTGAAGCATGTGATCTCCGGGGCTCGTGGGTTCTTCACCATGCCATCGGCGACAAAGAGATCAAATCCCTCAGCCGGGTGAACGCGGGGCGCGGAGTTCATCCACAGACTCCGCGCCGGGGACCGGTCGCCCGGTGTGTCGGCGGCTAGCCTTCCGCGTTCGACTCCTTCGGCTACCCAGAAGTCCGCGATCTGCTGTGGGAGCACGCCGATACGGTGGTCTGGCTCGACTATCCGAAGGCCGCCGTCATGCCCCGCATCCTGCGCAGGTCCCTGTGCAGGACTCTGCTGAGGGAACGCGTCTTCGGTGGCAACAAGGAGCGTCCGGCCGACTGGTTCCGCAGCGACCACCCGGCGTGGTCGGCATGGTCCCAACACGCGACGCGCCGGTCCGAGATCGAACGGCGCACGCGCGATCCCCGCTTCGCCCCGCTCCACGTCATCCGCTTCGACTCGCCCCGACAAGCCGACACGTGGTTCCGCGCGCTGTAGGCGGACGGAACCCACTGCCGCATCACTGGGACGGCCCGGGCCGAGATGCCGGAACATTCTCCGGCGCATAGCTTCCAGGTGTGCTGCTTACCCGGCTCGTGCAGGTGTTCACCCGCTCGGCGGCCCGTGCCGTTCTGGTCGCCGTACTCGGTACGACGCTCGTGCTCACCGCGCCGGCACCAGCCTCGTACGCCGGAACACGCACCGCCGCACCGGCCTCGGAACGCGGCACGGCGAACGGCCTCTACCGGTACAGCTACTCCCTGGGGCTCCACCCCTTCACCAGCCCCCACGACATACGTGCACAGCTCACCGGCAACTTCTGGATGTTCCCGGTGAGCGGTGCCTGCCCGGCCCGTATCCGTGCGCAGGACGAGTGCGATCTGCTGGGCGGGAATCCGGTGCGGGTGGAGTCCATCACCGACGACTACCTACAGATCGTCACGCTGCCCGGGCACGATCTCGGCGCCGGTCTGCACATCCGCTTCACGTTCACTCGGAGCCTGGGCTTCCACTATCTGATCGTCAGCGCCTGGCAGAACAAACCCACCCGATGCACCGAGAAGAGGCTGTGCAACATCGCGAGCCGTGTGGGCGCCTGGGGCCTCTGGCGCGTCCTCGCCGAAACGATGACCGTGTCCGCCTACGCCGCCTGACCCGGCCCATCAGCTCCCGGTCAGCCGTTCCGGCCGATCGTCTTCCGGATCCAGCCGGTGTATGCGGGCACGCTGCTGTAAAGTCCCGGCCCGTCCGCGCACGGCACATCAGGGGCGCCCGGGCCAGACGTGGTCCCGATGAGCTCCCAGCGCCCACCCTTGCCCCGTTGGATCTGCGGTCCTCCGGAGTCCCCGAAGCACGCCATGGCCTGGGGCACCCGGCTCACCGTGCACAGCCGGGTCTTCGCGGCGTAGCCCGGGGCGCACTCCGCGTACGTCCCCCTGCGGGTTTCGAGTTGCTGGAGCCGGTCGGGGAACACCACCTTGCTGAGATCCGTCGTGTCGACGACCGTGCCGAACCCCAGGAGCCGCGTCGGAGTCCCGGGACGCCCGGGACGCGCGGCGATACGGATGAGCGATTCGGCCACCGGGCGGTCCAGCCGGACCAGCGCGACGTCGTTCCGGTTGGGCTCGCCCAGGCTGTAGCCCGGGTGGGTGACCATCTTGTCGATGGAGCGGACCGTGCCGCCGGATTTCCGCTGCTCGCTGCCGATGCGGACGATGCCGTCCGGCTTCACCAGCGTCGGATCGACGCAGTGGGCCGCGGTCAGCACCCACTGCGGGTCGATCAGCGACGCCCCGCACACGCCGTCGTCCAGCACGTTGGGGGCGGACAGCGGAATCGTCGCCATGAACGGGTAACGCTCCGTGGAATCCGATCCGTTGACGATCGCTCCCGCGTTGCCGGTCATCATGGTGGCGCACGCCGCACCGGTCAGAGCGGCGACCGCGGTGGTACACGCCGTACGACGGTGCACACGTTTCAAGCTGAACACGAAGGTGTCCTTTCCCTCGGAAATCCGAACGTCTTCAGCCTGCGCCTTCAAGATCCACTGATCCATCCGGGAACCGGGCCCATGCGCCGTGGAGGTATCCCCCGCGGCTCGGGGGTGACTGGTACACCCCGTGCGGTCATGTCAGGGGAACCCGATCCGGGGTGCGGACGTCAACGTGGCACGAACGTCGACTCCACCGAGGGGGACCGCATGAGCTGGGCCGGGCAATGCGTGCGCGTACTTCTGGCGGCGACCGTGGTGATGTCAGCAGCCGCGTGCACGGCTGACAGCATCAGTGGTGGGCAGGAATCGCCGTCCTGCGTCCACGAGTTCACCTACCAAACCCGAACGTACCGCGACGTGGCGAACGCGGAATTCACCGTCGGGGAGAAGCTCGGCGCCGCCATACAGACACCTTGCGACGACACAGGCCGCCAGGACACGAACGCGGAGCCGGCCACGACGGGGACCGCCTACGCGGTTGACGGGATCTCTCCCTGGGTGGCCGTCGCCATCGGGGACTCACCGGAGGAAGCCATGCTGTTCGCCGCGTATGCGGGCTCGGAACTTCCGCCCGAGGTGCGGAGACTGGTCGGCGGCTCCCCGGCCCCGGCCCAATGACAGTGGTGTCTGTTGAGATGTCCGCATGACCGTTCGTGATGCGGCTCGACAGTTGCCCGACATTTCTGCGCTGCGGAACCGTTGCCGCGCGATGGCGATGACCGCCTGCCTGTGGCGGGAGGCGGAGGACAGTCAATGGCGGACGGGAGACGTCGACTTCGACGGCAGCTCCACCGTTCCGGACGGCGCGGACTGGCTGTTCGGCTTCCTCACCGACGGTTCTCCCGAGGAGTACGCGGACTGGGCTGCGGGGTACTACGGAATCCCGGTCGACCTGGCAGCCGTACGTCACGTATACGCGCTGCGGCCACTCACGCCCGAGATCGTCTCGGACCTGAACCCCGAGGTGTCCCTGGACCGGCTCGCGGACAGCATCGCCGGCATCGGCTATCCGCAGGGCGAAGGACGCGGCAGATGACCTCGGACCCCACGGATTCCGGTCCCACCGATTGCTGCCCCGATTGCGGCCGCGCTACGCGGCTTCGCCGACTGGCCGCCGCGGTCGACGGGACGATCGAAGCCGAGCACTCCGGCTCCACGGGCGTGTGGACGTTCGTATGGACCGACGGACCGACGATCGAGCAGGTACGGAGCGCCGCTCGCGAGGCGGATCCGGATGCCGCCGAGGGGCTTCGGTATATACGCCGGTTCTCGGAGGATGCCGTCGCCCTCGGCGCCGTCCGGCTGGCCGTCGCCACCACTCCTGCCGATGCCCGGCGCCGCACCGAGATCACTCCACGCGCAGTCGAGGAGTTCTGGCGGGAGGTGCCGCTCCCGAGCCCGTGCACGGAACGCGAGCGCCGGCTGGTGTACGCGGTGGTCTACCAGGTACGCGACGACCACCGCCGTAATTGGGCCGACCCGGACGACATCTGTCGCACGGTTGCTCAGGTGGGTCTCGCACCGCTCCTCCGGCGTGCAGGAGGGCAACTGACTCCCCTTGAGACCTTGACGGCGCACTACGCCGCGACGCACGCTCACCCGGCCTGGCGGTACCGGCTGGCCCCGATGACCGCCACGACAGCCTTCCAAGCGGTCCGAGACGACCCGAAGGCAACCAGGGAACTCCTTGTCGCGGCCCTGACTCTGCTCCCCGCACTACCCGAACCGTGCGACAGTTCCGCAGCCGAACTGCGAACCCGCCTGACGCGGATGCCGGGCAACGGTTGAACCACGCACGACCATGCGCTCGGACCCGGCGCCCTGATGAATCGGCGGCGATCCGGTGGTTCGGCGTGCGGGACCACTCCGTTGTGGGAGACGGTGGACCCGGCCTCGTGCCGGCGGTCGCGCTCCGTGCGGCCTTCGGCTTCGTCGGGGCGATCCGTTCTGCCAGGCGCTCTGGCATTTCTGAGGAGGCTTTCCATGAACTGGACTCTTGAGGTCATCCCGGTCCCCGTCACCGACATGGACCGCGCGAAGGAGTTCTACGCGGACAAGGCCGGCTTCAAGGTGGACCTCGACGACGAGGTGGCCCCAGGCATGCGCATCATCCAGATGACCCCGCCCGGCTCACGGTGTTCCATCGCGATGCTCGAGGGAATGCCTGCGGCCCCCGGCATGAAGGAGATGGTCCCCGGCACACTGCAGGGTCTCCAGCTCTGTGTCACCGACATCGAGGCGGCCCGCGCGGAGCTGGTGGGCCGCGGTGTGGACGTCTCCCCCGTTCGCCACGTCGGCGCCACGGGCTGGGAGGACGGCAAGGGTGAGACCTGGAACTCGTTCATGTCCTTCGAGGACCCCGACGGCAACGGCTGGGTCGTCCAGGAAGCCCCGTCGGAGCTGTCGGAACGCTGAGCGGAAACCGGCCCGGCCGAGCCCCGTGCGGATCGTGCCTGTTGCGGATCGCGCCCGGTGCGGATCGTCCTCGGTGAAGTCATGCCACGCCCGGCCCTGCGGCGCGGCATGATCGGGGCATGCTGATCACTCATGAAGGCTGCTCTCCTACAGTCCACCCCACGGCCTATGTCGCTCCGACCGCCACCCTGTGCGGCGACGTACGCGTCGGGGCAGGGTGCCGCGTGCTGTTCGGGGCGGTTCTCACCGCCGAAGGCGGGCCGGTGGAGGTGGGCGAGGGCAGCATCGTGATGGAGAACGCGGTCCTGCGCGGCACCCGGCGCGATCCGCTGATTCTGGGACGGCAGGTCCTGGTCGGCCCCATGTCCTACCTGACCGGCTGCCGGGTCGAGAACGACGTCTTCCTCGCCACCGGCAGCCGCGTCTTCAACGGCGCACGGATCGGGACCCGTTCCGAAGTACGGATCAACGGCATCGTGCACCTCCGCACCGTCCTGCCCACCGATTCGATCGTCCCGATCGGCTGGGTCGCCGTCGGCGACCCGGCACACATCCTCCCGCCGGACGACCATGCCGGGATCTGGGCGGTACAGAAGGACCTGGACTTCCCGGGCTATGTGTTCGGGCTGGACCGTCCCGCCGACGGCGAGAGCCTGATGCCGGCCATCTCGGAACGCTTCGGTCGCGCCCTCGGGCACCACGGCGACGACCAGCAGCTCTGAACCCGCCGCCCCAGGCCCCAGACCCGCAGAATGGGTAAAATCATCCTAATGGGCCCGCCGGTCCATCCATTCGCGCACCCGCCGCACCGGTGAGGAGGGCTGCTCATGGATCTGTGGCTGATCTGGCTGATCGTCGCAGCGGTGTTGGCTGTGGTGGAAATCGTCACCCTCACCGCCGCGCTCGGAATGCTGGGAGGGGCCGCGCTGGTCACGGCGGGATTCGCCGCGGTCGGACTTCCGCTACCCCTCCAATTCGTGGTGTTCACCATCGCCGCGACGGCCGGCCTGCTGTTCCTGCGCCCCCTCGCATTGCGCCACATTCTCAAGCCCCAGGCGGAGCGATTCGGCATCGACGCACTGGTCGGCAGCTCCGCCCATGTCGTCTCCGAGGTGACGGGCGCGGGCGGCAGGGTCCGCATCGGCGGCGAGGAATGGACGGCCCGCGCCTATGACGAGACGCTGGTGATTCCTCCGGGAACGACCGTCGACGTCATAGAGATCAGCGGCGCGACCGCGCTCGTCTACCCCCGGGAGTGACCGTGGAAGTCTCGGCTTTCCTCATCGCCGGCCTGATCGTCGCAGTCATCGCAGTCTTCACCGTGTTGCGAGCGGTACGCATCGTGCCCCAGGCACGCGCGCGCAACGTCGAGCGACTCGGCCGCTACCACCGCACCCTGCAACCCGGCCTCAACGTCGTCGTTCCGTATATCGACCGTGTCCATCCACCGATCGACCTGCGGGAACAGGTCGTCTCCTTCAAGCCGCAACCGGTCATCACGGAGGACAACCTCGTCGTCGAGATCGACACCGTCATCTACTGCCAGGTCACCGACCCACGGGCCGCCGCCTACGAGATCGCGAACTTCCTCCAGGCGGTCGAGCAGCTGACCGTCACCACGTTGCGCAACGTCGTCGGATCGATGGACCTGGAGAAGACCCTCACCTCCCGCGACACCATCAACAGCCAGCTCCGTGGGGTACTGGACGAAGCGACCGGCAAATGGGGGCTGAGGGTCAACCGGGTGGAGATCAAGGCCATCGACCCCCCGCAGTCGATCAAGGACGCGATGGAGAAGCAGATGCGTGCCGAGCGGGACAAGCGGGCCGCGATTCTCGGCGCCGAGGGACAACGCCAGGCACAGATCCTTACGGCCGAGGGCGACAAGCAGTCCGCCGTGCTGCGTGCCGAGGGAAACCGTACCGCCGCGATCCTCAAGGCCGAGGGCCAGTCCAGGGCCATCGACGAGGTGTTCCAGGCCGTGCACCGCAACGATCCCGACCCCAAACTGCTCGCCTACCAGTACCTCCAGACACTGCCCCAGCTCGCGCAGGGCCAGGGCAGCACCTTCTGGGTGATCCCGAGCGAGGTCACCTCCGCGCTCCAGGGCATCTCCCGGGCCTTCGGCGAGGCGCTGCCCCAGTCGCCGGCCACACAGGAAAAGGCACCCGACGACAAGGCCGCATACGCCGCCGCCGACGACACCGCACAGGCCGCCGAGGCCGCTGCCGAGGCCCTCGCCGACGCGGCGAAGGCCGATGGCGCCTCCGACATCCTCCCCCCGACAGGCCCTCACTGACGACGGTGTGGCAGGCTCGCCCGATGACTGACGGGAAGAGCCACCACCGGACGGAGTACGTACGCTTCCAGGCCGTCGTCCCGAATGAGCGGGGCCACTTCACCGGAGTGTTCGGCCTGGTCAACAATCTCGGTCGCAGCGGTCGGCTCAGCGCCGCCGAAGAGCACTTCCGTCTCCTCAACAACGCCTGGTACGACGCCTCCTACCTCGATCCCTCGACGGTGGACCCGACGGTCTACGACCCAGCCGTCAACCCCTGCGCCGCCGCCTGGTTCAAACCGACGGCGACGCATCTCCTCGAACGTGTCGACGGATATCTGACGGTACTCCGAGCCCACGGCATCGCATGCGAGACGCTGAGGTCGACCGCACCGGGGCGCGTGGTCTACGAGGACGACGTCCAAGTCGTGGTCGTGCCGCACCCGTTGTGACCGGACGCGCCTCCGGACATGCCGCGACCTGGGATCACCGGACCCGTGGCAGCCCCGTCACGGCCATCTCCAGCGAGTACAGCGAGGTCGTCGCCGTGATGAAGAGCCGGTTGTTCTTCGGTCCGCCGAAGGCGATGTTGGAGACCGGCTCGGGCACATGCAGTCTGCCGATGAGGGTGCCGTCCGGGTCGTAACAGTGCACGCCGTCGCCGAACGCGGCGGCCCACAGTCGCCCGCCGTCGTCCATGCGGATGTTGTCGAAGCCGCCGTCGGTGCGCGCGGCGAAGACTCTGCCGTCGGAGAGGCTGCGGTCCTCGTGCACATCGAAGACGCGGATCTGGCGGGCTCGCGTGTCGGCGACGTACAACTGCCGTTCGTCCGAGGAGAAGACCAGGCCGTTCGGCCCGTCGAAGCCGTCAGCGACCCGGCGGACCTCACCGGTCACCGGATCGATCCGGTAGACGTCACAGGTGCCGAGCTCGCTCTCGGCGCGATATCCCTCGTAGTCGCTGGTGATCCCGAAGTCCGGGTCCGTGAACCAGACCGAGCCGTCGGAGCGTACGACCGCGTCGTTCGGGCTGTTGAGCCGCTTCCCCTCGAAGCGGTCGGCGAGCACGGTGATGCGGCCGTCGTGCTCGGTGCGGGTGACGCGGCGGTTTCCCTGCTCGCAGCTCACCAACCGGCCCTCGCGGTCCAGTGTGTTGCCGTTGATGTGACCCGCGGGGGAACGGAAGACACCGATCGCGCCCGTTGCCTCGTCCCAGCGCAGGAGGCGGTCATTGGGGATGTCGCTCCAGATCAACTGCCGCCAGGCGGGCAGATAGAGCGGCCCCTCGGCCCAGCGGCAGTCGGCGTGGAGCCGTTCGAGCCGCACGTCTCCGTTTGCGCACCTGCCGGTACGGAAACGCTCGTCCAGGACCTCGTACAGGTTGTTGACCATCTCGCCGGACACAATCCACCCCTCGCGACTGTTCCCGAATCTCATTCAGGATGATCTTAATATGTCAGAACCAGATATGGTGTGGCCATGGGGATGGTGAACGGGATCGTGGACGACATCGACCGCGCGCTGATCGTGGAGCTCCAGCGCGACGCCACGCAGGCGTACTCGGCGCTCGGCAAGGCGGTCGGCCTCTCGGCGGGAGCGGCGCACGAGCGCGTACGCAAGCTCCGCGAGCGCGGTGTCATCCGCCGTACGACGGTGGAGGTCGAACCGGCAGCCCTCGGCCGTGACGTACTCGCCTTCGTCATGGTCGACTCGTCGGCCTGGATGGGTGACTCGGCGGAAGCCTTCGCCGCTATCCCGGAGATCCAGGAAGCGCACGTCATCGCGGGCGCAGCGTCGGTTCTGGTGAAGGTGCGCACGGCCACCACCGAGCAGTTGCAGCAGGTCCTGCGGCGGCTGTACGCCATCGAGGGCGTGAGCGGCACGCATGCGACGGTCGCGCTGGAGACGTTCTTCGAACGACCGGTCTCCGCCGACTGACATCTGGCATCTGGCGTAGCAGCGCGTTCTTCGTCGCACGCTGGTCCGACCGCGTCGGCCGCCGCAAGCTGATCATCGCGGGCGCTGCCTTCGGTGAGGTGTGGAGTGCCGCGCTCTTCCCGCTCCTGGACACCAGGAACTACGCGCTGATCGCGTCGCACTGAGCGGCGCCCTGCTCTGCATGAGCATCATCTACGGCCCTGCGGGCGCGTACCCGCCCGAACCGTTCGGCACCCGCATGCGCTACTCCGGTGCCGGGTTCTCCTACAACCTCGGTGGCGTAATGGGCGGCGCGGCGGCACCGCTGCGCCATGGCCCTGCTCTCGCTGGGCTGCGTCCTCGCCCTCCCCGAGACCAAGGAGCGCGACCTCGACAAGGTCTGACCGTCGGCCGCCGCGCGCGCCCGTCAGTGCCGGGGCGGCGGTGGCGTGGGCCTGACCAGGCCCGACTGGTAGGCGATGACGACCAGTTGGGCGCGGTCGCGTGCGTGGAGTTTGTTCATGGCGCGCTGGATGTGGGTGCGCACGGTCAGCGGGCTGAGGACGAGGACGCCCGCGATCTCGGCGTTGGACTGTCCCTCGGCGGCCAGCGTCATCACTTCCCGCTCGCGGGCCGTGAGCGCGGCGAGGAGTTCGGGCGCTGCCAGGTGGTTGTCCGGTTCGGGTGTCGCGAGGAAGCGGGTGATGAGGGCGCGGGTGGCCTGCGGGGAGAGCAGGGAGTCGCCGGAGGCCACGGTGCGGATGCCGGTGAGGAGGACGTCGGCGCCGACGTCCTTGCCGAGGAAGCCGCTGGCACCTGCGCGGAGCGCCCGGGCAACGTACTCGTCCGTCTCGAACGTCGTGAGGATGAGGACCCGGGTGGCGGCCAGGTCTTGGTCAGCGCAGAGCGTGGTCGTGGCCGCCAGGCCGTCCGTACCCGGCATGCGGATGTCCATGAGGACGATGTCGGGCCGGGTGGTACGGGTGAGGTCGACCGCTTCCCTTCCGTCGGCGGCCTCGGCGACCACGACCATGTCGTCGCAGGAGTCGATCAGGATGCGGAAGGTGGCCCGCAGCAGGGCTTGGTCGTCGGCGAGCAGGACGCGGATGGTCATGGGGTGCGGTCTTCTTCCGGGTTCCGGGAGTGCAGCGGCAGGTGGGCGGTGACTTCGAAGCCGCCTTCGGGGCGGCGGCCGGTGTGCAGGTGGCCGCCGACCGAGTGGGCGCGTTCGCGCATACCGATGAGGCCGAAGCCGCGGCCCGCGGCCTCGCCTGCCGGCGCCACTGTGCTTCCTTCGGCGGGTCCTTCGTCGGTGACCGTGACGGTCAGTCCGGCGGAGGTGTGGGCGAGTTCGATGTGCGCCGCTTTCGTGCCGGCGTGTTTGGCCACGTTGGTGAGTGCTTCCTGCACGATCCGGAATGCTGTCAGATCGACTCCGGGTGAGAGCTCCTGCGGCTCGCCCTCCGTGGTGACGGTGACCGTGAGGCCGGCGGAGGCGAACGAGGCGGTGAGGTCGTCGAGGCGTGCGAGTCCGGGGGACGGTTCCAGCGGGGTGTCGGTGTCGTTCGCCTGGCGCAGCAGCCCGACGGTGGCTTTCAGCTCCCGCAGCGCCGATGAGGTGGTGCCCGCGAGGTCGTCGAGGATCTTCTGCGTCTGGACGGGGTCGGTGCGCGCCAGGTGAGCGGCGGTGCCGGCCTGCGCGTTGGCGAGGGCGAGGTGGTGGGCTACGACGTCGTGCAGGTCGCGGGCGATGCGCATGCGCTCCTCGGCGACCCGGTGCCGTGCCTCCTCCTCTCGGGTGCGCTCGGCGAATTCGGCGCGGGCCTCGACGGCTTTGAGGTAGGCGCGCCGCATCCGGATGGCGGTGCCGTAGACGGGCGGCAGCAGTACCCAGGCGACGGGGTTGAGCGTCTTCAGGGCGAAGGGATGGTTGACGGGGTCGGCGATCAGCGCCGTGGCGGCGAGCAGTGCGGCGGTGGCGAGTGTGCAGATGCGGATGGTCCTGCGGTCGGCGGTCAGGGACAGCCAGTAGAGCGCCGCCATCACCGGTCCCAGCAGGAGCGGGGTGAGCAGGACGCCCAGCGCGCTCGCGGCCATGGAGCAGGCCGTGGTGACCGCGACGACGGTCTTGGGCCGACTGCGGCGCCACATCAGGGCGGCGCAGCCGACGGCCGCGATCGGGGCGGCTGTCCACCATGAGATCCGGCTGCCCGGATCGGTGGTGCTGAGCTGGCTGCCAGGGATCGTGACGGCGAACAGCACCAGCGCCACTGCCGCGTCTGCAGCCCGCGGGTGGGCCGCCACGCAGCGCTGCCATGCGGTGTTCATCGAGTTCTCCGATCGGGGTGCTGCAGTCATGGTCCGCGACGCGGCGACGGTTCGGACGCAGGGCGGGCCGCCCGTTCCCGCACGGGCGGCCGTTGCTGGCGCGCGAGTCCGCCCGTGTCGTGCACGGGCTGACTCGCGACTCGGGGTGTCAGACGCAAACGGCGTCCCGGTCGGCCGCTTCCGTCCTGTCCGGTGCGGCCGGCTGGCAGGTGCGCAGAGCCTCACCTTCCACGTCGATGCGGGGCAGTAGCCTGTCGAGCCAACGCGGCATCCACCACGCCGCCTTGCCGAGGAGTGCGAGGACGGCGGGGACCAGCGCCATACGGACGACGAACGCGTCGAACAGCACGGCCACCGCCAGTCCGAACCCGATCATCTTGATCATCGATGCTCCGGCGCCGATGAACCCGGAGAACACCGCCATCATGATCAGCGCCGCCGCCACGACGACCCGGGCGCTGTACCGGAAGCCGGTGACGACCGCCTGGCCCGGCCGGTCCCCGTGGACGTACGCCTCCCGCATACGGGCGACGAGGAACACCTCGTAATCCATGGCGAGACCGAACACGATACCCACCAGGAAGATCGGCATCAGCGACATGATCGGGCCGGTCTGTTCCACTCCGATGAGGCTCGCGCCCCAGCCCCACTGGAAGACCGCGATGACGGAGCCGAGCGCCGCGAGCACCGACAGGAGGAAGCCGAGGGCCGCCTTCAACGGTACGAGTACGGAACGGAATACCAGCATCAGCAGCAGCACGGCCAGGGTCACCACGACCGCGAGATACGGGAGCAGGGCGTCCTGCACCTTCTGGGCGACGTCGATGTTCATCGCGGTGGTGCCGGTGACCTCGAAGCTCACCCCTGTCGCGGACTCCGTCGCGCCGCGCTCCGAACGGATGGTGTGGACGAGCTCCTTGGTGCGCTCCTCGCTCGGCCCGGAGGCCGGGACGGCGGAGAACACCGCCGTGTCCCCGGCCGGGTTGAACCGGGCGGCCGAGACGGACACGACCCCGTCGGTGGCGTCGATCCTCTGCTCGATCGCGGTCACCGCCGCCTTCGCGTCCTCGGCTCCCCTGCCGTCCACCACGATGGTCAGGGGCCCGTTGAAGCCGGGGCCGAAGCCCTCGGCGAGCGCGTCGTACGCACGGCGCTCGGTCGTCGAGGTGGGCTTGGCCTCGTCTCCGGGCATCCCGAGTTGCAGGTCGGCCACCGGAAGGGCGAGCACGCCGAGGCCCGCGACCGAGGCCAGCAGTACGGGGACCGGGCGGCGCAGGACGAATCGCGCCCAGCGGCTGCCCCCGTTCTTCTCGCCGCCTTCCTTGCTCCTGCCGCTCCTGCGGGCCGAGCGCGACAGCACCGCGCGCGGCCAGAAGCCGAGGAGGGCGGGGACCAGCGTCAGCGCGATGGCGACGGATATGGCGACCGCCCCTGCGGCGGCCAGGCCCATCTTCGTCAGCATCGGAATGCCGACCACCGAAAGACCGGCCAGCGCGATCACCACGGTGAGACCGGCGAAGACCACCGAGGAACCTGCGGTGCCCGCGGCCAGCCCGGCCGCCTCCTCGGGCGCATGGCCCTTCGCCCGCTCCTCGCGGTAGCGGGAGACGATGAACACGGCGTAGTCGATACCGCAGGCCAGGCCGAGCATCGTGGCCAGGGTGCCGGTCGTCGCCGACAGGCCGAGGGCGCTGCCCAGGGCCAGGATCGAGGCCATGCTCACGCCGACGCCGATGACCGCGGTCAGCAACGGAAGGCCGGCCGCGGCCAGCGAGCCGAAGGTCATCAGCAGGACGACGGCGGCGATGGCGATACCGATCGCCTCGGCCGAACCGCCCGCCGCCGGCTGCGTCGCCAGCGCGCTGCCCCCGACCTCGACCGTCAGCCCGGCCTCCCGCGCCTGCTCGACGGTGTCCTCCAGCATTGCCCTGCCGGCGTCGGTGAGGTCCGCGGCGGCCACCTTGTAGGTGACGGTCGCGTACGCCGTGGAGCCGTCCTCGCTCACCGCCTGTGCCTGGAAGGGGTCGACCGCACCGGCGACCTGGGGACCCTCGGCCGCCTCGGACACGGCCGTCTCGATCGCCGCCCGGTTCTCGGTCGCGGTGACCTTCTGCCCCTCGGGAGCAACGAACACGAGCCTCGCGCTCGCCCCGTCGGCCTTGGCGCCGGGAAAGCGCTGCTCCATCAGGTCGAACGCCTTCTGGGACTCGATACCCGGCATGGATGACCCCTCGTCGGGGGTCTCGGGGGCCTGGGCGGCGCCGAAGCCGACGGCCGCCAGTACGGCCAGCCACAACAGGGCAACGGGCCAACGGCGCCGGAAGGCCAGGCGGCCGATTCGACAGAGAAAAGTAGCCACGGGACGAAGATCTCCACATCTTTTCGGGTACGTCACCAGGCTCTCCGGGCAGCGCCGTCCCGTCGTCGTGCAGCTGCGGACACTGCCTGTACTGAAATCGCAGTACGGACCGCGCGCCGGGTACGCCCGGGAAGCCGGACCGCCGCCGTGCGGACACAGTGGGCGAAGGACATGACCCGAAGCGGAGGCGCTATGGAGAGCAAGGGCACCGGGACCGGGCTGCGCTGCCTGGTGACGGGGGCGACGGGGTACATCGGCGGCCGCCTCGTCCCCGAGCTGCTGGACGCGGGGCACGGCGTGCGCTGTCTGGCGCGCACTCCTGAGAAGCTGCGGGACCACCCGTGGGCCGGCCGGGCGGAGGCCGTCAAGGGCGACGTGACCGACGCGGAATCTCTCCGCACGGCCTTGCGGGACATCGATGTCGCCTACTACCTGGTGCACGCGCTGGGCACGGGCCCCGGCTTCGAGGAGACGGATCGCGAGGCCGCTCGCACCTTCGGCCGGGAGGCACGGGCCGCGAGTGTCCGGCGCATCGTCTACCTGGGCGGTCTCACTCCGTCGGACGTCCCCGAGGCGGAACTGTCGCCGCATCTCCGCTCCAGGGCCGAGGTGGGCAGAATCCTCCTCGCCTCGGGCGTGCCGACCACCGCGCTGCGTGCCGCCGTCATCATCGGCTCGGGGTCCGCGTCCTTCGAGATGCTGCGCTATCTCACCGAGCGGCTGCCGGTCATGGTCACACCCAGCTGGGTGTCGACGAGGATTCAGCCGATCGCCGTCCGCGACGTACTGCGCTATCTCGTGGGCAGTGCACGGATGCCGGACGAGGTGAACCGCTCCTTCGACATCGGCGGCCCCGACGTCATCACGTACCGCGGCATGATGCAGCAGTACGCGCAGGTGGCGGGGTTGCCGCACCGGCTGATCCTGCCGGTGCCCATGCTGACTCCGGGACTCTCCAGCCACTGGATCGGGCTGGTCACCCCGGTCCCCCGGTCGATCGCCCGCCCGCTCGCGGAGTCGCTGCGCCACGAGGTGGTGTGCCACGAACACGACATCGCCCAGTACGTCCCCGACGGGCCGGGGCAGCCCTTTCCGTTCTCCACCGCGCTCGCTCTCGCCCTGCAGCGGGTCCGCGAGGCCAACGTGACGACCCGCTGGTCCTCGGCCTCGACCCCGGGCATTCCCAGTGATCCGCTGCCCACGGACCCCGACTGGGCAGGCGGAAGCCTCTACAGCGATGTGCGGGAACGCGAGGTGGACGCCCCTCCCGAGGCGCTCTGGCGCGTGATCGAGGGCATCGGCGGCGACAACGGCTGGTACTCGTTCCCGCTGGCCTGGGCCGTACGGGGCTGGCTCGACCGGCTGATCGGCGGGGTGGGGCTGCGCCGGGGCAGGCGGGACGCCGAACGGCTCAGGGTGGGGGACTCGCTGGATTTCTGGCGGGTCGAGGAGATCCGGCCGGGGCGGCTGCTGCGGCTGCGCGCGGAGATGCGCCTGCCGGGGCTGGCCTGGCTGGAGATGTACTGCGAGAAAAGCTCCGACGGACGGTCCCACTACCGCCAGCGGGCCGTGTTCCACCCGCGCGGTCTGCTGGGCCACGCCTATTGGTGGAGCGTGTCCCCCTTCCACGCCGTCGTCTTCGGCGGCATGGCCCGCAATGTCGCGCTCGCGGCCGCCGAGGACACGACACCCGCGCGCGGGTGAAATCAACGGCACTTGGCTGAACGCCGCAACCAAAGAGTGCGGCGCGACAGAAGGTGTCAGCGTTCCGCTTCGACTCCTGTCAGAGGTACCCCCATGACCGTCGCAGTCGTCCTGTTCACCTCCAATCTGCGGCTGCACGACAATCCGCCCCTGCACGCGGCACTCGCGGCGGCGGACGAGGTGGTGCCGCTGTTCGTCCTCGACGACGACATCTCGGACGTGGGTTTCGGCGTGCCCAACCGTCGCGCCTTCCTCGCCGACTGTCTCGCCGACCTCGACGCCGGCCTCCGTGACCGCGGCGGACGTCTGGTGATCCGCTCGGGCCGGCCGGCCGAGGAGGTGTGCCGCATCGCCGCCGAGGCGGAGTCCCGGGACGTGTACATGGCCGCGGGAGTGACCGCGTACGCGCACCTGCGCGAGGAGGGGCTCCGTACCGCCCTGGAATCGCAGGGATGCCGTCTGCACGTCCATGACGCCGTGATCACCGCCGTCGCCCCGGGCGCGGTGACCCCGTCGGGCTCGGGTTCCGACCACTTCGCGGTGTTCACGCCGTACTTCCGGCGGTGGTCCGGGCAGCCCGTACGGGAGGTGTTCGCGGCCCCCCGTGCGGTACGCGTGCCGCACGGTCCCGGCTCGGAGGCCGTCCCCTCGCGTGCGGCCGTGACGGGTGTCGCCGAAGGGCTGGCCCGGGGCGGCGAGACCGAGGCGCGTAAGCGGTTCGCCGCGTGGTGCCGCGACGGGATCGCGGCGTACGAGGACCGCCACGACGATCTGGCGGGCGACGCCACCTCGCGGCTCTCCCCCGATCTGCACCTGGGAACCCTCTCCCCCGCGGAGCTGATCCACCGGGCCCGTGCGACGGGCGGACCGGGCGCCGACGCCTTCGTACGCCAGCTGTGCTGGCGGGACTTCCACCATCAGGTCCTGGCCGCCCGTCCGGCGGCCGCGCACGCCGACTACCGGACACGGCGGGACCGGTGGCGCACCGAACGGTCCGCGGCCGACGACATCGCCGCGTGGCAGGAGGGCCGGACCGGATATCCGGTCGTGGACGCCGCCATGCGCCAACTGCGCCACGAGGGATGGATGCACAACCGCGGACGCCTGCTCACCGCGAGTTTCCTCGCCAAGACCCTGTACGTCGACTGGCGGATCGGCGCCCGGCACTTCCTCGAGCTGCTGGTGGACGGCGATGTCGCCAACAACCAGCTCAACTGGCAGTGGGTGGCGGGTACGGGCACGGACAGCCGGCCCAATCGCGTACTCAACCCCGTACTCCAGGGCAAGAGGTACGACCCCCAAGGCGTGTACGTGCGCCGTTGGGTGCCCGAGCTGAGGGGCATCGAGGGCGGCGCGGTGCACGAGCCGTGGAAGCTGCCCGGCCCGGCGCGGGCGCGGTGCGCGTACCCGGAGCCTGTCGTGGGACTGGCGGAGGGGCTCGCCCGGTTCAAGGAGGCGCGCGACCTGGCGTGAGGCTCCCGCAGCCGCCACCCCGTACCCGGAAAGCCACCGCTCGTACCGCTTCCCTTTCGTACGACTACGGCCGTGGTGTTGTCCTCGACGTCGCACGACGGCCGGCCGCTGGGGATCTAGCGTCTCCGGGACCACCCCGAGGCGAGGAGCGGCACGTGAACTGGCTCATCCATGACTACCGCGAGGACGATCTGGCGGCGGTCGTCCATCTCATCGATTCGACAGCGAATCTCGGCCAGGAGTCCGTCTTCTCCCTTGCCGAGTGCATCAGCGCCCTGACGTCGCGCCAGCCCGCAGTGGTCGCCGTCCACCGCGGGCGGCCCATCGGCGCGGCACTGGCCCATGTGTCGGGTGGCCGGGCCTGGGTGATGCGGATCGCCATCGAACCGGCCTGGCGCGGCCGGGGCCTGGCCAGTGCGCTGCTGGTGGAGCTCGAACGCCGGCTGATCGAGGCGCGGGTGCGCCGCATCGCCTATGTGCTGGCGGAGGAGGAGCTGCTCGGCGAGGGGCTGCGGAAGGCCGGCTACACGCGGCGGCCCGCCGTCGCCTACTTCGAGAAGGCCGAACCGGCCACGGGCACCCCTGCCGACCTCCTGGAGGAGCTGGGCGGCCGGGTGCTGTCCGGTGATCTGTGGGACAAGGTGGCCGGCATGGAGGCGGAGAAGAGCCTCATCGAGCGCCGTGTCGTCATGCCACTGGCCGAACCCGAGCGTGCGGCCCGCCACGGCGTCGTCCCGCCCCGCGCCATCACCCTGTTCGGTCCACCGGGGACCGGCAAGACCACCTTCGCCCGGGCCATCGCCTCCCGCCTCGGCTGGCCCTTCGTCGAACTGCTGCCGTCCCGCCTGGCCGACGAGGGAAATCTCGCCGCCGCACTGCGCACGGCCTTCGCCCGGATCGCGGAGCTGGAACGGGTGCTGGTCTTCATCGACGAGGTCGAGGAGATAGCTCCCGTACGAGGAGAGCGTCCGGAGCCCGGCATGCACGGCGTCACCAACGAACTCCTCAAACTCATACCGGGCTTCCGTGAGCGGGACGAGCGGCTGCTGGTGTGCGCCACCAACTCCATCCGCTCGCTGGACCCGGCGTTCCTCCGTCCTGGACGTTTCGACTACCTGGTCCCGATCGGCACCCCGGACGCGGCGGCCCGGGCGGCGATCTGGTCGCGCCATTCGGCCCGGCGGGACGACGTCGACGTGGACGCGCTGGTCGTGGCGAGCGAGTTGTTCACCCCGGCCGACATCGAGCACGCGGCCCGGACCGCCGCCCAGGCCGCCTTCGAACGCGACGTCGCCGAGGCCGGCGCGGACACCGACGACTATCTCGCCGCCCTCAGCCAGTGCCGGCCGACCGTCACCCCGGCCGTCATCACCGAGTTCACCGCCGACATCACCACCCACGCACGGACCTGAGCGGATACCGGACTGCCCGGACTGCCCGGCGCCCTCCCCGTACGATGCCGCACCGTCGGCGCGTCATGGAGGAGCCGGGCAGCTCTCCGGGCAGACTTTCCTTCCATGGCCAACGAAACGAAAGCAGTCCTCGAAGGCGGCCCCGACGATCTCCCTGAGCGGATCGTTTCCGTCACGGAACCCGGGCCCGACGTCAAGATCCCGTTCCGGGGCGGGTACGAACACTTCAAGGCGACGGACCGTCAGGAGAAGACTTCCGAGGGTCAGTTGCCCGTCTACGAATGGTGGGAGCGCACGGAAGTACCCGGCTAGCCGCAGCCGTCGACAACGACAGGCCCTGGGTCGTGTCTTCAAAGGGGTTGGATCCAGAGTAGGAGTGAGGCGATGGTGATCGCGGCCTCGTAGGATTCGTGGGTTTTGTCGTACCGGGTGGCGATCGCACGGTACTGCTTCAGCCGGTTGAAGCATCGCTCGACGACGTTGCGGTGTTTGTAGAGCTGCTTGTCGAATGCTGGTGGTCTGCCGCCGTGGCGGCCTCCTACGAACAGGCAAGCCCGGGAAGCGAGTTCGTCGTCTTCGACCTGCCAGGAATCGGCCGCGCCGGTCTCGCCATCTGTTACGACGGATCATTCCCGGAGACCGCAAGGCAGCTGGCCCGGCTCGGCGCCGAAGTCATCCTCCAGCCCACCCTCACCACGACGCGGGACCGGGAGATGGAACTGGTCTGCGCGCGCCAACGCCTGGACCAATCAGCTCTACGTCGTCAATCTCAACGCGGCCGACCCGGCCGGCGTCGGCGCCAGCACGATCGTCGATCCCGAGGGAATCGTGCGCCAGCAGGCCGGGGCGGGCGAGGAGGTCCTGGTGGACGTCCTCGATCTCGACACCGTCACGCGGGTCCGTACGTACGGTTCCGCCGGACTCAACCGGCCGTGGGACCAGCTCGCACGCTACGGCCACCGGATCCCTCTGCCGATGTACGGCGGCGTTCCAGCCGACCCCGCAGGACCAATCCATACACAAGGTAAATAAATGAACCCAATACGGACTTTTCTCAGCAATAACCCCCTATAGCTCATAGCATTCTTTTCGCCCGAATTGCGTTCACTCTCTTCACGCAAATCGCCCTTTTCGGACTCAGTGGCCAGCGTCACGTCCGGGATTGACAGGTTCCTGACCTGTGCCCCGCATCCCTTCTGCGGGAAGAGAGTTGACTTCGCGGTTCGGGTGAATTCACCGGCGATCCCGTTCGTCGATCTTGCAAATGAATTGTGATCCGGAATTCGGGGCTTGTCCCCTTCGGCTTTTCTCGCTTACGGTCACCCTCAATCCGGATGGAACGCCGAATCCTGCCGCCGTCCGGAAACCCAGACCACTCACGCCCGGCAGGAGCGGGGGACCCAGGTAAGTCGCCGATCCGTTATGCGGAACGGCTCGGGGTTAAGTCGCATGCACCTGCGGCCAGGCATCTCCAGCCTGAACCCGACAGCTCACCTCGTAGGCGCCGGAGAGGAATTCACCATGCCCACGATGGGTAAGCACCGCCGTACCAAGTCCAGCCCCCTGACCCGCGGTCTCGTCGCCGTGACCGCAGGCGGAGCCATCCTCGCTCTTCCGGTGATCGGCGCCACCACCGCTTCCGCCGCGCCGGCACAATCGGTCGCCGCCGAAAAGGCATTGGGCCCGGCGGCCGCCCCTGCCAAGGAAATCACCGCGCAGAAGGCCGGGATCACCAGCTATTCCGTCGTCAAGGGTGATTCCCTGCACAAGATCGCCGATGCGCATTCCCTGGATGGCGGCTGGCAGAGGCTGTACAAGGACAACAAGAAGGCCATCGGTGACAATCCGGCTCTGATTCGCCCGGGTCTGAAGCTGACCGTGGGCGCCAAGGCCACAGCCAGGGCTTCCGGTTCGTCCTCCGACCGCGCCGCTGCGGGCAGCGACCGCGCCGACCGCTCCGAGCGGTCGAGCACGCCGGCCGCGAAGACCGCCGCCCCCGCCGCCGCGAAGACCGCGAAGGCCGCGACGTACACGAACGACCTCGACGGCTGGATCAAGGAATCGCTGGCCGTCATGGCCAAGAACGGCATCCCCGGCACCTACGAGGGCATCCACCGCAACATCATGCGCGAGTCCTCGGGCAACCCGCAGATCGTCAACAACTGGGACTCGAACGCCACCGCGGGCACTCCGTCCAAGGGCCTTCTCCAGGTCATCGACCCGACGTTCCAGGCGTACCACGTGCCCGGTACGTCGACGGATATCTTCGACCCGGTCGCCAACATCACCGCCGCGTGCAACTACGCCGCCGACAAGTACGGCTCCATCGACAACGTATTCGGCGCCTACTGATCCCCTGGCATCGGCCGCGGTTCAGAACTGCCGGGTGGTGAGGGTCCGACGGGCCCTCACCACCCGGCAGTTCCGCGTATGCGCGGGCCGTGGAAGACTCGCGCCCATGCCCGAACTCCAGCTCCTGCGCCACGACCACGCCGCTGCCCTGCTCGCCTTCGAGCAGGAGAACCGGGCCTACTTCGGCGCCTCGGTTCCGGACCGCGGCGACGAGTACTTCGCACGATTCGACGCACGGCACAGCAGCCTCCTGGCCGAACAGGCCGACGGGCTGTGCTATTTCCATGTGCTGGTGGGCGATGGGGACGAGGTGCTGGGCCGGGTGAATCTGGTGGATGTGGCGGACGGTTCCGCCGACCTCGGATACCGCATCGCCGAGAAGGCCGCCGGCCAGGGCCTGGCCACGACCGCCGTCCGCCGGATATGCGTCCTGGCCGCCACGGAATACGGTCTGACCGCCCTGCGGGCCTCGACCACGCTGGACAACGCCGGCTCCCAGGCCGTACTGGCCCGCACGGGATTCGTACGCACCGGCGAGACCGTGCTCGACGGCCACCCGGGGCTCTCCTACGAACGGTCGCTGGACGCGGACGCGCTGCTCCCCTGACCCACGGGTCATAGGGAACAGAGCGGGATTTGGGCGGGGGCGGTGGCGAGCCGACGTCCGGCCCGCCACCGCCGCGCAGGGACAGCCCCGCCGGGCGTCAGTCGCTGTCGGTCTCCTCGCGGAGGATCTTGCCGCTGGCCGCGTCCACCTCGAACTCGGTCTTGTTCCAGTCCGCGGCGACGACGTCGACGGCCCAGACAAGGGTGTCGTCGTCGTTGGTGTCCAGGCCGATCGAGGTGACCGTCCCCTTCGTCTTGTCCGTGGCGACCTTGGCCGCCTGCTCGGGCGTCTGCGTCGCCTTGGTGATCCAGTCGGCCATCTTGCTCTTGTCGGCCGCGTCCTGATCGGCGTCCTCGGACGTCTCGATCACCTTGCCTGAGACCCCGTCGATACGGACGGTGTGCGCGGTTCCGTCCTTCTCGACGACCTCTGCGACCCACTGCGGACCGGCGCCGCTGCCGCTCGGGCTGGGGCTGCCGCTCGGAGAGGCGCTGCCGGTGGGACTGCCGCTCGGGCTGGCCGTGCCGCCGGGGCTCGCGCTTCCGTTCGGCGAGGTGCTCGCGCTCGCGTCGGTGCGCCGGTCGGTGTCGTCGTCCAGGCCCTCCAGATCGAGCTCGGCCAGCTTGCTGCCCGGTACGGCCCCGACCGCGGTCGTGGCCGCCTTGTCGAAAGTGACCTTGGTGGCTTCGATCAGCTTCTTGCGTTCGGCCTGGTCCTCGGTCAGCTGCGCCCGGCCGGACGGGCTGCCGGAAGGACTCGCGTACGGGGAGGTCGTCTGCTTCGGGATGACCTTGGCGGCCTCCGATGTAGCCGCCCCTGTCTGGTCGCCACCGTCCTGCCCGCATCCCGCGACCAGCGCGGAGGCGACGACGGCGCACAGCGCACCGGCTGCGATACGGAGACGGCGGGCGCGCGGGGAGACAGTGGTTTTTCGTCGGAATTCAAGGCTCATACACGCATGACTAGCCCCCGCACCGGCCGGTCATGTTGTCCTACGGGACGGGTCACCCGATCGACCGCGCGGCTCCGCCCGTTGGCGGTCATCCCGCCCGGGCGCGCCGCGGTCGTGGGTGCGAAACAATGGAGGGCACAGCCACGGACTCCGGCTTTCGCCGGCGTCCGGTCGGGAGGCCCTGATGGATTACCCGGAGCGTTACGAGCTGATATTCCAGACCTACGGCGCGGCGGACGACGTGGTCGTCGTCCGGATGACCGACCGGTCGGGGGCGGGTGGATACCCGGTGTACGAGGACGAGACCGGAATCGTGCGCGCGGAGATCAGCGACCGCGGGGAGGTACGCATGCTGGCCAGCGGCGGCCATCAGGTACCGGGGATCCCCTTGCTCGTGCGGCCCCTGAGCGAAGGGGCGCCCCGCGCCCGCTGAGCAGCCGAGGACACGCACCGGGACGCGCTACGCGTCGCGGTGCGCTGCGTGCTGTGCGCTTCGCGCCTGACGTACCGAAGTCCGTTCATGCCCGATCGTCGCCCGAATCTGTTTACATTCCGGCACCCCAGACGTAACCTGAGCCGCGAAACCACAGACCCGGGCATGAAACGGAAACGAAACCACATGTATGCACCGGAGCGGCAGCAGGAAATCCTCCGCCTCGCCCAGGAGAGCGGACGCGTCGACGTCCTCTCCCTCGCAGAGGAATTCCAGGTGACCGCCGAGACCGTGCGGCGTGACCTCAAGGCCCTCGACCGGGCCGGGCTCCTGCGGCGGGTGCATGGCGGTGCGATTCCGGCCGGGCGGCTCGGCTTCGAGCCCGACCTCGCCGAGCGCGACGCGGTGGCCGCGGACGAGAAGGACCGCATCGCCGCCGCCGCTCTGGGCGAGCTGCCCATGGACGGCAACGTGATCATCGACGCGGGCACCACGACGGCCCGGCTGGCCGCCGCCCTCCCGCTCGAGTCCTCCCTCACCGTGGTGACCCACGCACTGCCCGTGGCCGCCCGCCTCGCCGACCATCCAGGGATCGCGCTGCACCTCGTGGGCGGCCGGGTCCGGCACCGTACCCGTGCGGCCGTCGACGCCTGGGCGCTCAGTGCCTACGCCGAGATCAACGCCGACGTCCTCCTTCTCGCCACCAACGGGTTCTCGGCCGACGGCGGACTGACCACCCCCGACCTCGCCGAGGCCGCCGTGAAGCGCGCCATGATCGCGGCCGCCCGCCGGGTCGTGCTCCTCGCCGACTCGGGCAAGTTCGGCCAGGAGCACTTCGCCCGGTTCGGCGATCTCTCCCACGTCGACCTGCTCATCACCGACACGGGGCTCAGCCCCGAGGACGCCCTCGCCATCGAGAGCTTGGGCACGGAAGTGGTACGCGCATGATCCTCACCGTCACCCCCAATCCGAGCCTCGACCGCACCTACGAGCTGCGGGATCTCACCCGCGGCGCGGTCCTGCGCGCCACCACGGACCGGGTCGACCCCGGCGGCAAGGGCATCAATGTCTCCCGCGCGGTAGCGGCGGCGGGCCACCGTACGGTCGCGGTCGCTCCCCTCGGCGGACCGGAGGGCGCACTGCTCGCCCGGCTGCTCGGGGAGCACGGGATCGAAGCCGCCGGTGTGCCGATCGCGGGCAGTACCCGCGTCAACATCACGCTCGTCGAACCGGACGGCACGCTCACCAAGGTCAACGCGACCGGGCCCGAGATCACGGAGTCCGAGGCCGAGACCCTGCTGGAGACGGTACGGACCCGGTCGTCGGACACGGACTGGATCGCCTGCTGCGGCAGCCTGCCACGGGGGCTGCCCCCCGAGTGGTACGCCGAACTGGTGGCACGCAGCCACCGGGCCGGTGCGCGGATCGCCCTCGACAGTTCGGGCGCCGCCCTGCTCGCCGCACTGCGCGAACGGCCCGATGTGATCAAGCCGAACGCCGAGGAGCTCTCCGAAGCGGTCGGGCGGCCTCTCGCGACGGTCGGTGACGCGGTCAAGGCCGCGGAGGAACTGCGCGGGCGCGGGGCGCAGGCCGTACTGGCCAGCCTCGGAGCCGACGGACAACTGCTGGTGGACAGCTCGGGGACGTACTTCGGCAGCGCCCGGGTGGACACCGTCCGCAGCAATGTCGGTGCCGGGGACGCCTCGCTCGCCGGCTTCCTGACCGCCGGGGGCGCGGGCCGGTCCGCGCTGGCGGCCGCGGTCGCACATGGCGCGGCGGCGGTCCAGCTCCCCGGCAGCGTGATGCCCACACCGGCCGACATCGACATGTCGACGGTCGTCACGACCACGGACATCCCCCTGGACCGCGTGCTGACGGAGCCCGCCCCATGACGTCCGTACCCCTGAGAACCAGCCCGAAGCCCCACGTCCCCCCGCCCGCCGCCACGGCGGTCCACGAGCAAGGAGCCCCGCGATGAGTGAACTGATCACCGCGGACCTGGTCGACCTCGATCTGTCCGCCGACACGAAGAACGCCGCAGCGAGGTCGCTCGCCGAGCGCATGGTCGCCGCCGGGCGCGTCACCGACCTCGACGGCTTCCTCGCCGACGTGGCCGCCCGTGAGGCGCAGATGCCGACCGGCCTGGACGGAGGCATCGGCATCCCACACTGCCGCAGCGAGCACGTCAATGCGCCGACGCTGGCTTTCGGGCGCAGCGGACAGGGCATCGACTTCGGTGCGCCGGACGGGCCTGCGGACCTGATCTTCCTCATAGCGGCGCCCGCCGGTGCCGACGACGATCACCTCACCATCCTGTCGGGCCTGGCACGACGGCTGATGGATCCCGCTTTCACCTCCGCACTGCGCGCGGAGGCCGACCCCGCCGCGGCGGCGGCCCTGATCCGCGGCGACGAGCCGCCCGCCGCGCCGAAGGAGCCCGCTCCGGAGACGGAGACCGCGGCGCCCGAGCCGTTCCGGATCGTCGCCGTCACCTCCTGTCCCACGGGCATCGCCCACACGTACATGGCCGCCGAGTCCCTGGAGGCGGCCGCGCGCGCCGAGGGGATCACCCTCAGCGTCGAGACGCAGGGTTCGGCCGGATTCGAGCGGCTCGACCCGTCCGTCATCGCCGCCGCCGACGCGGTGATCTGGGCGCACGACGTCGACGTACGCGAGAAAGCCCGGTTCGGCGGCAAGCCGATCGTCGACGTCGGAGTGAAAGCCGGGATCAACCGGCCGGCCGCACTGATCGCCGAGGCCCGGCGCAAGGCCGAGCGGGGCGAGATCAGCGGTGTCTCCGACGCCAGTGGTACGGAGCCGGGCGCGGCCGGGTCCGGCGGCGGCAGCACGCACTTCGGTGTCCGGCTGCGTACATACCTGATGTCCGGCGTCAGTTACATGGTGCCGTTCGTCGCGGCGGGCGGACTCCTGATCGCCCTGTCGTTCGCCATCGGTGGCTACGAGATCGCGAGCGCCAAGTCCGTCGCCGATCACTTCGTGTGGGGCGAGGCCGACAGCTGGGCCGCTCTCCTCAACCAGATCGGCGGCGCTGCCTTCGGCTTCCTGGTCCCGGTCCTGGCGGGCTATATCGCGTTCGGCATGGCGGACCGTCCCGCTCTCGTCCCCGGGTTCGTCGGTGGTGCCATCGCACTGACCATCAACGCCGGGTTCCTGGGTGGTCTCGTCGCCGGTCTGCTGGCCGGTGCGGTGGTGATGGCGATCCAGCGGGTGAAGGTTCATCCCACTCTGCGCGGCATCATGCCGGTGCTGGTGATCCCACTGATCGCTTCGGTGGTGGTCGGCTTCCTCATGTTCGTCGTCGTCGGCAAGCCGATCGCCTCGCTCCAGAAGGCGCTCACCGACGGGCTCAACGGGCTCTCCGGTTCCAACGCGATCATCCTCGGCATGGTGCTCGGCCTGATGATGTGCTTCGACATGGGCGGCCCGCTCAACAAGGTCGCCTACGCCTTCGCGGTCGGCGGGCTCGCCGACCCGACGCCCGGCAGCCTCAAGGTGATGGCGGCGGTCATGGCGGCCGGTATGGTGCCGCCGCTGGCGATGGCCCTGGCCACCACCGTGCGCGGCAGGCTGTTCACGAAGACCGAGCGGGAGAACGGCCGTGCCGCCTGGGTGCTGGGTGCGTCGTTCATCAGCGAGGGCGCCATCCCGTTCGCGGCGGCCGACCCGCTGCGGGTGATCCCGTCGGTGATGGCCGGCGGCGCGGTCACCGGCGCCCTGTCGATGGCCTTCGACTGCACCCTGCGGGCACCGCACGGCGGCATCTTCGTCGTCCCGTTGATCGGCCAGCCGTTCCTCTACCTGCTGGCGATCGCGGCAGGTACGGGGGTGGCGACGGCGCTGGTCGTCGTCCTCAAGGGCATGCGCCCGACCTCGCAGGACCTTGTGCCCGCGGCCGACACCTCGAAGGTTCCCGTGGCCGCCTGAGCGCGACGAGCGCCACACCGTCCGACCCTTCCGGCATCCACAGTTCCGTATCCACCCCACAGGAGTGATCGCATGTACCAGTGCACCGTCGCCGTAGGCTCCCGCAGCGGACTGCACGCCCGCCCGGCCTCATTGTTCGTCCAGGCGGCAGCCCGTCAGCCGGTCAAGGTGACCATCGGGCGGGAGGGGCAGGAGCCGGTCGACGCCCGCAGCATGCTCTCCGTGCTCGCTCTGGCGGCGCAGCACGGAGACTCCGTGGTGCTGACGGCCACGGGTGACGGGGCCGGGGCGGCGGTCGACGAGCTCGCCGCGCTGCTCGCGAAGGACCTGGACGCCCCGGTCTGATGCGCCACGTCTGATGATTCCGCTGCCTCCCGGCCGTCCACGGCCGGGAGGCAGCGGCGTGTGTCAGCGGCCGAAGGTGTCGGGCACCGGCAGTGTGTCCCAGCGGGTCACCGGCCACGCGACCACCACCGCACGTCCCACCACCTCGTCGACCGGCACCATGCCGCGGTAGGGATCGTCCTGGTGGTAGCGGGAATCCCCGGACGCCTGACGGTGATCGCCCATCACCCAGACCCGGCCGTCGGGCACCGTGACCTTGAACTGGCCCGCGTCATCGGTACTGCAGGCCGTGTTGCCGGGGTAGACGTACGGCTCGTCGAGCGGCTTCCCGTTGACCTTCACCGGTCCGTCGCCCTTGCACTCCACGGTGTCCCCCGCGACGCCGATCACCCGCTTGATGAGGTCCTTCTCCTCGGCGGACGGCATCACTCCGACGAAGCCGAGCACCTTCTGGAACGCGTTGGGGGGCTCGGTCGGCACACCCTCCAGCCAGTCGGACGGATCGTGGAAGACGATCACTTCTCCGCGCTCGGGCTCGGAGCCGAACCACGGGGTCAATTTGTCGACCAGGACCCGGTCGCCCTTCTGGAGCGTGTTCTGCATGGATTCCGACGGAATCGAGAAGGCCTGAAGCAGGAAGGTCTTGATGAGCAGCGCCAGCAGCAGGGCGACACCGATGAGGATCGGGAGTTCCTTCCACAGGGGGCGCTGCTTCTTCGTTCGCGTCCTCGTCCGCCGTGCACCCGTCAGCACCATCTACCCGCTCCTCGCCCCGTGTTCAGCCACTGCCCCTGCGTGGGCAGCATCGGCTCACTCTAGGCGCGATCACTGTGACGAAGGCGCGGACGAGGTGGCTGACCAAGCTTTCAGGGGGAACGTCAGTGGCGTATTTTCCCGGAGCGCTAGGGTGCGGCGGGCGGGGGTGCGGGTTGCTCTGTGATGTGCGGTGCGGGAACCGTGGCGCCGTCTCCGGCGCGTACCGCCTCGACGACCGACTGATGGAACGCTCTGCTGGCCTCTTCGGTCGGGCAGCGTATGGGGCTGCCGACCAGGGTGAACCAGTCCGAGGCCCCACTGAACTGCACGGCCACTTCGGCCTCGCCGTCGGCCCATGTCGTATGGACGGTGAGATCGCCGCCCACGATGCCTGCTTCTTTGGTGCGGACTCCGCCGGATCCCGCGAAGACACCGCTGGTCGTCCACGATGCCCAGCTCATGACGCGACGCCCTTTCGGACAGTGAACAAGCCTGTCAAGCGGACTTCTCCGAGTATGACACCGCAGTTCGGAGCGTGCACGGGCGTGCCCCCGGACCTTGAGGTCCGGGGGCACGCGACGTGTCGTCGGTTCGGCGCGCGGGGTGCGTCACCGGCGCTCCAGCGCTCCCCTGACGAAGGCCGCCTGGCCGGCGTGCTGGAGATCGTCGGCAAGGACGCTGACCAGCCGGACGCCGAGAGTGACCGGTGGTGACCAGTTCTCGTCCACGATGCGTTCCAGTGCCCTGCCGTCCAGGCTCCTGATGAATCCGACGCTCTGCTCGTGGACGGCGTCGTAGTAGCCGAGAAGCAGCTCGGCCGAGTCGACCCGCACCGCGGCGACCTCCTTGCTGCTCTGTCCGTAGCCGGTCGCGTCTTCGGCGAAGGGCAGGCCGAACCGGGAGGCCCAGCCCTGGGACAGCCACACCTGCTCGGTTCCCGCCGCATCGGCGACGTGGTCGTCCTGGATGCGTGTGAGGTGCCAGACGAGCCAGGAGATCGAATTCGCCCCCTCGTCGAGCCGGGCATTGAGGTCTTCGGGCGCGAGGCCGTCGACCGCCGTGTGCACCGCTTCCCTGACGCGCTCGAACGCGTCGGCCAAGATGCCTGCTGTGTTCATACGCCCACCATGGCCGGTGCTTCCCGGCACCCGGCGTCCGACACGCGGCCGGCCCGTCAGGTGAGCAGCCCCAGCAGATGCGCGCAGGCCGTCCGCTCGTCCGGGTGGCGGGCGATGACTTCGTTCGTGCCGCGCTCGAACGCCCCGGTCTCCCACACCGCGTCGGTTGCCTTCCGCAGGAACAGGAAGTCGGTGGGCGTGGGGACCGGTTCGTGAACGCCTTCGATGCGGTAGTAGCCGTCGGGCACGCCTGCCGCCCGCAGCGCAGCCCGCAGGTGCAGGCGGTCCATGGACCTAGGCTCCGACGGGCTTGAGGTACTCGTGCTCCAGCAGCCACTTCACATTCAGCCGCTGGCCCTCGCCCGGGTTCAGGAAGACGGCGTCGAGCTTGATCTGCTGGCCGCCGCCGGGCTGCTCGAACCACGGCGCGATGCTGCCCTGCCAGACCCAGAACGGCTTGGCGACCTTGTAGACGCGGTAGTCGCAGGCGACGGCCGCGTCACGGGTGTTGAGGCTCTGCGGAGGCAGCGCACGCTCGGCGTACGCGTCGCCTGCCGGGGCGAGATAGCTGCCGTACTCCGAGCCGAAGCGGTCCAGCCGCTGGCCCGGGCGGAGTTTGGCGGGCTCCTTGTCGAGCTCGCCGTTGACCTCGCCGAAACCGTCGTTGGGCGGGTACTTCCAGCTCCCGGAGTCCGCCGGGCCTTCCCAGTACTTCTTGAGGAAGTCGGCGGGCGAGAGGTCTCCCGTCCTCTCGTAACCGTTCAGCAGCGGACCGACAGGGGCCTGCTTCTTCTTGGGCAGCCACTTGGGCCCGAGTCGCGCATCGCCCTGGAACTCTCCGGTGCAGGGTTCGTGCCGGGGCGCAGCGGCCGGCTTGTTGTTCTCGTGGGGCGTCGCAGCGCTCGCGGCGGGCGCGCTCAGCAGCCCGGCGGTGACACCGAGCGCGGCAAGTACGGTGCTCATACGGTTCATTGGCAGGACACCTCGAAAAATTGATGATCAATCGACAGCTGACGCAGGGTAACGCCTCGATAGCACCGGGTATCCGCACCATGCCGTAATTCGCCCCGAACGTGCGTGTGGCGCCCGAGCCGGCATGTCCGGCCCGGGCGTCACTGTCACAGAGTCCGGCGAGTGCCCCTCAGCCGTCGGCGGGGTCCGGTACGAGGCCGTCGGCGACCAGGCCCGCGAAGACGGCGTCACTGAGCGCCCGGAGTGCGGACATGGGACGGACCATCACGGTGAACTCCTTGACGCGGCCCGCCTCGTCGAACTGGAGCAGGTCGATGCCGTGGATCTCCTTGCCGTTCACCGTGGCCCTGAAGACCAGGATCTCCGACGATGCCTGAGTGCCGTCCACGGCGGTTTCCACCGCGCCGTCGAGCCGCCCGACGTAGCGGAAGTCCTCGAATGTCCGCAGCAGAACGCCGAAGAGGCCCAGCACCATGGGCCTGCCCTCGAACGGGGTGAATTTCACCGGGCTCCAGAAGCGGATGTCCTCGGTGAACAGCGGTTCCAGGGCGGCCAGATCACGCTTCTCGACGGCGGTACGAAAGCGTTCCGCGGTGTCGGCAGTCGTCATGGCTGTCTCTCCTCCCACTCGGCATACTCAACAATCTGACTACTCAATTTCCAGACTATGATGCAGGCGGAACCCATAGAACGGAAGGGGGTGGCCCATGGCCTTGCGTCACGCCGTACTCGCGGCGCTGCTGGACGGTGAGTACAGCGGCTATCAGCTGGCCAAGGCGTTCGACGTCGGCGTCGCGAACTTCTGGCACGCACTCCCCCAGCAGCTGTACGCGGAACTGTCGAAGCTGGAGCAGGACGGGCTGGTCGCCGGGCGGCAGGTGGTCCAGGAGACGCGGCCCAACAAGCGACTGTTCCAGGTCACCGATGCGGGCTTGGCGGAGCTGGAACGGTTCGCGTCCGCCACTGCGAAAGCCACGTTCATCCGGGACGACCTCCTCGTCAAGGTCCAGGCCGTCGACCGGGTCGACGCGGGGCCCGTGATCGAGCAGCTGGAGGAACGCGCGGCGGTCGCGGACGCCAAGACCGAACTCTTCGGCAAGCTGCTGCTCCGGCTGCGCGGCCCGGTCGACGAGGAGGAGTTCCTGCGCAGCGGTGAACGGATCGGACCGTATCTGACGTGTCTGCGCGGGCTCGCCTTCGAGCGGGACAACCGGGACTGGTGCCTGCGGACCGCCGACGTCCTGCGGAAGCGATGCGAGCCCCGTAACTCGCCTTCCTGACCGTCGGATTGCTTTGGCATGATCTCGTTCATGGAGAACTGGTGGGTGCAGGCGGGTCATGGGGTGCGGTTCGACTGGGGACCTGTCGGTGCGGCTCGCCTCGCGGAGGGCGTGGACTGCCTGGTCGTGGTCGATGTGCTCTCGTTCACCACGTCGGTCACGGTCGCCGTCGAGTCGGGCGCCCGGGTCTTCCCCTATCCCTGGCGTGACGAGAGCGCTCGGGCGTTCGCCGACGGGATGGACGCCGATCTGGCCGTAGGGCGCCGCGCGGCCACGGCGGCGTCACCGTGGTCGCTGTCCCCCGCCGCCCTGCGCCGCGCGCCCTTCACCCCACGACTCGTACTGCCCTCGCCCAACGGGTCCACCATCGCCGCCGCCGCGGGTGAGTCCACCGTGCTCGCCGGGTCCCTGCGGAACTCCGGCGCCGTGGGCCGGTGGCTCGCGGACCGGGGTTACGGAACACCCGAGCGCCCGGTCGGGGTGATCGCCTCGGGTGAGCGCTGGCCCGATGGCAGCCTCCGGCCCGCCCTGGAGGATCTGCTGGGCGCCGGGGCCGTGATCGCCGCGCTGCGCGCGCACGGGAGGGACCGGCTCTCGCCCGAGGCGGCGACGGCCACGGCCGCGTTCGCGGGGACCGAGGACATCGCGGTCGCGGTCAAGCACAGCGCCTCGGGGCGGGAGCTCATCGACGGCGGTTACGGTGAGGATGTCGCCGTGGCGACGGAGCTGGATGGCAGCACGGTCGTCCCGGTGCTGACGGACGGGGCGTTCGGCGCCGCCTGATCGCTCTCAGTACCCGGTGGCGCCGTCCAGGCGTTCGCGCAGCAGATCCGCGTGGCCGATGTGCCGTGCGTACTCCGCGATCATGTGGACGTGGACGAGGCGCAACGAGTAGACCGTGCCGTTGTGGGTGAAGGTGTCGTCGAGCGAGGCGTCGGCGACCACCTCGTCCGCCAGACGGATCTCCTCGACCAGGCGCGCGTAGTCCTCCTCGGCGCGCTCCGCGGCCAGATCCTCGAAGTCCGCGTCCTTGCCCAGCTCCGGCGCGTACATCGGTGCCAGGGGCAGACCGGCGAACCGGTCGCGGAACCAGGCGCGTTCGACCTTGGCCATGTGCCGCAGCAGACCGAGCAGCGTGAGGTTGGAGGGGTGGACGGCCTGTTCGGCGAGTTGTTCCCCGGTGAGTCCCGCGCACTTCTGGAGAAGGGTGTTGCGGTAATAGGCAAGGAAGCCCTCCAGTGTCTCGCGCTCGTCCGCGACAAGAGATCCTGGCGTCCGGGTGGCTTCAGGTGCTGTCCATGTCATCGCGCGATCATGCCCGTTGACCGCGCGGTTGCGCGACCCTATTCGCCCAAGGCGCTGTAATCGTCGGAGTCGTCGGAGGACCAGTTGAACGTCGAGGACCCCAGACTGCTCAGGAGGCCGCAGACCAGAAAGAGAACGACCAGCGCCTTGGCGGCCCCGCTCATGATCAGTGGCCTGGTCGCGGAGCGTGTCTGCTGACGTGTGACGGAGAGATCGTCGTCACCGAAGAGACCTCGGGGATAGGCCGGTGTGAGCATCAAGGCGTAGGCGGAGAAGCGCATCTGGTAGCGCAGCGTCGCCGCGGTCGCCTCGAAGAGCGGCCGGGGCATCCGGCCCAGGATCAGCGTGATGACCCACCAGAGGAACGACAGCGCGAACCATCCGCCCGTGGCGAGACCCTGCACGATCGCCGCCGGAATCATGAGGAAGATACGGAAGAAGACGGCGAGCCTGTTGAGGTCCGTCGGGCGCACCTCGATCTGGACGGGGTAGTCCGGCGGCGGAGTGAGGGCGAACGGCGGATAACGGTCGATGAGCAGCATCTCGCTCGCCGTGACCCGCATGTGGTAGCCGAGATATTTCTCGAGGTAGGCGAAGACGGGGCCGGGCAGCCGGCCCAGAACGAGTGCGGCGAACCAGCCGAAGATCACCGTGAACACGGCGGCGACATAGAGGACGAACAGCACGAGGAAGTGCGGGATCAGCAGGAGCAGACGCACCAGGACGGTGAGCCGGCGCTGACGGGTGGGCTCGATGACGTCGAGGACGGGCAGGAATTCGTTCGGGTCCTCCGCGACTCGGCCCGGACTCCACTGACCGTCCGCCATGGTGCTCCTCCTCAACAGGTGAGCCGCACGGCTTCAGCACGTACGGCGTCACTCCACGCTGGGTGCGCGTGGGGCGGCGCGCAAACGGCGACGGGCCGAACGGGTGTCTGCCTCGACGTCACAGGCGGGAACACGGAGGTGCGGGTCCCGGGCCCGCACCTCCGTGCTGTCACTCACTCACTCACTGGCTCACTGGCTCACTCACTCCAGGAGGTCTCCGTACGCTCCGAGAGCCAGGGCGATGTCGGCCTGTGCCCAGAACCGGTGATAGGTGAAGACCGGAGCTGCTCCGCCGTCGAGGTAGCTCTGGACCTTCGGCCAGTTCGGGTCGTCCTTGTAGAACGACCGGATCGAGGCGAACGTCGATTCGGCGTCGACGGTGTCGCCGTTGGGCATGGCGCCCGTCCAGCCGCCCGGCACGTACACCGGGTCGTCGAACCGGTTGTAGTCGGCGCGGGTCTCGGGGACGGCCACTCCCGCGTCGTCCTGGTAGTGGTCCCACATGCCGTCGAGAAGCGCCTTCGCCGCGGTCTTCGCCGCCGCGTCGCCGGACTTGGCCGCGTAGTAGGTGAGCGTCCTGGCGTAGGCGCCGGCCACGCCGACGTCGTTGGTGTAGTCGGCGACGGTGACATGGAGCCCGCTGTTCGCGCCGGGACTCGACGCGTTCCAGGTGTCGGGCGCACCGGTCCACTTGAGGGTGGACGGGACCCGGTACGTACCGTCCGGGTTGATCGTCGTCTCCGACAGGGCCCAGTCGACCCACTTGTCGAGCACCGCCTTCGCTTCCGCGTCACCCGACTCGTGGTAGTACTCCGCGACGCGCTCCATGGACCACGCCTGGAAGCCGAACCACTGGTTGGACGGCGGGTCGTGGTAGACCGGCTTCTCGTCGTAGTACATCCCGTGGAAGGTCGGCGTACCGGCCGGCGGCTGCGCGTAGCTGCCCTTCCAGCTGTTGGTCGCACCGCCCGCGATGGCGCCTTCGTCGGACTGGAGCCAACGGTAGAACTCCAGCTGGCGGTCCAGGCTCTTCGCCCAGTCCTGCTGCCCCGTCGCCGACTTGGGCTTGAGATCGGGTACCGAACTCAGTGCGTACGCGGCCATCGGGTTCTGGTATCCGCCGTGCGCGTGGCTGCTTCCGATGCGCCAGGACCAGCCGGCCGCGGTGTCGGTCGCGCCGCCCCAGGCGTAGTACCAGGACATCAGATAGTGCGAGCTGTCCTTGCCGGTGCCCGCCGGGCAGGTACTCGGGCCGACACAGTCGCCGACCTTCTTGAAGTACTTGTCGAACATGGCGTAGCGCAGATAGTCGCCCATCTTGGCGGCCTTGCCGACCGTCGCGGAGACCTCGCTCGCCTTGCCCTGCTCCTTGGCCCACACATCGGCCCAGTAGGCGGCCTGCACCGCGCGTGCGTCGGCGTCGGGGGCATTGGTGAACTTCCACTGCTTGGCGTAGGAGGCGTCCCCGGTGAACAGGTCCAGGTAGCCGTTCTTGCCGCCGTAGGCGAACTTGTCGCAGGTCGGGTGGGTGACGGTCTCCCAGACCGACTCCTGCGGTCCGCGCTGGAAGGTGTTGATGTACGAGGGCCCGGTCTCGGAAGGTCCGGCCGAGCACGTGCCGGGCGTGTTGCCGAAGCCGTAGACGTTGTCGACGTCCTGGATCCAGTGCATGCCGTAGATGTCGTCGGTTCCGTACGCGCTCTTCAGCTCACCCGCGATCGGGTCGGAGCCGGAGGCCACCGACGGATCGAGAACGGCGGGGTACTGGGCCGGTGTGTCGTGCTCCGGTGCATACGTGGCGGGCTTCGACGGGTTGTAGAAGGCGTTCGTGGGCTGGTCGGCGTGGGTGGGGATCATGTACGTCTCCATGGTGTCCCACGCACCGTTGAACTTCGTCCAGTCCCCGGTGATCTTCCCGTACATCGCCTGCAGCCAGATCAGGTAGCTGTACGCCTCCGACGTCGTCTCGTGCCCGTGGTCGGGGGCCTCCACGATCAGCGTCTCGACAGAGTGGTACGGAATGCCCTCCGGCGAGAAGTAGCCGTTCGCCGGGTCGGTGATCTTCCCGTACAGATCGAGGAAGCGCGCGTCGTACGTCTTGGTCGCGGCCAGCTGTGTGACGGTGACCTCGGCCTTGGCGTGACCGGGAGCCGTCGCGGTGAAGGTCGCGGCGCCCGTGCCCGAGCTGTCGGCGCTCACGGTCACCTTCTGGGCCGTGGACCAGTTCGACGGGGTGAAGGAGAGGCTCGCGCCACCGCTGACCGTCAGTCCGGCGTTGCCCGCGGTCCGGGCCACACCGACGGTGACGGGTGCGGCCGGCGCGGTGGACAGCGATACGCCGAAGGTCCCCGATGTGCTTTGCCGGACGCCCAGTTGGGCGGGAGTGGCGACGACGGCGGGGCCGGCGACGACCGTGATGCCCGCGGGAGGTGACTCGGCCGAGCCGCCCAGGCTGTCGTGGGCCCGTACGTAGACGGAGTGTCCGCCCGCCGAAAGCCCCGCGGCGTCATAGGAGTACGGCGAGGTCGTGTCTGTACCGAGGAGGGTCGTGTCGTCGTAGAACTCGACCTTGCTGATGGTCGCCCCGTCCGCGGCCGCTGCCGTCGCGGCGAGCGGTACCGGGTCGCCCACGGTGAAGACGGAGCCCGCCGCCGGGCTGGTGAGGACGGCGATCGGCGGCTGGTGGGCGCCGGCGCAGGTGGTGCCGTTGACGGCGAAGCCGGTGGGGGCGGCGTTCGTACCGCTGTAGGTGAACTGCGCGCCCGTCGATACCGCGGCTCCCGGGGCGATGGTCCCGTTCCAGGCGGCGTTCTTGACGGTGACGTTTTTCCCGGACTGGGACCATGTGCCGCTCCAGCCGTTGCCGAGCGTCTGGTTGCCCGCGTAGCTGTAGGTGAGGGTCCAGCCGTCGATCGGGGCGGAGTCCCGGTTGGTGACGCTGAGTTCGGCGCTGAAGCCCGAACCCCAGTCATTGGCCTTGTAGTCGACGCTGCACTGCACGGCGGCGGCCTGGGCCGGGGTGCCCGCTGCTGCCGTCATCCCCAGGGGGAGGGCGAAGGCGGCGACGAGCGCCGTCCATAACCTGCGCGATGTCGTTCCGGTTCTGCCGGATCTCCTTGGTACCCATGTTCTGCGTGCGCTTCCCGATGGCATGCGCAGTCCTCCTCGCGGCTCGGCGACATGGGGGGTGTGCGGGGTTGAGCACAAGCCTTGAACCAGTGGGAGCGCTCCCAGCATGGGGACGGGGAAAAAGGGAGTCAAGACACTTGAAGAGTCGAATAAATTCGATAGTGAGACATCAGAACAGGCCTGTTGACCGACACGAGTTGACGCTCTAACGTCATGCCACACCAGTGGGAGCGGTTCCATCAGTCGACGTGCCGTAGGGGGCACGTCCGGTCTGTAAGGAGTCGCTTCATGCGACACCCCCCGCATTCGCCACAACTACGGCACGTGTTCCGCTTAGTCCTGGCAGCTGTTCTCGCCACGGTCGGCATCACCGTCGCCCCCGTGGTCACCGCCTCCGGCTCCGCGCCCGTCTGCACGGTGGAATACACGACCACCAGTCAGTGGGACGGCGGATTCCAGGGGTCCCTCACACTCACCAACCTTGGCTCCTCCGTGAGCAGTTGGAGCCTGGGATTCGATCTGCCCGGCGACCGTGAGGTCACGCAGGGCTGGAACGCACGGTGGTCGCAGTCGGGCAGGACCGTCATTGCCGCGAACGAGACCTGGAACGGCACGCTCGCGAACGGTGCGAGCGTCAGTGCCGGCTTCCTGGCCTCGGGAGCCGGTACGGGATCGGCGCCCGGCGCATTCATGCTCAACGGGACGCCGTGCGGCGGCGACCCCGGTCCCGGTCCGACCGACCCACCGGACCCGACCGATCCACCCGACCCGTCCGCCGGGCCGCCCGCGCTGAAGGTGTCGGGCAACAAGCTCGTCGACGAGACCGGCGCCACCCGGCGCATGCTCGGCGTCAACCGCTCCGGCGGAGAGTTCATGTGCGTACAGGGACATGGGATCTTCGACGGTCCGGTCGACGACGCCTCTGTCCAGGCAATCGCCGACTGGAACGCCAACACCGTCCGTATCCCCCTGAACGAGGAGTGCTGGCTGGGCCTGGACAACATCGATCCGCGCTACGCGGGCGACAACTACATCAGCGCCGTGAAGGACCTGGTCCAACGGGTCAAGGACCACGGCATGACGCCCATGGTCGAACTGCACTGGACCTGGGGGCAGTACACCGGCAACTCGGCGGGCTGCTCCGACGTGCACGCCAGCTGCCAGAAGCCCATGCCCGACGCGCAGTACACACCGGCCTTCTGGTCCTCGGTCGCCTCGACGTTCAAGGACGAGCCGACCGTGGTGTTCGACCTGTTCAACGAGCCGTATCCGGACCGTGCCACGCCCACCCTCGCACAGGCCTGGACCTGCTGGCGGGACGGCGGGACCTGCCCGGGCATCGGTTACGAGGTCGCGGGCATGCAGGACCTGGTCGACGCGGTACGGGCGACCGGCGCCGGGAACCTGATCCTGGCCGGCGGGCTCGCGTACTCCAACGACCTCGGTCAGTGGCTCCAGCACAAGCCGAACGACCCGGCGGGCAATCTCGCCGCGGCCTGGCACGTCTACAACTTCAACGTCTGTGCGAACGAGGACTGCTGGAACTCCACGCTCGCACCGGTCGCCGCCGAAGTCCCCCTCGTGGCGGGCGAGATCGGCGAGAACACCTGCTCCCACGGCTTCGCCGACCGGGTCATGCGGTGGTTCGACGACCGCGGACTCTCCTATCTCGGATGGACCTGGAACACCTGGGACTGTTCCTCCGGTCCGGCCTTGATCAGCAACTACGACGGCACCCCCACCCCGTACGGAATCGGGCTGCGTGATCACCTGCGCGCCCTCGACAGCTGAGGAAACGGAAACTCTCATGAGCCGCACGAGCCGCACCCCCCTCCGCAGATCACGCACAGCCCTCATCGCGGCGGGAGCGCTGGTCGCCGCCGCAGCGGGCACCGCCGCCGCAGCCGTACCGTCCGCGGCGGCAGCCGCCGGATGCACCGTCGACTACACGATCCAGAACCAGTGGAACGGCGGCTTCACCAGCGCCGTGACCGTCACCAACACCGGCGACGCGGTCAACGCCTGGCAGCTGGAGTGGTCGTTCGCCGCGGGCGAGCAGGTATCCCAGGGCTGGAACGCCACCGTTTCGCAGAGCGGCACCGCCGTCACCGCGAAGAACGTCTCGTACAACGGTTCGCTGACCACGGGCGCCTCCGCCTCCTTCGGCTTCAACGCCACCGGAAGCGGAAACAGCACCGTCCCAGCCACGTTCAAACTGAACGGCGTCACCTGCAACGGCGACCCGACGGACCCCACGGACCCGACCGATCCGCCGGCGGGTGACCGCGTCGACAACCCGTACGCGGGCGCCGATGTCTATGTGAACCCGGAGTGGTCGGCGAAGGCCGCGGCCGAGCCCGGGGGCTCCCGGGTCGCCAACGAGCCCACCGCTGTCTGGCTCGACCGCATCGCCGCCATCGAGGGCGTCAACGGCGGCATGGGCCTGCGCGACCACCTGGACGCGGCCCTCGCCCAGAAGGGCGACGGCGAGCTCGTCGTCCAGCTCGTCATCTACAACCTGCCGGGACGCGACTGCTCGGCGCTCGCCTCCAACGGCGAGCTCGGCCCCGAGGACATCGGCCGGTACAAGACCGAGTACATCGACCCGATAGCGGCGATCCTCGCCGACACGAAGTACGCCGGACTCCGCATCGTCAACACGGTCGAGATCGACTCGCTGCCGAACCTGGTCACCAACACCGGCAGCCGGCCCACCGCCACCCCGGCCTGCGACGTCATGAAGGCCAACGGCAACTACGTGAAGGGCGTCGGCTACGCGCTCAACAAGCTCGGCGACGCACCCAACGTCTACAACTACATCGACGCCGGACACCACGGCTGGATCGGCTGGGACGACAACTTCGCCCCCTCGGCCGACACGTTCAAGGCGGCGGCCACCGCCGAGGGCGCCACGGTGAACGACGTGCACGGATTCATCACCAACACCGCCAACTACAGCGCACTGAAGGAGGAGAACTTCTCCATCGACGACTCCATCAACGGAACGTCGGTACGGCAGTCGAAGTGGGTGGACTGGAACCGCTACACGGACGAGCTGTCCTTCGCCCAGGCATTCCGCACCAAGCTGGTCTCGATCGGCTTCAACTCCGGCATCGGCATGCTGATCGACACCTCGCGCAATGGCTGGGGCGGCACCGCACGGCCCGCCGGCCCGGGCGCGTCCACCAGCGTCGACACATACGTCAACGGCGGGCGCTACGACCGGCGCATCCACATGGGCAACTGGTGCAACCAGTCCGGAGCCGGCCTCGGTGAACGACCGCAGGCGGCACCGGAGCCCGGCATCGACGCCTACGTCTGGGTGAAGCCCCCGGGCGAGTCGGACGGCTCCAGCAAGGCGATCCCGAACGACGAGGGCAAGGGCTTCGACCGGATGTGCGACCCGACGTACACGGGTAACCCCCGTAACGGCAACAGCATGTCGGGCGCCCTTGCGGACGCCCCGGTCTCCGGCCACTGGTTCTCCGCCCAGTTCCAGGAGCTCATGAAGAACGCCCACCCGGCGCTCTAGCACCGACGACGGCCGGGTCGGGGCGCTCCCCCGCCCCGACCCGGCCCGTTCGGCCTGCGACGATGGGGGCATGAGTGCACAGGACAAGGACGAGTTGCTGGCCGAGGCCGTACGGCTGCGGGTGGAAGGCCACCCCGAGCAGGCCAGGGAGCGTCTGCTCGCGCTCACCGCGCAGTTCCCCGACGCGGCCGATGTGGCCTACCAGACAGCCTGGGTCCACGACGTGCTGGGCCTGGAGACCGAGGCGGTTCCGTACTACGAGCGGGGTCTCCAGCTGCCCGGCCTCACCGAGGAGGAACGCCGGGGCGCGCTTCTCGGTCTCGGCAGCACGTACCGCGTGCTGGGCCGATACGGGCAGGCCGTCGAGACGCTCCGCCGGGGCGTGTCGGAATTCCCGGACGACGGGGCGCTGCGGAGCTTCCTCGCCATGGCGCTGTACAACATCGGCGAGCACCACGAGGCGATGAAGATTCTGCTGCGCGTGGTGGCCACGACGAGCACCGACCCTTACGTGGCGCGCTACCGGCCGGCCATCGAGCACTACGCGAAGGACCTCGACGAGAGCATGTGACCCGGCCGCAGCCCTGCGCGCTCGCGAGCACTGACCAGGGCAATGGGAAGCCCCGGCCGAATCGGGGGAATCCGGCCGGGGCGGCTCACGAGTGGGCGCGGAGGGCGGCCGCCTTCGGCGGGGGGCTCCGTTCACCCACGTATAGATGAACGATAAACCATCCAGGCGCGTTCCCAGGAATCGGCACCCCCGGATGTGACCGAGAGCACCGACCGGGCCCGTCACCCCACCCGGTCACCGGGTCAGCGAGCCTCCCGGAAGAGGACGTGCTGCCCCGCGGCCGGGTCGTACTTGCGCAGCTCCAGCCGGTCGGGGTTATTGCGGCGGCTCTTGCGGGTCACATAGGTCTGCCCCGTTCCGGCGGTCGACCGGAGTGTGACTACGGGCCTGGTTTCACTGCGTGCCATGGGCACCTCCAGATGCGTGCGCCGACCCCATCCCGCGATGGGAATGGGTGTCGTTTTCGTTCCGGTGGGGTAACGCCGGACGGGGCAGCCCCATTCCCCCCGCACATCCAGCCGGGGGCGCGCGACGTTCCACAATCTCGCGCGGGCGCGCGCCGGGGGCCCGATGTCTCGGACAGGGAGTCCCCAACACCCCTTTGAAGGAAAGGGTGTTCGGAACTCCGCCGCATCGCGGGGCCCATGGCATATGCCACATGCAACAACGCATCGAGTGTTGCCAAATCCCTTACGGGCTCTCCCTGCCTGTGCAACAGTCGTCTCGGTCCACCCTTGAGAACTGGCCGCCGCGCCTGTATCGGAGTACGAGATGCCGTCCCATCTGTTCGCGGACCGCCCCGCCCCACAGCCTCCCGAGCGAGATGCCGTCGACGCGTTGATCCACAGGACCCGTCGACTGCGTGGAGATGTGGACGCCGTGCGGCGGGACACCGTGGTGATCGACGAGGACGACCCCCAGCTGCGCTGGCAGCGCGCGCTCTGCGACCTCGCGGTCCACCATCTCGATGATCTCGACGGACACCTTGGACAGCTCAGGGAAGGACTGCCGGTACAGGCCACCGGCGAGCCGGAACCGGCAACCGCCCGGGAGACCGTCACCGACGCGCAGCCCGGCTCGCTGCTCAGCAGGGTCGGCAGCGCCGAATGGAATCTGCTCACCGACGAGGTCAGCTGGTCCGAGGAGCTGTACGAGATCTTCGACAGGACCCCCGCATCAGGGCCCCTGTCGCTCGACGAGCTGCCGTCCGTCCTCCTCCCCGAGGACCAGCCGCTGCTGACGTCGATGGTGACGGCCTGCCTGGTCGACGGCAAACCGATAGACGGCGAGTTCCGCATCCTGCGGAACGGCGGCCATATGCGCACGCTGCACATGATGGGGGAACCCGTACTCGACGCGGACGGCTGCACCGCCTCCATGTGGGCGGTCCTGCGTGACGTCAGCGAGCTGCGGCGCAGCCAGCGTGCAGTCGGACGGACCCGCGATTCGGTGAGCCGGGAACAGCACATGGCGCGGACCGAACACCGGATGGCCGTCGAGTTGCAGGAGGCCGTACTGCCTCCGTGGCGTGGTTCGCTCCGGCTCCCGCAGCAGGGAGCGGGCGCTCTCGACATCGCGGGCCACTATCTGCCGTCGGAGTCGAGCGACCTGATCGGTGGCGACTGGTACGACGCACTGGAACTGCCGGACGGCAGGACCATGCTCACGGTCGGCGATCTCACCGGCCACGGCATCCCGGCCACCTCGGCCATGGCGATGCTCCTCGGCGCGCTGCGCGGCATGGCCATGGCCGGGATCGAGCCCGGAGCCCTGATGGGCCACCTGAATCAGCTGCTCGAATCGACGGTGCAGCCGGCTCTGGGCAGCGCCGTGTACTGCCGCTTCGACCCGACGACCGGCAGCCTCGCATGGGCGCAGGCAGGTCACCCCGCGCCCATGCTGTTCCGCGGCGGAGCGGGGCGTCCCTTGCCCCGGCCCGACGGCGTACTGCTCGGCGCGGCCTCCGGGGTCGCTTATGAGCAGGACCAGGTGCCCCTGCTGCCCGGAGACGTGCTGCTTCTGCACACGGACGGCCTGACACGTCGCAGGGACCGGGGTGCGGGCCCGGAGTCACTGCTCGCGCTTGCGCCGCGCTTCGCACAGGCCCGCACGGCGCAGGACTGTGTACGAGCCGTCGTCGAGGAGTTCGGCGGGGCCGAGCGCCTGGACGACGCGTGTGTGCTGGTCGCCCGCATCGGAGCATGAGGCGGGACGGGAACGGGGCAGCGAGAATCGGCTCGGCACGCCATGAGGGTGTGCCGGATTCCGCGCTGTGACCGATAGCAGCTGTGACGGGTGATGGTTGTGCCGGGTGACAGTGATACGGCGTCGGGTGCCGGCGCCGTCCGGCTTCAGATCTGACTGCCCCGGGAATTCTTCAATGCGCTGTGGGGCAGGGCCAGTTCGATCTCCTCGCGCAGATCCTCGATCTTCGCGTATCCCGCGAACTGGCCGGTGAGCCGGTACATCTCGCGGAGCCGGTCCCAGGTGCGGTGCGAGGAGGTCTCCCCCATCGACACCAGGGCGAGCCGTGCGTACCGGTCGGCCTGCTCGGGGTCGTCGGCGATGAAGCAGGCCGAGGCGAGCGAGATGTAGTCGAAGATCTTGGACCGCTGACGGCCGTTGATGCGCAGGTCCAGCGCCTGCTTGGCATGGCGCTGCGCGGTGGCCGCTGCCGACGGATCGTGCTCGGCGAGCGTACGGAACGCGAGTGCCTGCATGCCGTGCATGTCCGCCTCGTCGAACATCTGCATCCAGCTCGGCGGCGGGACGTCGCCCTTGTCCGAGACGAAGAGCTCCTCGGCCTCGCCGAGGGTGCGCCGCATGGCCTGGCCGCGGCCCATGGATGCCTGTGCCCATGCCTCGATGGTGTGCAGCATGGCCCTGGTACGCGGCAGTGTCTCGTCGCCGGAACCGGACTTGGCGAGCTTCATCAGGTCCAGGGCGTCGTCGGGACGGCCCAGGTGCACCATCTGGCGTGCCGCCCTGGACAGTGCCTCGCCCGCGCGTGGACGGTCGCCGCCCTCACGCGCCGCATGGGCGGCGATGACGAAGTACTTCTGGGCGGTGGGTTCGAGGCCCACGTCGTGGGACATCCAGCCCGCGAGAACGGCGAGGTTGGCAGCGACGCCCCACAGGCGGCGCTGGAGATGATCGGGGTGGCGGTAGGAGAGCATGCCGCCCACTTCGTTGAGCTGGCCCACGACCGCCTTGCGCTGGAGTCCGCCGCCGCGGGAGGCGTCCCAGGCGCGGAACACCTCGACCGAGCGCTCGAGCGCCTCGATCTCCTCGGAGCCGATGGGAGCCGCCTCGTACCGGTCGAAGCCGGCGCTGTCGGCGTACATCGCGTCGTTGAGGCGTGGAGTGTCGGCCGCCGGAGCGGGGTCGGTGTGCAGCCAGTCGTACATGGCGCCAGTAAGTGCTGGGCCGGCGACGAGCGCCGCGCTCGCACCCACCAAGCCGCGTCGGTTGAGCATGAGGTCCATTCCCGTGAATTCGGTGAGGACCGCTGCCGTCCGTTCGGGCGCCCACGGGAGGCCGTCGGGATTCTTCTCCGTCCCTGCGTCCCGCCGTTTTCCCACACGCCCGCGCCGGCCGAACCCGAGGTCCTCGATGGTCACGACACGGCCGAGTCGCTCGGTGAACAGGGCAGCCAGCACTTCGGGCACGGGATCGCGTGGGGACTCCCCCATATCGATCCAACGCCTGACCCGCGAGGTATCGGTCGCCAGTTGGAGATGGCCCATGGCCGCCGCCTGTCGGTTCACCATTCTCGCGAGCTCGCCCTTGGACCATCCGGCCAGGCCGAACAGGTCATTCAGGCGGGTGTTGGGTTCTCCGCTCACTTCAAGCCCCCAGGTTCTCGGCTGACTTGACACTAACCCCCTGGCAGATGCGGGTCGACTATTCGCCAGGGTTCGCCATGGTGCGCCACATGGTCTGCCACCCGCGGGCCGGTGTCAGGTAGGAAAGCGCCACCCCGCCCGGCAGCCCTAGGTACTCCCCAGGGTGCCGGACGGCCGCCGGCCGGGGCGGCGCACGCAACTTGTCGGCCACGAAGGGATCTGTCTCGCTCATGTACACAGCATCGTCCTCCGTGTCCGCCCCGCCCCGCCCGTACCGTCCCATGGGGGCGGGTGGCGGACCGTATCTCGAACCCCACGCCGCACCGGCGCCCGGCCTGGGTCGGATCAGGCGACCGGCGGGGCTGGGTACGCAACCGCTCAGCGGGAGAATCGACTTGTCCGGCCCCCAGGGCGCGCAGCTGAGGATGGCCATCGCCTCGGTGCACCGCATCTGCCCCGAGTTCAACCCGGTGCAGGTGCTGCGGCGCAGCGGCCGGTCGGTCCTCATCGTCGGCACGACCGGGCGCACCACCGCCGTGGCCAAGTGTTTACTTGACCACTCACCCGCGTGGATGGAGCGGTTCCGGCACGAAATAGCTGCATACCGCGCCTTCGTCCGCCATCGCCCACCGGTGCGGGCACCTCGGCTCATCGCCGCGGACCCGGAGAACTGCACGCTGGTGATCGAGCGTATGCCCGGACGGGTCGCGGCTCTGACGAGGCATCCGGTGGAGGCCCCGCCGAGGGCGGATGTGCGGGCGGCTCTCGGAGCGATCAACCGGGTCAACAGCTGGCGGCCGCCTGCGGGGCTGTTCGAGGCTCCGCTGGACTACCCGTCACGGATCGCCCGCTATCACGAGTTGGGGCTCTTCACCGACCGTGACCTGGGTGATCTGCAGAAGCTGCTGCACGGTCTCGCCCACACGGGCAACAAGCAGGGTATGGGACAGTTCTGTCACGGTGACGCGCTCCTGTCGAACATTCTGCTGTCGCCCACCGGTCCTGTGCTGGTCGACTGGGAGCACGCGGGCTGGTATCTGCCGGGGTACGACCTGGCGACGCTGTGGGCGGTGCTCGGTGACGCCCCGGTGGCGCGGCGCCAGATCAGTCAACTGGCCCAGGTCAACGGCCCGGCGGCGCGTGACGCGTTCCTGGTGAACCTCATGCTCGTACTGACGCGGGAGATCCGTACGTACGAGACCGCTGTGCAGCGGACCATGCGGGAGGCACCGCCTGCGGGCGGCCGCCAGGACCGGCCGGGTGCTCTCTCGTCGGGCGAGGAGCAGCGGCTGCTGCTGCGCAGGCTGCACGACGACTGCGCGATGGCACGCCGGGCCGTGCGTGCCGCGGTGGGAACCCGCTGACCGCACCGACGGAGATGAGCGTGCTGCGGGACCGGTGCCGACACACCGGTTCCGCAGCACGCTGCTTGCTGTCCGGGATCAGGCCCGGGGAGTCAGCCGGTCAGAGGGCGGCGGTCAGGGGCTCCTGAAGTCGACGGCGTCCACGTCGAACGAGTTGTTCTGCGGGGATGTGAAGACCAGACAGAGCTTGTGGGTGCCCGCCAGTTCCTTGACGGGGACGGCCGTTGTCGCCTGGTAGGTGTCCCAGCCCCCGGTGTTGGGGACGGGTGTGGTGGCGAGCAGCTCACCGTCCGGGGCGTCCGCGCGCAGTTCGATCGCGCCCACGCCGTACGGTGAGGAGAGCGTGTAGCCGACGGTCGCGATGCCTTCCAGGCTCATCGGATCGAAGGCGACCCAGTCTCCGTTGGAGACGTCCCCGATCCGTTTGCCGTTCTCGGCGCCGGCCTGGCCGACGATCCGGGTGCCGGACTGGGCGTCGTGGTATTCGGCCTGCTTGTGCTTCGGCTGAAGCACCGAGCGCCCGTAGCCGGTGAGGGCCGAGACGCCGTCGCCGCCCTTGTCGGTGTATTTGGCGTTGAGTACGTAGGTGAGGTCGGCGCCCTCGGGGTGGCCGCCCAGGTCACCGGTGTCCACGGTTCCTTCGCAGCCGGGGATGTCGGTGGTGGGGTGTTCGTGGTCGTCGTGGCCGAGGGCCGGGTTCACCGTCACCTTGGTGCAGTCGACCGGGCCGTCCTCGGGGTCGGTGACCGTGACCTTGTACGGGATCTTGTCGCCGAATTCGATGAGCTTGCCGCTGACCGGGAAGTCGATGGTGACCTTCGGTGCGGTGTTGCCGGCGGTGACGGGGATGTTGGCGTAGCCGGATTTTCCGGTGGAGTCGGTGACCTTCAGCTGGGCGGTGAAGTCCCCCTTGGCGGTGTAGGTGTGGCTGGGCTCGGCCTCGGTGGAGTCGTAGGTCCCGTCGCCGTCGAAGTCCCAGGCGTAGCTGAGCGAGTCGCCGTCGGGATCGCTGCTGCCCCGGCTGGAGAAGTCGACGTTCAGCGGGACGGGGCCGTCGGTGGCGGAGGCTGTGGCCTTGACGACGGGAATGCGCTGCCCCTGGGCGTAGTCGATGCGGTAGAGGCCGGAGTCGTTGTTGCCGCCGCCGAAGGAGGAGCCCCACTCCAGGACGTACAGCGAGCCGTCGGGGCCGAAGGTCATGTCCATGGGCTTGTTGAACTTCTGCGAGGACAGGAAGTCGTTGATCTTGAGCAGCTTCTCGTCCTGGTCGAAGCGGACTTCCTTGACGTAGTTGCGCGACCACTCGTAGAAGAAGCTCGCGCCCTCGAAGTAGGCGGGGAACTTCGTGGTGGAGGGATTCTTCGGGTCGTAGTGGTAGACCGGGCCGCTCATCGGGGCCGATCCGCCGCTGCCGACCTCGGGGAACTCCGTGGACGTGCCGTAGCCGTACCAGATCTCCGGTTGCTGGACCGGCGGGAGTTCGGTCAGGCCGGTGTTGTTGGGCGAGGGGTTGACCGGCTTGGCGCAGTCGAACTTCGCGCCGACCACCTGGGTGTCCGGGTCGTAGGGGGCGTACGCCTGGTTGTTGCCGTGGCAGAAGGGCCAGCCGTAGTTCCCGGCCTTCTTGATGACGTTGTACTCGACGAGTCCCTCGGGGCCGCGGTCGGTGGTGGGCAGTCCGCGGTCGGGGCCGTAGTCGGAGGCGTGGACGTAGCCGGTCTTCTGGTCGACGGTGAAGCGGAAGGGATTGCGGAAGCCCATCGCGTAGATCTCGGGGCGGGTCTTCGCGGTGCCCTGGGCGAAGAGGTTGCCCTTGGGGACGGTGTAGCCGCCGGAGTCCTTGGGCTTGATGCGCAGGATCTTGCCGCGCAGGTCGTCGGTGTTGCCCGCGGTGCGTGCGGCGTCGAGCATCTCCTTGCCCTCGCGCCAGTCGAGCGGGGCGTAGCCCTGCCAGTTCGGGTCGAGGTTGGGCGGAGTGTCGTCACCCACGCCGAGGTACAGGGTGCGGTCCGGGCCGAACTCCACGGCGCCGCCGGTGTGTCCGGGTTCGGGGAAGGTGCGGTCGCGGTAGGCGGGGACGTCGAGGAGCTTCTTCTCGCTGGCGGGGTCGAGGGTGTTGCCCTTGACCGTGAAGCGGGAGAGCCGGTTGACGTCCTCGGCTGCGCCGGCCGGGGCGTAGTAGAGGTAGATCCAGTGGTTGTCCTTGAACGCCGGGTCGAGTTCCATGCCGACGAGGCCGTCCTCGCCGCCGGAGTAGACGTCGAGCTTGCCCGCGGTGGTGGTGGCGTGGGTGGCGGGGTCGAAGATGTTCACCTCGCCGCTGCGCTGGATGTAGAAGACGCGGCCGTCCTTGGCGACGTCGAGCTCCATCGGGTCGGCGGTGTTGTCGTCGAGGGCGACCTTCTCGTAGCCGTTCCAGACGGTGCCGCCGCAGTCACCGGGCTTGTTGCCCGCGGCCCACTTGAGGCCGCCGATGACATGGTCACGGAAGGCTGCTTCGGTGTACGAGGGGATGTCGTGGCCCATCGCGGTGGCCCAGACCTTGCCGCCCTCGGTGTTGCGGCACCAGGAGATGGGATGGTCGGCGCCCATGGCCGAGCCACCGGGGTTGTACGTGGTCTCGTCGGCGGTGACGAGGACGTGGACGTCGCCGCGGGGGTTGGCGTCGAAGTTGTACCACTCCTCGGGGCGCTCCCAGCGTTCGGGGAGGCCGGTGGTGGAGGGGTGCACGCGGTCGGCGACCTTGGCGGTGCCCTTGAGGACGCCGGGTGAGTGGGCGGGCATATGGGCGCCGCCGTTGATGACCTCGTCCCACCAGGGGAACTGCTCCTCCACGCCCATGTCGAGGGTGTTGTGGAGGGCGACGATGCCGCCTCCGCCGCGTACATAGGTCTGCATCGCCTCGCGCTGGGCGTCGGTGTCCCAGACCATGCCGGAGTTCTGGAGCATGACGATGGCGTCGAAGTCGGCGAGCTTCGCGTCGTCGAAGACGGTGGGGTCGGCGGTTTCGACGAGTTCGAAGTCGTTCTCGGCCGCCTCCTCCTTGAACATCTGGATGCCGGCGGGGATTGAGGCGTGCACATAGCCGACGGCGCGGGTGAAGAGCAGGACGCGGAAGGCGGGGGCTTTGCCTGCGGTGGCGGCGGTGGCCGGCAGTGCGGTCAGCGCGAGGAGCAGTGCACTCGCTAACGCGATGACCACCCGTCGCATGTCACGAGCATGATGGCCCATGGAATGACGGCTCACGAGCGGATCCTCTCTGCGGGGCGGGACGAGCGGGGATCAGGGAGTGGTGTCCAGGGCCCGGCGCAGAAAGGCCAGACCGTCGGTCGCGATGGAGTCCTGGCTTGCGGCGAGCGGGCGCCAGACGGAGGCGGCGACCGCGATGGCGTCGTTGTGTGCGGTGAAGGACTCGATACAGAGCGGGCCTCGGTAGCCCTCGCCGAGGAGCGCGGAGAGGAAGCCGGGCCAATCGAGGCTGTCGGCGCCCGGGGTGCCGCGGTCGTTGGCGCAGACCTGGACATGGAAGACGCGGCCCGCCGCGCGGCGTACGGCATCGGGCAGGGAACGTTCCTCGATGTTCTGGTGGTAGGTGTCGAGCGCGATACCGATGCCGTCTTCGGGCAGTCCGGTCAGTGCGTCGAGGGTCTGGCCGACGGTGTTGAGGAGGCTCGTCTCGTACCGGTTGAGGGGCTCGACCGCGATGCGTACGCCCGCGGCTCGTGCGTGGTCGACGACGGGGGCGAGGTTCTCCCGTAACTCCTCGTACGCCGCGGTGCGTTCGGCCCGGCTCATCCGCCAGGTGCGGCCGACCGCCGTGTACACGGGACCGGCGACGGTCGGAGCGTTCAGAGCGTGGGCGGCGTCGACGCAGTGCCGCAGGTAGTCCTGGGTGACCTGGACGGTCAGCGGATCGGTGTGGACGAGGTTGCGCTCGGGCGGCATCACGGCGATCACGGCGGCGGGCGCGAGCCCGGAGGCGTCGAGGAGTTTCGTCACGGCTGCGGGCTCCCAGTCCCGCACGTTCTCGAGCGGGATCTCGACACAGTCGAAGCCCCATCCCGAGAGTCGCGGCAGGACGTCACCGAGTGCTTCGTACGTCACCGGGGAGTGCCAGATCCAGGGGTTGGCCCCGAGCGGCAGTAATGCGGCGCTCACTTCTTGCCTCCCCACTTCTCCGGGAAGCCGGGAAGGTTCTCGCAGCCGCACATCGCGTAGTGCAGGGGCGGCATGCCGGGCTTGAGGTACTGGTCGAGGGTGTCCTGGGTGACGGTGGGCTGCGGCAGCTTCCACTCCTTGGGGACCTGCTGTCCGTTCAGGATCTTCAGCGCCGCGATGACGGGCGTGCGCCACTGGAAGGTGGGGTAGGACGGTGCGATGGCGGTGAGCTTCTTCTCCTTCCATGCCTGGAGGAAGTCCTGCTGGTCCTCACCGGTGATGGGAGGTACGTCCTTGCCGGCGTCCTCGAACGCCTCGACGGCGGCGACGGCGGTCGCGCCGGAGTCCATCCACACACCGTCGATATCGCCGTGCCGGGTCAGGGCGTCGGTGACGATCGACTTGGTCTTGGCCGGGTCGCCGTCGGTGAACTTCACGTCGGCGACGTCGAGTCCGCTCTTGTCGAAGGCGACCTTCGCCGCCGACCAGCGGGTCTCCAGGACGTCGACGCCGGGTGAGATCCGCAGGGCGAGGATCTTTCCCTTCGGCTTGACCTTCTCGACGAGGAAGTCGGCGGCGACCGCCCCGTATCCGTACCCGCCGACCGGATTGATGAAGGTGACCGCGCAGTCGCTCTCCACACCCCGGTCGAAGACGATGACGGGCAGCTTCGCGCATGCCTGCTTGACCGCTGGGGTGAGTGTCGCCGTGGTGTTCGGGGAGACGATCAGGGCGTCGCAGCCCTTGCCTGTGAGCTCCTGGATGTCGGAAATCTGCTTGTCGTCCTTGCCCTGCGCGTCCAGGACGGTGAAGTCGGTGATCTCCTTGTGGAGGGCGACCTCGGCCCGCATGTTCTTCAGTCCCACCTGACGCCAGGGATTGAAGACTCCCGCGTTGGAGAAGCAGAGGTGGAGGGAGCCGGAGTCCCTCTTCTTGTACGAGGCCGTGTCGACGAGCTCCGGCTGAAGCATCTGCTCCCACGGCTTGTCGGCGGGGCCCTCTGCCGTCTCCTTGCCGAGAGCGATCTGCCGGTCGTACTCGGCCTGGTCGAAGAACTTCGACTGCGCCCCGGTGCCCGCTCCGGTCCCGCCGCCGCTCCCGGAGGCGGCGGGGGTGTCCGGTGGCGCGTCACTCGTACAGCCGGCGAGGAGCGCGGCGCCGAGCAGGGCGGTGAGGGGGAGCAGGGTGTGTCGGGTCAGTCGGGTACTCATGTGGGTTTCCCTCCCGAAGGTTCAATGCGGCGGCGGCGCAACCGGGACCAGTCGGCCGCGCCGAGTCCGACGGCGGCGATGACGATGACGCCTTGCACGGTGGATTCCAGGGCGCCCGAGACGCCCTGGAGGTTGAGCAGGGTGAACAGGGCATGGAGGGAGAAGGCTCCGGCCATCGCGCCGACGACGGACCCGCGGCCTCCGCCGAGCACGACGCCGCCCAGGACGACCGCGGTGATGGCCTCGAACTCGTAGCCGCGCCCCGCCTGCGCGGAGACTCCGGAGAAGCCGCCGACGAGTACGGCGGCGAGCGCGGCGGCGGCGCCGGAGAGAACGAAGGCGATGGTGCGGGTCCGGGCGACCCGTACTCCGGAGAGCGCGGCGGCGCGTTCGCTGTCGCCGGTCGCGAGGAGCGTGCGGCCGAAGTCTGAGCGCATGAGCCGTACGGCGAGCAGCCCGGTGGCGAGGCAGACGAGAACGGCCCAGGGCAGCCAGCCGAACGCGCTGCCGCGCCCGAGCTGGCGGAACGCGGTGGGCAGCGCGCCGTGCGGGGAGCCACCGGTCCAGAAGAAGACGGCGCCTTCGAGGATCAGCATCATGCCGAGCGTGGTGATGAAGGACGGTACGCGCAGCAGGGTGGTGATCAGGCCGCTGACGAGTCCGGCCAGGGCTCCGGCGAGCAGCAGGATCGCGGTGACGAACAGCCAGGGGGCGCCGGGGAAGGAGCCGTACAGTTCGGCGGCGACGACGACACCCGCGGTGACGACGGCTCCGACGGAGAGGTCGAACTCGCCGCAGACGATGACCAGGTACTGGCCCGCGGCAAGGATCACGAGAGGGGCGGCGCGCTTGACGAAGGCGAGGAAGCGGTCCGGCTCGTAGAAGCCGGGGTCGGTGAGCGCGAGGGCGGCGAGGAGCACGGCGAGCAGGGCGTAGACGGGTGCGGCGGTGCCCAGTGCTCGCACGGCGCGGCGGCCGGCGGGCAGTGCCTTGGCTGCGGTGGTCATGCGGTCCTCCCCTGCGGGGTGCGGCGGCGCCGGGCGTACAGGGCGACGGCGGCGATGATGACAACGCCCCGGACGACGTTCTTGAAGAACGGGTCGACGGCCAGCTGGTTGAAGACGCTGTCGAGGACGGCGAGGACGAGGACGCCGCCGAGGGTGCCGGCCACTCCCCCGCGTCCGCCGGCGAGCGCGGTGCCGCCGAGCACGACGGCGGCGATGGACTCCAGGTCGTAGCGGGCCTCGGTGCCGGCCCAGGGGGCTCCGGCGCCGAGCCGGGCGGCGAGGAAGAGGGCGGCGGCGCCGACGCAGAGGGAGCACAGGACGTGTGCGGCGACGACGGTGCGGCGGGTACGGACGCCGGAGAGCCGGGCGGCGTGTTCGTCGCCGCCGGTCGCGTACATGTGGTGGCCGAGCCGCGTGCGGCGGGTGATCAGCCAGATGACGGCGGCGACCGCGAGGAGCAGGAAGAGGGAGACCGGGACAGGTCCCATCCGGTCGTAGCCGAGGTGCTGGAAGGAGGCGGGGACTTTGCCTGCGGGCCCTGTGTAGTTGTCCTCGATCCAGCCGCGCAGGATGAAGGCGGTGCCGAGGGTGGCGATGAAGGCGTTGACCTTGAGGCCGGTGACGACGAGGCCGTTGGCGAGTCCGACGGCGGCGGAGAGGGCGAGCACGGCGAGGATCGCGACGAGGACGCTGCCGCTCTCCATGGTCTCGGCGGCGACGAGTGTGCCCAGGCTGATGAGGTAGGCGACGGAGAGGTCGAGCGAACCGCTGAGGATCACCACGGACTGGCCGACGGCGACGAGGCCGAGGGCCACGCAGTTCTGGAGGATGGCGACGACGTTGGTGACGGTGAGGAAGTCGCCGCCGCGTGCGGCGACCACGATCCAGCCGAGGACGGTGACGGCGAGTGCGGCCAGCCAGACGCCGGTGACCGGGCCGGTGAGGCGCAGTCCGGCGGGCGCCTTCGCCGGGGCGCGGGACGCGGGGGTTTTCTGGCCGGTCCGGACCGCCGTCATGCGGCGCCCTCCTGTGCACGGTCGCCGCCGGTCGCGACGCGCATGATGGCCTCTTCGCCCGCCCCGGCGGGAAGTTCGCCCGCGAGGCGGCCCCCGGACATGACGAGGATGCGGTCGCTCATCCCGATCAGTTCCGGCAGTTCGGAGGAGATGATCAGTACGGCCAGGCCCTCGCCCGCCAGTTCTCGTACAAGCGTGTGGATGGCGGCCTTGGCCCCGACGTCGACTCCGCGGGTCGGTTCGTCGAACAGCAGCACTTCGGGGCGGGCGGCGAGCCACTTGGCGATGACGACCTTCTGCTGATTGCCGCCGGAGAGGTACTGCGTCTGCTGGTCCTCGCCACTGGCGTGCAGGCGTACGCGCTCCAGCAGTGCGGTCACCTCCCGGCCGGCGGGTGGTCCGCCGCGGGCGGGGACGGCCCGGGTGACGAGGAGTGTGTTGTCGCGCACGGACTGACGAAGGGCGAGCCCTTCCGTTTTGCGGTCCTCGGTGACCAGGGCGATCCCGGCCCGGATGGCCTCGCGGGGCCGGGTGGGCCGCCGGGGTCTTCCACCGACGGTCATGGCCCCGGTGGTGAAGGGGTCGGCGCCGAACAGGGCCCGGGCGAGGGAGGTGCGGCCCGAGCCCTGGAGTCCGGCGACGCCGACGACTTCACCGGCCCGGAGCGTCAGATCGATTCCGCAGATACGGGCGTTGGCGCCGCCCGTGACGGTGAGTTTCGCCGCGCCGATGTCGCCGGGGCGGGCGCGCGGCGGGTAGTACGCGCCGAGGTCCCGGCCGACCATGGCCCGTACGACCTCGTCGGCGTCGGTGTCCCGGGTGGTGAGGGTGGTGACGCGACGGCCGTCCTTGAGGACGGTGATGCGCTGCGAGAGGTCGAAGACCTCGGGCAATCGGTGCGAGATGTAGAGGATGCCGAGGCCGCTTGCGGCCAGTCGGCGTACCAGCGCGGCAAGTTGGGCGACCTCGTGGCCGGCTAGCGGGGCGGTGGGCTCGTCCATGACGAGGACGCGGACGTCGGAGGCGAGGGCCTTGACGATTTCCACGGTCTGCCGGCGGGCCACGGACAGTTCGTCGACGGGGGTACGCGGGGTGATGCCGGTCTCGTCGATCCGGGCCAGGAGTTCGGCGGTCCGGCGCTCCATGGTGCGCCGGTCGACGAATCCGTGGCGGGTGGGTTCGCGGCCGAGGAAGACGTTCTCGGCAACCGTGCGGTGCGGGAGGAGTGCGAACTCCTGATGGATGATGCCGATGCCCGCGGCCTGGGCCTGCGAGGGGTGGCTGAAGGAGTGCGCCACGCCGTCGATCGTGATGGTGCCGGAGTCCGGCGTGTGCTCGCCGGCGAGGATCTTCATCAGGGTCGACTTGCCCGCACCGTTCTCGCCCACCAGGGCATGCACTTCTCCGGCTTCGAGGTCGAGCCCCACATCGTGGAGCACACGCACCCCGAGAAAGCTCTTGGACACGCCTTGCATCGTCAGCATCGACTGGCTCCTCGGTCAGCGGTCTGCAGAGCAGAGTCGTGACAGACCTTTGACCTGTCAAGGTGTCAAGCATCTTTCGTTCATGGCGAGTTGGAAGGGACTTATGCCGACGATCGAACACCGCATGCCTTGTGAGCAGCGGAAGTCGTCCCTATGGTGACTGCCATGCCTTCCTCGCCTGATCGCCTCTCCTCCGCCGTTTCCCACTCGCCGGGCGAGGTGCTCGCGCTGATCAGTTCGGGGTCGGCGGCGACCCGTTCGGACATCGCCAGGATCACCGGTCTGGCACGTTCGACCGTGTCCCAGCGCGTCGACGCGCTGATCGCTCACGGCTTCGTGGACGAGGACGCGGACGGTGGCTCGACGGGGGGACGGCCACCGCGGCGGCTGGCCCTGAGGACCGCGGAACACGCGGTCGCGGGCGTCGACCTGGGGGCCTCGCACTGCCGGGTGGCCCTGATGGACATCGGCGGCACGATGCTCGCCGCGCAGGAGGACCCGTTGTCGATCGGCGACGGCCCCGAATCCGTACTGCGTCATGTGGAGCGGACGCTGCACAGGCTGCTGGAGACATCGGGGAGGGCGCCGGGCACGCTGCGGTCGATCGGCGTCGGGGTGCCGGGGCCGGTGGAGTTCTCCACGGGCCGTCCGGTCGATCCGCCGATCATGCCGGGCTGGCACCAGTACCCGATCCCGGAGTTCTTCGCCGCCCGTTTCGGAGTGCGTGCGCTCGTCGACAACGACGTGAATGTGATGGCGCTGGCCGAACAGCGCCGGGCCTTCCCCGACTGCCGCTATCTGCTGTACATCAAGGTCGGGACGGGCATCGGCTGCGGGATCGTCTCCGACGGCCGGCTGCACCGGGGGGCGCAGGGCTGCGCGGGCGATATCGGCCATATCCGGGTCGCCGAGCTGGACGACCCCTGCCGGTGCGGCAACTCGGGCTGTCTGGAAGCCGTTGCGGGCGGCGCCTCACTGGCGGCGAAGCTGTCGGGGCTGGGGCTCGAGGCGACCTCGGGCAGCGATGTGGTGCGGCTGGTGAAGTCCGGCAACCGGGACGCGGTGCGGATGGTGCGCGAGGCCGGACGGGCGGTCGGTGAGGTCCTGGCGGGGCTGGTGAACTTCTTCAACCCCGACACGGTGGTGGTTGGGGGTGCGCTGGCCGCCGTCCACGACCAGCTGCTCGCGGGGGTACGGGAAGCGGTGTACCGGCGGTCGCATCCGCTGGCCACGCATGTCCTGCGGATCGAACCGAGCCGGACGGGTGAGAACGCGGCGGCGGTGGGAGCGGGGATTCTGGCGATCGAGCACGCGTTGTCGCCCGGGCAGGTGGACCGGGAGGTTGCGGGGGTGCGGGGGTAGGGGGCGGGGGTGGTGCGCCTGCGGCGGGCCTGCTCCCCTACCCGCCCCTTCCCGAAACCGGGCTCCGCCCCGGACCCCGCTCCTCAAACGCCGGAGGGGCTGGGTGGGGCGGAGGGCGGGGCGGCGCCGGGGAGCCCTGCCCCGCCCCCTGCCTGCGACAGTTGTCAGCGGGCGCGGACCACGTCCACGTCCGAGGTCTTCACAAAGCCGATGCGGTGGCCGATCTGGACCGTCACATACTTCTCCTTGCCGCTGAAGTACGTGTGGTCGTACGGCATCGAGGAATCGATCGTCGGCGCGTAGTAGTACCCGGTGGGTGCCTCGCCGCCGCCCGGGAATGCCTGCCCCGGCTTGATCGTGTACGGGAGCGCCGTACCGACCCGCTGACCGGTGAAGTCGGCCGTGTAGTCGGCCTTGTCCGGGTAGGCCACCCCGTACACCGGAACCTCGGTCTTGCCGGCCTTCGGCTTCACGACGTAGCCGGAGGTCGGGGTGGTGACCCCGGCCCCGTCCGGGGTCCGGAACCACGCCTTCTGGCCGTACCACCAGATCGCCGTCCAGCCCTCGGCACGGCCGGCCACCACGGCTCGCTGGGTCGCGGTGATCTTGCTGCCCCAGTCGGCCGCGCAGTTGGTGCCGGGAGAGCCGTCGGGGTGCAGACCCGGGTCGGAGAACAGGGGTGAACCGGCGTCCGGCTCCGTGTGCAGCGGGACGGCGCTGGTGCCCTGGAGCGGCAGGTCGACACCCTTCTCGCAGTCGCGGAACGCCTGCTTGTTGCTCTTGAAGTCAGCGCTGACGGTGACGAGTTCACTCTTGGCCGAGGCGGTCGGCACGGTCGGCCTGCCCAGCAGCACCATGAAGCGGTTCCAGTCCCAGTACGGGCCCGGGTCCCAGTGCATGTTCTTCGTTCCGGAGGTACTGGTGGGCGGCACCGAGTCGTGGCCGATGATGTGTTCGCGGTCGAGCGGGATGTCGTACTCGGCGGCGAGGTGGCGCACGAGCTTCGCTGTCGACCGGTACATCTCGGGGGTGTACCACTTGGCACCCTCGGCGGCGACGCCCTCCTGCTCGATGCCGATGGAGTGGGTATTGAGGTACCAGTTGCCCGCCTGCCAGGCGACGTCCTTGTTCTTCACCATCTGCGTGACATGGCCGTCGTGGGAACGGACGACGTAATGGGCCGAGGTCTGGTTCAGAGGGTTCTGGAAGATCCTCAGCGTCGTGTCGAAATCGACCTCGGTGTCGTGCAGCACGATGAACTTGATCTTGTTGGTCTTCGACCGGTCCGCCGTGTCGTAATTGCCGTACGTCTCCTTGTCGGCCGGATCGCCCGTCTGCTTGTAGGCCGCGGGTACCCAGTCGCAACCGAGATCGCGCGGGCACTCCGGCCGTACCTCTTCCGCCCCGGCGTGGGCCACGGGGGCGAGCAGTGCGACGCCGAGCGCCCCCACCGTGGTCAGCGCGAGAGCGAGTCTGGTCCGTTGCTTGGACGTCATGACAACCCTTCTGAGAACCGGTGATGGGCGCACACACTCTGTGGCGGGTGGTGATGGCGCGTCAAGTGTGCTGCGGCAGTGGCGGAAGGAGCCACTGGACCAGACCACTGGCAGGGGGTCTGACCTGCGACGGGAAAGATCCGCCCGGAGTGCTGCCGGGTCCCGTTACCCGAGTTTTACGAGACATCCCCGGACCGCCGCACTTGTGTGACTAATTCGCGCCGTGCGTGCCCCGGATGGCCGAGGGGTAGTGCTGGCGCGGACAGGACCGGTCCGCGCGAGCAGTGCGCGGATGCGTGGATGCACTCGGAAAGGCCGCAGGCACATGGCACAGCCCTTCTCACTGCCGGACTTCTATGTTCCGTATCCGGCACGGCTCAACCCTCAGGTGGAGGAGGCCCGGCGCCATACCAAGGAGTGGGCGCGCCGGATGAACATGCTGGCGGGATCCGGCATCTGGGAGGAGAGCGACCTCGATGCCCATGACTACGCGCTGCTCTGCGCGTACACCCATCCCGACTGCTCCGCCGATGTCCTCTCGCTGGTCACCGACTGGTATGTGTGGGTCTTCTTCTTCGACGACCACTTCCTGGAGACCTTCAAGAGGTCACTGGACCGGGAGGGCGGGAAACGGTATCTGGACCGGCTGCCCGCCTTCATGCCGATGGATCTCGCCGACGGTATGCCGGAGCCCGAGAACCCGGTCGAGGCGGGGCTCGCCGACCTGTGGGCGCGCACGGTGCCGTCGATGTCGGACGCCTGGCGGGCCCGGTTCGCCGAGAACACCGAGCATCTGCTGAACGAGTCCCTGTGGGAGCTCTCCAACATGGACGAGGGACGGATCGCCAACCCCGTCGAGTACATCGAGATGCGCCGGAAGGTCGGCGGGGCGCCCTGGTCGGCGGGACTGGTGGAGTTCGCGGCGGACGCGGAGGTCCCGGCATCGGTGGCCGGATCACGGCCGCTCGGGGTGCTGCGGGACGCCTTCTCGGACGCGGTGCATCTGCGCAACGACCTCTTCTCGTACCAGCGCGAGGTGGAGGACGAGAAGGAGAACAGCAATGGTGTGCTGGTCCTTGAGCACTTCCTCGGGTGTCCGACGCAGGAGGCCGCCGACGCCGTCAACGATCTGCTGACGTCACGGCTCCAGCAGTTCGAGAACACCGCGCTCACGGAAGTGGGTCCGCTCTGCGCGGAGAAGGGGCTCAACGCCGCCGAGACGGCTGCCGTCTTCGCGTACACGAAGGGACTCCAGGACTGGCAGTCCGGTGGGCACGAGTGGCACATGCGGTCCAGTCGCTATATGAACGGCGGCGGGGTGCCGGCGGGGCCCGCCGATTCCGCCTGGGGCATGGCCGCCGCGTCGGTCCGCTTCACCCCACGGGCGGAGGCGGCCCGTTGGCGCAGCCATGCCCATGTGCCGTTCCAGCATGTCGGCCCGTCCCTGCTTCCCGAGTTCGGCCTCCCGTACCCCCTCGCGCTGAGTCCGCATCTGGCGGGCGCCCGGGACCGGAACATCGGGTGGGCGCGGCGGATGGGCATGCTGGACCCGGTGCCGGGCCGGCCCGGATCGCACGTCTGGGACGAGCGCCGGGCGCGCAACATCGATCTCCCGCTCTGCTCGGCGGGCATCGATCCGGACGCGACGCCGGAGGAGCTGGATCTGTCGTCGAACTGGCTGACCTGGGGGACGTACGGCGACGACCTCTATCCGGTGATCTACGGGCGCGCCCGCGATCTGGCCGGAGCGCTCGCGGCCAATGAGCGGCTGCGGCTGTTCATGCCCCTGGACGGGGCGCCTGTTCCCGAGCCCACGGATGCGATGGAGCGCGGGCTCGCCGATCTGTGGGCGCGAACGGCGGGGCCGATGGACGAGGCTTCGCAGGGTACGTTCCGCACGTCGGTGGAGGACATGCTGGACAGCTGGCTCTGGGAGCTCGCCAACCAGGCGCAGAACCGCATTCCGGACCCGGTCGACTACATCGAGATGCGGCGGTTCACCTTCGGCGCGGACATGACGATGCGGCTGAGCCGGCTGTCGCACGGTGACCGGGTGCCCGCCGATGTCTACCGCAGCGGGCCGATTCGCTCACTGGAGAACGCCGCCGTCGACTACGCGACGCTGCTGAACGACCTCTTCTCGTACCAGAAGGAGATCGAGTACGAGGGCGAGGTGCACAACGCCGTCCTGGTCGTGCAGAACTTCTTCGGCGTGGACTACCCGACGGGCGTGTCCATGGTGCACGAGTTGATGCAGGGCCGACTGCGGCAGTTCCAGCACGTCATCGAGCACGAACTGCCCCTCCTCTACGAGGACTTCGCGCTGGACGCGGAGGCCCGCGAGATCCTCGACACCTATGTGATCGATCTGCAGAACTGGATGGCCGGGATTCTGAACTGGCACCGCTACTGCATCCGCTATTACGAGGCGGACCTGGGTACGGGCGGAGCCCCGTGGCACCTCAACGGTCCCACGGGGATCGGCACTTCGGCGGCGCGGGTGGTCTCCCTCGTGACGCCTCAGCCCGTGAATACGTAGCGTTCGCCGGCCCGGGCCTTGAATCGCTTCTCTCCACCGGTGAACAGGCCGCTTCGCAGGGTCAGTTCACCGGTGCGGCTCGCGGTGACGACGATCCGGGTGGGTGCACCGCCCGCCCAGGTGATGTCGACGGTGGCGCCGCCGCGCGCCCGCAGGCCCCGGACCGAGCCGTCCGGCCAGGCCGTGGGCAGCGCGGGCAGGATCTCCACCGCTCCGTACTGGCTCTGTAGCAGCATCTCCGCCATGCCGGACGTGGCGCCGAAGTTGCCGTCGATCTGGAACGGGGGGTGGGTGTCCCAGAGGTTGGGCAGGGTGGAGCTCCTCAGTTGTTCGGTGAGCATCTTGTGGGAGTGGTCGCCGTCGCGCAGCCGCGCCCAGAAGTTGATCTTCCATGCCTTGGACCAGCCGGTGCCGCCGTCGCCGCGCGCTCCGAGCGAGACCTTGGCGGCCTCCGCCCACTCGCTGCCGGGCTCGATCTGCCTTCCGGGGTGCAGGGCGAAGAGATGGGAGACATGGCGGTGGGTGTCGGCCGGGTCGTCCCGGTCGGTCTTCCACTCCTGGAGCTGCCCCCACGACCCGATGCGCAGGCCGGGGTCGAGCCGGTCGAGGGCGGCTTCCAGCCGGTTGCGGAAGTCGGGGGCGTCGCCGAGGACGCGGGCGGCCTCCAGGGTGCTGGTCAGCAGATCGTGGACGATCTGCTGGGACATGGCGGCGCCGGCGGTGAAGTCGCCGTGCTCGGGCGAGTAGCTGGGGGTGACGACGAGCAGCCCGTCACGGGGGTCGGTGCGGAGGTTGGCCAGCCAGAATTCGGCCGCTTCCTTCATCGCCGGGTAGGCGGTCGAGCGCAGATAGGCGGTGGAGCCGCTGAACCGGTAGTGCTCATACATCTGCTGGGTGAGCCAGGCGGCGGCCTCCGGGAACCAGAAGGCGGTGGACCAGTCGTGGACGCCGGTGAAGCCGTACGGGTTGGTCTCGTTGTGGACGACCCAGCCGGCGGTGCCGAACATCTCCTGGGCCGTCTTCCGGCCGGGTGCGCGCAGCGCTTCGACGAAGCGGTCGTACGGGGCGGTGGTCTCGGCGAGGTTGGTGACCTCGGCGAGCCAGTAGTTCATCTGGAGGTTGATGTTGGTGTGGTAGTCCGCGGACCAGGGCGGGGTGGTGGAGTTGTTCCAGACGCCCTGAAGGTTGGCGGGCAGCGAACCGGACCTGGACGAGGCGATCAGCAGGTAGCGGCCGTACTGGAAGAAGAGCGCTTCCAAGGCCCGGTCGGCCGCGCTCGCACCATCCGTGTACTGGGTCAGCAGCTGGTCGGTGGGAAGGTCGGGCAGTTGCTGGCCGATGTCGAGGCCGACGCGGCCGAAGAGGGCGCCGTGGTCGCGTACATGCGTGTCGCGGAGCTTCGCGTGCGTCTGCCCTGCGGCGGCGTCGACGGTGCGGGTGACGGCCGCGTGCGGGTCCTCACCGCGATAGGCGGGGTAGGTGTCGGCGTAGTCGGTTCCTGCGGCGAGTACGAAGAAGGCACTGTCGGCGTCCCTCACCGTGAGGGTCCCGTCGGTTCCCGCCGTGACGCTGCCGCCCTTGGTACGCACCCGGATCTGGGCCTCGAAACGCAGCCCGTTGTCCTTGAGCGCGCCCCTGACGGTGAGCCGGTCGCCGGTGGCCGATGCGGTGAAGTCGCTGCGCGGCGAGGTGTGCCGCAGGGTGAAGGAGACCTGCCCCGGCCGGTCCGTGGCGAACCGGCCGACGATCACCCCGTCGGGGTGGGAGGCGAAGAACTCCCTGCTGTGCCGGACCTCTTGATGTGTGTACGTGACAGTGGCCAGGGCTGTCCGCAGGTCGAGGGTGCGGCGGTAGGAGTCGTCGGGGGCGGCCGGGGCGTTCGCCAGGTCGATGCGGAGGTCACCGAGGACCTGGTAGGCGCCGTAGCCGCGGCGGGCCTGGCCGAGGGCGTCGGCCACGGTGTCCGGGCCGAGGGCGCCTTCGTCGTCGAGTCGCTGCTGGACGCCGGAGAGGGCGCCGGGTCTGGGGGCGGTCCAGTTGCCGAAGTCGTACCCCTGGACGGAACCCGGTCCGCCGGTCCACAGGGTCTTCTCGTTGAGCGTGAGCCGCTCGGACGCCAGAGTGCCGAACACGCTCGCGCCGAGCGCTCCGCTGCCGATGGGCAGCGAGCCGCGTTCCCAGTCGGCGGCGGGGGCGCGGTACTGCAGCAGGAGTGCCGATATCGCAGCCACCTCGGCCGTTCCTGCAGATTCATCGGAGGTACCGGCTGCTGTGGCGGTTCCGGCAAGTGCCGGAATTCCCAAGGCCAGAGCGCCCGTTGCACCAATTGCGGACTTCACTGTCGTGCGTCGCGTGATCCCGGCTGTCATGCGACCGAGGCTAAAGGTCCGATGACTGTTCTGACAAGATGCATGACAAAGCCGCCTCTTGGACGGAGGCGGCTTGGGCTTGGACGGAAGCGAAACGGAACAGGCGCCGGCAGGGACGTTTCAGCCCTGCTGGAAGAGCTCCGCGGGGAGCGGCTTCAGCAGTGCGTACAGATCGTCGGTGATCGGCCGGTCCCAGCTGGCGATGGTGACCAGGACGCCGTCGCTCCGGTCGAACTGAACGCAGGAGATGCGGCTCTCGGAGAGCTTGACGCGCCGGACGATCAGCAGGTTGTCGCCCTGCATGACCGGGGAGTCCTCGGTGCCGGTCACCTCGACCGGCTCATCGTTCTCCAGCGCGAGGAGCAGCTGGGCGACCTCGAAGGGCACCTGGCCCTCTTCGGTCTCGCGGGCGGGCGAACCCTCGGGCAGATTGCCGATGATCATCGCCGGGCCGCGCCCGCCGAACAGGTCGTACCGCAGAAACACGCCCTGACAGGTGCCGTCGGGAGCAGGAAGCAAACCGGCGCCGAGGTTACCGGGCCAGTCCCCCGGGTCCATGGCCAGGACGTCGAAGTCCGGGCCCGCGGGTGTGGCGGCGCTACGGCGGCGGAGGAAGGACATGCGGACATGTTACGTGTCCCGGCTCACGTTGCGGAGCCGGGCCCGGGCGTCGGGCGGCTGTGACCGGCGCTTTCGGGTGACCGGGGGCGGGACGGGCCGGAACCGGGCACGGTCAGGCCGACTCGGCGGCCAGCCGCTCCAGCACGCCCACGGCCTCGGCCGCCCGCTCGTAGGGGACGAACACGTGATCGTGGTGGTAGCCGGCGACCACATTGCAGCTCAGGCCCGCGTCCGTCAGGGCGAGGGCCACGGCAGCGGTCAGCCCGACGGCGTCCAGCGCCGAATGGACCCGGAGCGTGATCCAGCCGGCCACGTAGCCGTAGGCCAGACCTGCCGCGTCCGCCTCCGCTTCCGGCAGGACCAGGGTCAGCCCCTCGCGCTCCGTGACCGTGACGACGGGAGAGACGCCCTCGGGCACCGCCCCGTCCGGCACCGTGGTGAATACGTGGCGGCCGGGGTTGAGCTCGGGTCGCATGCTCTTCAGCAGGGTTCGCAGATCGCGCTCGCCAGTCATGGGCGCCAGGCTACGGCTGCGGCACGCGGTGCCGCTCGTGGTGGCGGGCCACCCGGGCACGATTGCCGCAGGACGGTTTGCACCACTCCTGCCGGGGGTGCTCCTTGAGGAAGTAGCGCACGCACCTCGGCGCGTGGCAGGCCCGCAGGGAACTCCGGTCCGGTCCGGCGAGGAAGCCGATCGCGGCGCGGGCGAGCGTGGCGGCCACGGCTTCGGGCCCGGCGGCGGTGGCCGGACGGTCGGCGGCCATCGGTTCACCGCCCTCCGGCCACGCCAGGACCGCCACGGTGGGGACGGCGGCAGCGGCGGCGTTGAGCCGTTCCAGTGCCTCGGTGACCGAAAGCAGCCGCCGGGCGTCGGCGGGGCTCGGCTCACCGGGGCGTACGGCGTGCGCGAAGAGCGCGCGGACTGCGGCGCGCAATGACCGGACGGCCGCGAGGGTGACCGCGTCGGCCTGCCAGTGACCGTCCGGCACCCCGCCGAGGGTGTCGGGGTGCACCCGTACCCATCGGGTGAGTCCCTCGGTGGCGTCGAGGTCGTCGGCGACGCCACCCTGTCCGTCGTGGCGGATGGTGAGGGCGAGATCGAGAGTGAGCCGGGTGTCGGGCCGGGTGTCGGGCATACGCGTAACGATAGCGATGACCCCAACCATTAACCCGACGGCCGGCCGACGGCTCCCGGGCGGGCGGGGTCCCGCTCAGCTCGAAGGGGGCTGCGAGCCGACCAGCCACATCGAGAAGAACTGCGCCCCTCCGCCGTAGGCATGACCGAGGGCCTTGCGGGCGCCCTCCACCTGGTGCTCGCCCGCCTGTCCGCGTACCTGAAGGGCGGCCTCAGCGAAGCGGATCATGCCGGAGGCCCCGATGGGGTTGGTGGACAGGACCCCGCCCGAGGGGTTCACCGGCAGATCACCGTCGAGTTCGGTGGCGCCGGACTCGGTGAGCTTCCAGCCCTCCCCCTCGACCGCGAACCCGAGGTTCTCCAGCCACATCGGCTCGTACCAGGAGAACGGGACGTACATCTCGACGGCGTCGATCTCCCGGCGCGGGTCGGTGATGCCCGCCTGCCGGTAGACATCGGCCGCGCAGTCCTTGCCGGCCTGCGGCGAGACGAAGTCCTTGCCTGCGAAAAGTGTCGGTTCGCTGCGCATGGCTCCCCCGTGCACCCAGGCGGGCGGCTCCGGCGAACGGGCCGCCCCGCCCCGGTCGGTGAGGATCATGGCGCAGGCGCCGTCGGACGAGGGGCAGGTCTCGGAGTAGCGGATCGGGTCCCAGAGCATGGGAGCGGCCTGGATCTTCGCCAGGGTGATGTCGGGGTCACGGATGTGCGCGTACGGGTTCAGCAGGGCGTTGCGCCGGTCCTTGTACGCGACGAGGGAACCGACCGTGTCGGGCGCTCCGGTGCGGCGCATGTACGCGCGGACGTGTGGTGCGAAGAAGCCGCCCGCGCCGGCCAGCAGCGGCTGCTGGAAGGGGACGGGCAGCGAGAGGCCCCACATGGCGTTCGACTCGGACTGCTTCTCGAAGGCGAGGGTGAGGACGGTGCGGTGGACGCGGGCGGCGACGAGGTTGGCGGCGACAAGTGCCGTGGAGCCGCCGACCGATCCCGCGGTGTGGACGCGGAGCATGGGTTTGCCGACGGCGCCGAGGGCGTCGGCGAGGTAGAGCTCCGGCATCATCAGGCCCTCGAAGAAGTCGGGTGCCTTGCCGATGACGACGGCGTCGATGTCCGCCCAGCCCAGCCCCGCGTCCTCCAGTGCGCGGACTGCGGCCTCGCGGACCAGTCCGGCGATGGAGACGTCGTGCCGTGCGGAGACGTGCTTGGTCTGGCCGATACCGACGACGGCTACGGGTTCCTTAGACATGGGCGCGCTCCCCTTCCAGTACGGCGACGAGGTTCTGTTGCAGGCAAGGCCCCGAGGTGGCGTGGGCGAGCGCCCGGTCGGACTCGCCGCGGTGGATGCGTGCGGCGGCTTCGCCGAGGCGGATGAGACCGGTGGCCATGACGGGGTTGGCGGCGAGCGCGCCGCCCGACGGGTTCACGTCGACTTCGTCGCCCAGGCCGAGCGCCTTGCGCAGGATCACCTCCTGGGAGGTGAAGGGGGCGTGCAACTCCGCGGTGTCCACGGGGCGTTCGAAGGCTCCGGCGCGTTCGGCCGCGAGCCGGGTGGAGGGTGAGTCGGTCAGATCGCGGACGCCGAGGGCGTGGGCCTCGATGCGGTGGTCGATGCCGCGTATCCAGGCGGGGCGGGCGCACAGGGCGCGCGCGGTGTCCCCCGCGGCAAGGATCACGGCCGCCGCGCCGTCGCCGATGGGCGGGCAGTCGCCGGTGCGCAGCGGTTGTACGAGATAGTCGCCTGCCGGGACGCTGCCGCTGAGCTGGGCGTGCGGGTTGGCCGTCGCGGCGGTGCGGCTGCGGGCGGCGATACCGGCGAGCGCGGGTTCGTCGGTGGCTCCCGTGTCGATGAGCGCCTGGGCCTGGAGTGCGGCGAGCGCGACGGAGTCGGGCCAGAGCGGGGCGACGTAGTACGGGTCGAGCTGGCGGGTGAGGACATCGCGGACCTCGCCGGACGAGGACTTGCCGTAGGCGTAGACGAGTGCGGTGTCCGCCTCACCGGTCCGGATCTTCACCCATGCCTCGTAGAGGGCCCAGGCGCCGTCCATCTCGACGTGCGATTCGGAGATCGGCGGGTGCGCGCCGACCCCGTCGAGCGCCATGGTGAAGGAGAACGCGCGGCCCGCGAGATAGTCCGTGGAACCGGAGCAGGTGAAGCCGATACTGCTCGCCTTCAGGCCCGTCGCGTCGAGGACCTGATGCAGGACGGGCATCAGCATCTCGACCTCGGAGAGTTCGTCGGTGCGCCGCCGGTGGTCGGTCTGCGCGAAGGCGACGATCGCCACGTCTCGCATCTACAGCAGCTCCTTGTACGTGTCGTAGTCGGCGTCGGGTTCGCCGCTGGGCCGGTAGTGGTCGGGGTGACGGCTGCCCGGAGTCCAGACGGGTTCGACGCGCAGCCCCATGCGCACCTGGTCGTAGGGGATGCCTCCGATCCGTGCGTGCAGGGCGAGATCGGCGCCGTCGAGCGCGATATGGGCGTAGACGTAGGGGACGTCGATGGCGGCGTTCTTCGCCTTGATGTTGACGATGCAGAACGTCGTGACGGTGCCGCGCGGCCCCACCTCGACCCGTTCGTCGGTGGCGACTCCGCAGGTGGGGCAGGCGCCGCGCGGGGGAACGTACACCTTCCGGCACGCGGGGCAGCGTTCACCGACGACGTGCTGCCCGGCCAGCGCTTCGAGGTAGGCGCTCTGCGCGCGGCCGGGGTGGTACGTGTAGTCGAGCCGGGCGGGCGTGACGATGCCGGTGACCGGGTCGGCGAACTCACCGCTGTGCGGGGCGGGTTGCGCGCTGACGCTCTCGCTTTCGAACGGTTCGAAGCAGGCGATGTCCGTGATGGCTCCGGTGCGGTCCTGTGCCCAGCGGATACGGACGCGCATGCCGGTGCGGACCGCTTCTGGGCCGGGTGCGTCGAGGACGTGGAGCAGCGCCGTGTCGGCGCCGTCGAGCCGGACGAGGACCCAGGCGAAGGGGGTGCCGAGCGGCTGGTCGCGGCGCGGGGACGGGTTCCAGGCCCAGGTGGTGACGGTGCCGGTGGCCGCGACCTCGACGAGGTCGCTGATCTCCTCGGCGGTGACGGGGTCGTACTCGACGGGTGGGACCAGGACCGTTCCCCGGCCGGTGCGCACACCGAGGACGGTGCGTTCGCGCAGTCCGGTGAGGAAGGCGCTCTGGACGGGGCCCAGCGAGCGGGTGAAGGGGAATTCGACGACCAGCGGTGCGCTGAGGACGTCGGGCACGGTTGCCTCCTTGGCTCAGGAGCGCCGGTAGACGGGCGGGCGCTTCTCGGCGAAGGCGCGGGCGCCTTCCTTGGCGTCGTCGGTGGCGAAGACCGGCCAGCCCCGCGTCAGCTCGGCGGCCAGCCCCTCGCTCTCGGTCATCTCCGCGGTCTCGTACACCGATGCCTTGACCGCCTCGACCGCGAGCGGCCCGCAGGCGTTGATCTGCTCGGCGACGGCGAGTGCCTGCTCCAGGGCGGTGCCGTCGGGGACAACCCTGCCGATCAGGCCGATGCCGGCGGCTTCCGCGGCGCTGTACGGGCGGCCGGTGAGGAGCATTTCGAGGGCGTGGGTGCGGGCGATCTGGCGGGGCAGGCGCACGGTGGAGCCGCCGATGGGGAAGAGTCCTCGTCTGACCTCGAAGAGGCCGAAGGTGGCGCCCGCCCCGGCGATGCGGATGTCGGTGCCCTGGAGGATTTCGGTGCCGCCCGCGACGCAGTGGCCCTCGACGGCGGCGACGACGGGTTTGCGGGGGCGGTGGTGGCGCAGCATCGCCTTCCAGTGCAGATCGGGGTCGGCCTTCATCCGGTCCCGGTACTGCTCGCCCTCCATCCCTTTGCCCGCGAGGGCTTTGAGGTCCATGCCGGCGCAGAAGGAGCCGCCCGCCCCGGTGAGGACGACGGAGCGGACCGTGTCGTCCTCGTCCGCGGCGAGCCAGCCGTCGTACAGCCCGACGAGCATCGGCAGCGAGAGTGCGTTCTTCGCCTCCGGCCTGTTCAGAGTGAGCACCAGCGTGGCGCCTTCGCGCTGCACGCTCAGGTGTTCCGTACCGCCCATTGCCTGCCTCCAGTCTCAAGACCTAGAACAGGTTGCAGTAGGAGGGGCCGCAGTTCAATAGTTTTCTGACAGTCAGTCAGATTCTCTTGTGCCCCCTCTTCCCAGTTGCGCCGGTCGGCGCTCTAATGACGGCCGAGTCGTCAGTCACCCCGGGGTCAGGAGGAACGGTGGAGTACAACCTTGCCGACCTGTTCGAGTCGGTCGTCGACGCCGTCCCGGAGCGGGAGGCGCTCGTCTACCTCGACCATCCCGGCACGGGCGCCGAACGCCGTCTGAGTTACGCCCAGTTGGACACGGCCGCCAACCGGATCGCCCACCATCTGCTCGACGCGGGCATCCGCCCCGGCGAGCACCTGGGCCTGCATCTCTACAACGGCATCGAGTACCTCCAGACCGTGCTGGCCTGCCTCAAGGCCCGCATCGTGCCGGTGAACGTCAACTACCGGTATGTGGAGGAGGAGCTGGTCTACCTCTACCGTGACGCCGATCTGGCGGCGCTGGTCTTCGAAGCCGAGTTCGACGAGCGGGTGACGGCCGCCGCCCCGCAGGCGACGAAGCTGCGCCACCTCGTACGCGTCGGAGCACCCGCGTCGGGTACACCGGGCCCCCTCGGCGCCGTGCCGTTCGCCGAGGCCGAGGCAGCCGGCTCCCCCGCCCGCGGCTTCGCGCCACGCTCGCCCGACGACCTGTTCATCATCTACACCGGCGGCACCACCGGCATGCCGAAGGGGGTGATGTGGCGCCAGGAGGATCTGTTCTTCTCCGGGCTCGGGGGCGGTGCTCCGACGGGCGAGCCGGTGAAGACCCCGCAGGAGCTGGCCGAGCGGGTGGCCGCCGGCGGTGACGGCATCACCTTCTTCCCCACTCCCCCGCTGATGCACGGCACCTCCACCCTCACCGCGTTCATCGGCTTCAACTTCGGCCAGCGCGTCGTGGTGCACCGCAAGTTCGCCCCGGAGGAGGTGCTGCGAACCATCGAGAAGGAGAAGGTCACGAGCGTGTCCCTGGTCGGCGACGCGATGCTGCGCCCGCTGATCGACGCACTCAAGGGGCCCCTGAAGGGCGTCGACTGTTCGTCGATGTTCTCCGTCTCCAGTTCGGGCGCGATCATGTCGGACTCGGTGCGCGTGGAGTTCCAGGCACTCGTGCCGACGGTGATGCTGCTCAACAACTTCGGCTCGTCGGAGTCCGGCTTCAACGGCACCGCGACGGCCGACTCGGGACCGGACCGGGGTTTCCGGGTCCAGGTCAACTCCCGTACGGCCGTGGTCGATCCCGCGACGTACGAGCCGGTGGTGCCCGGTGAACCGGGGCGAATCGCCCAGCGCGGTCACGTGCCGCTCGGTTACTACAACGATCCCGTCAAGACGGCCGAGACCTTCTTCCAGAAGGGTGAGGAGCGCTGGGTGCTGCTGGGCGACATGGCGACCGTCGACGAAGACGGCATCGTCACCGTCCTCGGGCGCGGATCGCAGTGCATCAACACCGGTGGCGAGAAGGTATATCCGGAGGAGGTCGAGCAGGCGCTCAAGGCCCATCCGGACGTGTACGACGCACTGGTCGCCGGCGTCCCGGACGGGCGGTGGGGCAATCGCGTCGCGGCCGTGCTCCAACTCCGGGAGGGGGCAGGCCCGTTGGACCTGGAGACTGTGCAGGCACACTGCCGCACGCGGCTGGCGGGGTACAAGATACCCCGCACGGTCGTGCTTGCCGATCTCATCCAGCGCTCGCCGAGCGGCAAGGCGGACTACCGGTGGGCGAAAGCGGTAGCGGCCGCCGACGCCCGGCAGGACTGAACCACCCCACACGCCTGTGTTCCCGGCGGGGCACCCATCCCCGCCAGGACGCCGCTCACGTACCCCTGTTCGACTGGACCGGGCAGGAGCAGACCTCCCGGACGACGTCCGGCCCCCCAAAAGGGGTGCCACGCGTTACGGCCCCGGCGAGGAAGGCGGGGTCGCCGCCGACGTGCGGCTGAAGCGGCTCCAGATGGCGTACCCGACGCGGGCCTGCGGTGGTCAGCTCCAGGCGACGTCACGGACGAGAACAGCGGCTGAGAAGGCTTGGGCGGAGTGCCTGACCTGCTCGGCGAGCTCGTCGCTCGCGCCCCCACGCAGACTGATGCGCACGTGCGGGCACCGCTACCAGGTTCTGTCCGACAAGTGATCATGTCGGGGTTCGCGAAGCCGGACAACGTCCGACCAGGACTCCGGGGCCGTTACCGGGCGAGCGCAGCGGCAGGCCGGGCGTAGGCCATTCGGGCACGCCACGCACTCACCCGATCACCCTGTGTGGCCGCAGGGAGGGATCACCCATAGCTTCGGCTCATGAGGAAACAACACATCAAATGCCTGGCCGCCATCGCGCTCGCCACGGCCACGGGACTGAGCATTGCCGTCCCGTCCTCCTCCGCAGCCGTCGATGGCGGGCATGTAGTCCATCCGGGTGAGTCGATCCAGAAGGCCGTGGACGCCGCACAGCCGGGCGACACCATTGTCGTTCTGCCCGGCACCTACAGGGAAAGCGTCCTGGTCACGAAGTCGGACCTGACCCTGCTCGGCACCGGGGACAGGACCGTCATCAGGCCGGGAGCGGCGGCCACGGAGACCGGCAACGCCTGCGCGAAGGGCGGAAACGGAATCTGTGTCCTGGGCGCGTCGGGCAAGACCGTCGACGACGTGAGCATCCGCTCGCTGACCGTCTCGGGCTTCAAGAAGAACGGCATCTGGGCCTCCTGGACCGACCGGCTGACCGTCCGCGAGGTGACCTCCCGGAGCAACGGCACATGGGGCATCGGCCAGGAGCGGTCCACCCGGGGTGAATTCCGGAACAACACCGCCAGTGAGAACGGCGACGCCGGAATCTTCCTCGCGAACACGGTCGACGAGGAGGCCGGGGCAACCGACACCCTCGGGGCGGAGATCCGGGACAACAGCCTGACCGGGAACCGGGTCGGCGTCACTGCCCGACGGGTCAGGAACCTCTCGGTCCAGGGCAACCTCATGACCGGCAACTGCAGCGGCGTGTTCGTCGTGGGCGACGAGTCGAAGCCTCGGGCCGGCGCGATGACCATCCAGGGCAATCGGATCATCGCTAACAACAAGTTCTGCCCCGCGAACCCCCGGCTGTCGGCCATTCAAGGAACCGGCATCGTCCTCACCGGCAGCGAGGACACGACCGTGCACTCGAACCTGATCCGGAACAACGTGGGCTCCACCCCGCTCTCGGGCGGGATCGTGCTGGTCAAGAGCTTCGTGGGCGCCCCCAACACTGGCAACTCCATCAGCGACAACATGGTGGTGGGCAACCAGCCGGCGGACCTGGCCAACCGGGACACCGGAACGGGCAACACATTCGTCCGCAATCAGTGCGGGACATCCGAACCAGCAGGGATGTGCTGACGCGTGATCCCTTGCACGAGGAGAATCGAGGCGGTATGACCACCGTGAGTCCCACAACCACCACCCACACCCCGCCCCCCGTCCCCACCCCGCCACCCGTCCCCACCCCGCCACCGGCCATGCGGCTGAGGGAGCTCGCCTTCGGGGCGGCCTGCGCCGCAGCCGTGCGCGCGGCTGCCCGGCTGCGGGTCGCCGACGCACTCGGGGAATCGCCTGCCACCGCGGCGGAGCTCGCGAAGCTGGTGAACACCGAGCCCGTACCACTGCAACGGCTGCTCCGCGCCCTGTGCTGCTACGGAGTCTTCACCGAGACCGCGGACGGAAAGTTCGACCACACGGAGATGTCCCGGCTGCTGCGCGAAGACAATCCCAACAGCCTGCGGTACATCTCCCTGTGGTGCACGGAGCCCTGGACCTGGGAGGTCTGGCCGCGACTCGACGACGCCGTGCGTTCCGGCACGGCTGTCTTCCCCGAGACATTCGGCAAGGAGTTCTTCGACTACCTCCACCAGGATGCGGCCGAGTCGGCCCATGTCTTCAACCAGGCCATGACCACGTCCAGCATGCAGTCCGCGCTGGATGTCGCCGAGCTCCTCGACCTCACCGGGGTGTCCGTGGTCGCCGACATCGGCGGCGGCCAGGGGCATGTGCTCGCGAGTCTGCTGGAGAAGCACCCGGAGGTCCGCGGAACCCTGCTGGATCTGCCGGGCGTGGTGGCCAAGGCGGATGCCCGGCTCCGGGACGGCGGTCCGCTCGCCGGACGGGTACACATCGTCGCCGGGGACTGCCGCGAGAGCATCCCGGTCGAGGCCGATCTCTACATCATCAAGAACATCCTCGAATGGGACGACGACAGCACCCGCAGGACCCTGCGCAACGTCGTCACCGCGGCCCGTCCGGGAGCCAGAGTCGTGATTATCGAGAATCTCGTCGACGACTCCCCCTCGATGAGGTTCACCACCGCCATGGACCTGCTGCTGCTTCTCAACGTCGGCGGAGCGAAGCACTCCAGGGACAGTCTGGTCGGCCGGATGTCGGACGCCGGGCTGCTCGTCGGCGAGGTCCGTCCGGTCAACGCGTATCTGCACGCGTTCGAATGCGTCGTCCCCGACTGAGATCCCCCTTCGGCACACAGAATCGCCCCTGGTCCAGCGCTTGCGCCGGGCCAGGGGCGATCGTCCGTGTCAGGTGGTGCCGTCGCGCTGCCACCGGTAGAACTGGTGGGCCATCGCGTCCTTGGGACCGCGCCATGTCTGTGGGTCGTAGGGGCTCACGAAGGCGGTGAGCTTGTCGCTGATGTCCTTGAACGCCGGATGCTCCGTCACCTTGGCGATCGCCGGACCCGGAGGCCGTTCGGATTCGATCAGATGCAGATACACGTCGCCGAACTGGAACAGGGTGCGCTGGGTGACCCCGACGAGGTGCGGCAGTTCGGTGCTGTCGGAGGCCGAGAACAGCTCGGCGATGTCCGGTGCCGATTCCGGCGCCATACGGGCGACGATCAGAGCGTGATGCATCGGGGATACCTTTCAGTTGGCCGTGACCGAGGCGGTTCGGCGCTCCCGGTCCCGCTGCTCGATCTTGTCCCGGATGAGTTCCATCTGGACGCGGGAGTTGCGGTTGATGTTCTCGGTCATCCACGCGTCGTCGACCGGGGCGTCGGGCCTCATCGCGAAGTCCTGGGTCCAGTGCATCTTCGTGCCGCCGGGAACCTCCGAGTACTCCCAGTGGATGTCCATGTGCTGGAACGGGCCTGGCTCGACGCGGCGGGCGCGGACGGTACGCCCACCACGGTCGGTGGTCCGCTCCGAGACCCAGCTCCAGACCTTGCCGTTCTCGTCGGGATGCATGGTCAGCCGGAAGGTCGTCTTCTCACCCTCGCGTGCGATCACCTCGACCGCCGAGTACTCGCTGAACAGCCGCGGCCATTCCTCGAGATCGTTCGTCACGTCCCAGACGAGGTCCAGGGGTGCGACGATGGTGATGTCGTTCTCGGTGTGTCCGGACACGTCAGGCTCCTGTCACGAGGGTGTTGTTGACGAGGTCGAGGAACTCCCGGGGCGACTTGCACCGGTCGGCTTCGGCCGGCAGGGGCCGCCCGTACCGGTTTTCCAGGACGGCCACGATGCCGAGGAGTCCCAGGGAGTCGAGGCCGTACTCCTCGAAGGCGGATGCGGGCCGGCTCTCCATCTGCAGTGGATCGACGGTGACCCCGGCACCGCTCTTCATCAGCGCGGCCAGTTCTTCGTAGGTCAGTTGAGCGTTCATGAGGGGCTTCTCCTTCTCACGACGGGATGTCGACGGGGTGTCGCAGAACCAACGCCGAGTTCGAACCCATGAGTCCCCGGCTCAGCACAAGCGCCGTACGCAGTTCCGCGGGGCGCGCGCGGCCGGTGACCACCTCGAGGTCGTGGCAGACATCGAAGACGTTGGGAGTGGGCGGAATCAGACCGTGCTCCATGGCCAGCACGGCGGCGGCGGTGTCCAGCACGGGCGCTCCGCAGTAGGCACGGCCGGTGCCGGTCTTGGGCGCCGTCACCGGTACGCGCCGTCCGTGCGGGCCCAGGGCGTCGGCGATGGCCATTGCTTCGGCACGGTCGGCCGCCGGTACGCCGAGCGCGTCCGCGAAGACGACGTCGATCTCCTCCGGCGCACAGCGCGCTTCCTTCAACGCGCCGGTGATCGCCCGGGCAAGACCCTCCCGGGACTGCTCCCACCGGGATGATCCGGTGAAAGTCGCGGCGTGGCCGGCCAGTTCGGCCCGGATCACGGCCCCGCGCCCGCGGGCCGCCGCCTCCTCCTCGACCACCAGCATGGCGCCTCCTTCGGCCGGCACAAAGCCACAGGCGTCCGAAGTGAACGGGCGGTAGGCGCGAGTCGGGTCCTCACACGTGCTGAGGTCCTCGTACCCGAGCTGGCAGACGACCGAGTACGGGGCCAGAGGCGCCTCGGCCGCGCCGACGACAACAGCGCCCGTACCACGGTGGATGGACCTGGCGGCGTGCATGAGTGCGTCCAGGCCGCCGGCCTCGTCGCTGGCCACGACCGCGCAGGGCCCCTTGAAGCCGCCGCGGATCGAGATCTGGCCGGTACTCGCGGCGTAGAACCAGGCGATGGACTGGTAGGGGCCGACGTAGCGGGACCCCTCTCCCCACAGCCGTTGCAGTTCGCGCTGTCCGAATTCCCCGCCACCGGACCCGGCGGCGGTCACCACGCCCACGCTGAAGGGCGAGCCCTCGTAGTCGGCGCGGCCGAGCCGGGCGTCAGCCAGGGCGAGGTCCGCAGCGGCCATCGCGAAATGCGTGAACCGGTCGGTCTGCACGAGGTAGCGCTCTTCGATCAGCGCGACGGCGTCGAAGTCCCTGACCTCGCCCGCGACACGCAACGGCAGGTGCTCGCATCCCTCGCGGGAGACCCGGTCCAGGACGCTCAGGCCTTCCTGCGTCCCCTTCCAGAAAGCACCGGCGCCTGTCCCGTTGGGAGCCACGACACCGATACCGGTGATGACCGATCGCCGGTTTTGTCCGGTACTCAATGGGTCCTCCCAGAGGAACGGGTCAGGGCCACCGCGGACTGGAAACCGCCGAATCCGCTGCCCACCGAGAGAACGCTGCGCAGCTTCAGGGGACGCGCGACACGTGGCACGTAGTCGAGGTCGCACTCGGGGTCCGGGGTCTCGTAGTTCGCCGTCGGCGGCACCGTCTGATGGACCAGGGCCAGCACACACGCCGCGATCTCGATCGCCCCGATGGCGCCGAGCGAGTGACCGACCATGGACTTGATCGAGCTCATCGGCACCTTGTAGGCATGCGTGCCCAGTGCCCGTTTCACCGCGGCGGTCTCGTGCCGGTCGTTCTGCTTGGTGCCCGAGCCGTGCGCGTTGACGTAGTCGATCCGGGAGCCGTCCATGCGAGCGTGGCCGAGGACCGAATTGATCGCCTCGGCCATCTCCAGCCCTTCGGGGGTCAGCCCGGTCATGTGGTAGGCGTTGCCGAAGGTTGCGTAGCCCACGATCTCGCAGTACACGGTCGCACCACGGGCGCGGGCGTGTTCCAGCTCCTCCAGGACGAGCACGGCTCCGCCTTCACCCATGACGAAGCCGTCCCGGCCGGCGTCGAACGGCCGGGAGGCGTGCTCCGGGTCGTCGTTGTTCGCCGAGGTCGCCTTGATGGCATCGAAGCACGCCACCGTGATGGGGGTGATCGGTGAGTCCGACGCCCCGGTGATGCACACGTCGACCCGGCCGTCCTCGATGGAGTGGAAGGCGTACCCGATCGCATCGAGGCCGGAGGTGCAGCCCGTCGAGACGGTCTGCACCGGGCCGTGGGCGCCGACCTGTTCGGCCACCGACGAGGCGAGGGTACTGGGCGAGAAGGCCCGTTCCAGGTGGCGGCCGGCCGGGCGGTGGTCGACGTCCCAGCGCGCGCCGCTGTCGCTGACGGCGACGTAGTCGTGCTCGAGGCGTGTGGTGCCCCCGACCGCGGTGCCCAGGGACACCCCGATACGCCAGGGGTCCTCCTTCTCCGGGTCGAGTCCGGCGTCGCTCAGGGCTTCCCGGGCAGCCACCAGCGCGAACTGGACGTACCGGTCCGAGCGTGCGACCTGTTCCTCGTCGAGCCCGTGCGCCGCAGGGTCGAAGTCGCACTCGGCGGCGATTCGCGAGCGGAACCCTGCGGGGTCGAAGAGAGTGATGCCTCGCGTCGCGGTGCGGCCGTTCGCGAGGAGATCCCAGAAAGCCGGCACGCCGATCCCTCCGGGGGCGACGACGCCGACTCCGGTGACCGCCACGCGCCTGGTCATGAAGCGGTCTCGGTTCGTTCTGGAAGCACGCCCAGCGCGGCGGTGTCGGTGTGCTCGGTGTCGACGTGACCGAGCTCCGGGCGCGGGGCGAGCGGGCCGAGGTGGAAGACCATGCGCGCTTCCACGTCGCCCACATTGCGGAAACGGTGGCGCACATGCGGGGGGATCAACAGGCCCTGGTCGGGACGCATCGGGTGCGCCACACCGTCCAGATCCACCTCGAGGAGGCCGTTCACCACGTACACGAATTCCTCGGAGTACGGGTGGTAGTGCTCGCCGATGCGTTCACCCGGCTTGACGATGGCCAGCCCCATGAAGCCGCTGGTGGCACCCACCGCTGTTGGCGTGAGCATGGCGCGCAGATCCCCTCCGCGCCTGCGGTTGGGCTCAGTCTCGCTGAGGTCCACGATGCGAGGTCGGTACGTGGTCATGACTGCTCTCCTTCGGCCCATTGCGGGCGGTGACGACGGCGTTGAATGAGCTCCCCTGTGATACCGGTGCGTGGCTCAGGACTCCGTGGCCCGGCGATCGGTGATCAGGCGCATCTCGGAATGCGCGAGGAATCGCGCGGCCTCCTTCTCGGACGTCGGCATGCTGTCGTTCGCGCCGTCGTCGAGGAGACGTCCCAGCACGGCTGCCTTGCGGGGGCCGTCGACGCCGAGCACCTGAGCGGGCTGCGCAGCGATCGGGCCGCTCACCTCGAGCAGACGGACGACGATGTCGTCGCGCTGGAAGATGGTGCTGCTGTCGATGGGGCTGGTCGGGTCGTCGGCGGCATCCTCGTCCTGGCTGGCGAGCAGCCGGGCGAGAGCCATGCCGCACCCGTCCTTGGCCTGGTAGAACAGCGCGTGCCGCTTGACGTCGTTGGGCTCGTGACGGCCGGCCGTCACGTGGTGCACGGTCGGGAGCGCTGCCCGGGTGAAGAACATCCGTGCGGAGTCGGGGTCGGAGAGGTCCCGGTCCTGTTCCAGGTACGGGTTGATGGCTTCTTCGACGGCCCTGACCTCAGGCTGCCGGGAGACATGTCGCAGTGCTGCCAGGAGGTCGCCCTCGACCTCCACCGCCCGCACGACACGGTTTCCGTGCATGAAGAGAGAGGTGCGGCGCAGTCGAGTGTTCTCGTCGACCCGCGCCTTCGGGGGGTCGTAGTCGGCGAGGATCTTCGCGACGGCCTCCTCGCTGCCCGGCTTGACGGTGAAGGTGAGGGCATGGCGCACCACGCCGTCACCCAGGCGGGGGGCGGACTGGAGGCGGCCCTTGACCGGCCCTGGGGCATCCTCGATGCTGTTGCCGGTCTCCCGCAGGACGCTGAAGCGAAGGGACCGTGTGTCCCGTACGCACCCGTGCAGCGGCTGGACGGTCGCGACGTGCTCCTCGCTGTTCACCCAGGCGAGGAAGGGCGGTGCGCTCTCCCATTCGCTGGTGATGAGCCACTGCGAGGGGTTCTCGATGGACTGGCACAGCTGGTCGCTGATGTGTCCGGGGACGGACGCCACCTGACTGCGCAGGTGCTCGTACGCCTCCAGAAATTGCTTCTGCGCGCCGTCGTAGAGATCCAGCAGCAGAACGACCCGGAGCCTGGAGCCGTCGAAGGCGGACTGCGAGATCCGTTCCGAGAGTGTTGTGGTCATTTTTTCGCTCTCCTTCGAGACGGTGCTGCGGCCACGTCCGGTGGCTCTTCGTCAACCGTCGTTTCCCAGTGGAACCGGAGCGGGGACTCTTCCGGCCGATGCGTACTGACCGCCCCGCACATCACGGACATCGTTCCCGTTATGTGATCCTGGAGCGCTGGTACGGGTGGCGCCAGAAATGTGAACCGTTCAGGTGAGTCGACGTCCGAAACGCTCGTACAAGGGCATGGACACTGCATCCGTAGAGTCTCCGAAATGGAGCAACTGATGAACGAGAACGAGAACGTCGAACTCCGCGTACCGGTCCTCATCGTGGGCGGCTCCCTGGTGGGCCTGTCCGCCTCACTCTTCCTGGGCCGGCTCGGCATCGAGCATCTGCTCGTCGAGAAGCACTCGGCCACCTCGACCCACCCGCGGGGGCGGGGCAACAACGTGCGCACCATGGAGCTGTTCCGTACCGCCGGTGCGGAGCGTCAGATCCGGGACGCCGCTTCGGTCCTCGCGGCCAACCACGGCATCCTGCAGGCGGGGTCGCTCACCGGCGACGACCAGGAGTGGCTGTTCAAGGAAATCGACCCCGGTGGCGCACTCGCGCGCTTCAGCCCTGCCGGCTGGTGCCTGTGCAGCCAGAACGACCTGGAACCGGTGCTGGTGTCCCGCGCCCGCGAGCAGGGGGGCGACCTGAGGTTCTCCACCCAACTGCTCTCCTTCGACGCGGACGGGACAGGAGTCACCGCGGTGGTGAAGGACCGGGAGTCCGGGGAGCACAGCACCGTGCGCGCGGACTACCTCATCGCGGCCGACGGGCCTCGCAGCCCGGTCCGGGAACAGCTGCGTATCGGCCAGTCGGGGCCCGGCGACCTCTTCCACAACGTGAGCATCACCTTCCGGTCCCGGCAGCTCGCCGCGGTGGTGGGCGACCGGCGCTTCATCGTGTGCTACCTGACCAACCCCGAGGCGGAGGGTGCGCTGCTGCCGGTGGACAACGAGGAGCAGTGGGTGTTTCACGCACCCTGGCAGCCCGACCGGGGCGAGACGCTGGAGGACTTCACCGACGAGCGGTGCGCCGAGCACATCCGCAAGGCGACCGGCGCACCCGGTCTCGACGTCGAGATCACCGGCAAGGCCCCGTGGCACGCCGCGGAACGAGTCGCGGACCGATACGCGTCAGGCAGGGTCTTCCTCGCCGGGGACTCGGCCCACGAGATGTCCCCGACCGGCGCGTTCGGCTCCAACACCGGCATTCAGGACGCACACAACCTGGCCTGGAAGCTCGCCGCCGTGCTCAGTGGTGCGGCGGGCCCCGGGCTGCTCGAAACGTACGAGGCGGAGCGCCTGCCGGTAGCGAGGGCGACGAGCGCACGTGCCTCGGCCCGCTCGGGAGAGCACAGCCACCCGGGATATGCGGCCGCACCGGGCGCAGGCGGCGGGCGGAAGGGCGGAATGCTCACGGTGGCGCTGGGATACCGCTACGTCCACGGCGCCGTGGTGGGCGTTGATCCCGGCCTGCCTGTCGTACCCGAGGCAATGCAGCTGACGGGCGAACCGGGCACCCGGGCACCGCACCTGTGGGTCCGGCAGTCCGGCGAGCGGAAGTCCACCCTGGATCTCTACGAACAGTCCTTCGTCCTGCTCTGCGATGCCGGGGATGCGGCGTGGCGCCCGGCGGCGGCGCGCGTCGCCGACCGGCTGTCGGTGCGCCTCGACGCCTTCGGCGTCGGTACCGGACCGGGCTTCGACCTGGAGCCCGAGAACGGGGCCGACTGGGCCGGGGCGCACGGCACGACAGCAGAGGGAGCCGTACTGGTACGTCCCGACGGCTTCGTGGCCTGGCGGACGACGGGCTCCGTGACGGACCCGGAGGCGACTCTGCACGAGGTCATGACTTCCGTGCTGAGCCGGGCCTGCCCTGATGATGTCTCACGCCATGCCGAACGACCTCAGCGCCACAAGGAATTCGTCCGGTAGGCCGGTGTGGACGAGATGCCCCGCATCGATGGTGACGAACCGGCCGTCGGGTATCTGCTCCGCCATCCGGGCAAGTTGGTCCTGGGCGATGTGACTGCGGCCACCACCACCGATGATGAGCGTCGGGGCGGTGATCTCCCCGAGGCGTTCGCGCCCCACCGGATCGGGGTCGTTCAGCTGGGCATCGATGGACGGCACGACCGGCCAGTCGAAGTCGATTTCCCCGTCGGGCCGTTCGACGGGCGGGCGGGGCGGGTCCAGCGGAAGGAGCGGCGGTGCTTCCTCGACGACGAGTCTGCCGATCAGTCCCGGTTCCTGCTCCGCGAGCAGATATGCGGCGACACCGCCCATCGAATGTCCGACGACAGTGGCACCGGACAGATTGCGGGCCTCCAGGAACGCGTGCAGGTCGTCGCGGAACAGCTCGAAGGAGTAGCGGCCGGTCCATTCGCTGAGGCCGTGACCGCGGAAGTCGAGTGCGTACACCCGGTGGTCGGCGGCGAGCTGCTCGGCGATCACCGTCCAGTCCCGGCTGCTGCCGCAGCGCCCGTGGGCCAGCACGACAGGCGGTGCCGTCGGCTCGCCCCAGGCGCGGTACGCGATCCGTATCCCGCCGGCCTGCACGCTGCTGACCTCGGGGTCGAGGAAGGCGCGGACAGTACGGGCGAAGGCACCAGGGTCGTCGAGCCACGGGAAGTGCCCTGCGCCCCGCTGCACGACGAACTCACCGTGCGGGAAGAGGGCCGCGAGCTCCGCGGCGCGGTCCGGAGTCGGTCCCCCGTCGTACTCCCCTGCGAGGACCAGCACCGGGGCTTCCAGCTGACGCAGAGCGGCGATGGTGGCGGCGGGACCGAAGGCGCCTTCCTGGTGATGGATCGACCGAGCCTCGGCGTTGGTCTGCTCCACGGCCGACGCATCGTGCGCCTGGGCCGCCCCATCCCATCTCCCGTACATGAACGGCTGGATGGCCGTCCACGCCTCATCCGTCGGGCGGCCTGCCTCAATCTCCTCCAGGGCAGCACGCGCTTCGGCGTACCAGGGCTCATGGCTGCGCAGCCCGGAGGCATCGAGCCAGTCCTCGTCAGTGACTGCGATGCCGACGGCGCGGGTGCCGGGTGTGACGAGGGTGAGCGTGAGCAGGCGATGCGGGTACCGGGCGGCGTAGAGCGCCGCCAGATCCCCGGACGCGGAGTGGCCCAGCAGATCGATCCGTTCCAGGCCGAGGTGTTCGCGCAGCGCCTCGACGTCGTCGACGAGCCGGTCGCAGCGGTACGTCGCCGGGTCGTCCGGGACCGCGGAGTCGCCGGTGCCGCGCAGATCGAGCAGCACCAGCCGGCGCGCTGCGGACAGCCCCCCGAGGTCTCCGAGACAGCTGCCGGCCCGCATCGGACCGCCCGGCAGGCAGATCAGCGGCTCGCCCTCCCCCACAAGGTGGTAGGCGAGTTCGGTCCCGTCGTACGCGTGGAAGATCGGCATGGGTACCATCCAAACAGGGCGGGCGACCGGTTGCGGCTGTCCGGTGGGCCTCTGCGGACGAAATCCGCGGTTTCGGCACGGCTGTACAGGCACGTCCGCCCGTAGCGAATCAGATGGGCGCACCGATGGCGAGGAGTCGGAAGGCCGCTTCCCCGGCCCCGAACCCCGTCTCCCCCCTTGCCACGCCCCCGGCATCCTGAATTACTGCTCCCAGAAAGATCGACCGAATGATCGGTCGTCTGTTCAGGGAGAGGAATATCCGCATGACGCCTCTGCTGGACGCAGCGGAACAACTCGGCCGCGACGAGCTGCAGACGCTGCAGCTGGAGCGGCTGCGGGCCACACTCCGCCATGCGTACGAGAACGTCGCCTTCTACCGGGCTGCCTTCGACAAGGCCGGTCTGCGGCCCGAGGACTGCCGTACGCTCGCCGATCTCGCCCGTTTCCCGTTCACGGCCAAGGCCGATCTGCGCGACAACTACCCCTTCGGGATGTTCGCTGTGCCCGAGGACCAGGTGCGGCGGATCCATGCGTCCAGCGGGACCACGGGCCGGCCCACCGTGGTCGGGTACACCGACCGGGATCTGGACACCTGGGCCGATGTGGTCGCCCGGTCGATCCGGGCCGCCGGAGGCCGTCCCGGGCAGAAGGTTCATGTGGCGTACGGGTACGGGCTGTTCACCGGCGGTCTCGGGGCGCACTACGGGGCGGAGCGGCTCGGCTGTACGGTCATCCCCGCATCCGGCGGCATGACGGCACGCCAGGTGCAGCTGATCCAGGACTTCCGGCCCGAGATCATCATGATCACGCCGTCGTACATGCTGACGCTCCTCGACGAGTTCGAGCGCCAGGGTGTCGATCCGCGTTCGACTTCGCTGAAGGTCGGCATTCTCGGCGCCGAGCCGTGGACCGAGTCGATGCGCCGCGAGATCGAGGAGCGGTTCGCGATCGACGCGGTCGACATATACGGGCTGTCCGAGGTGATGGGCCCGGGTGTCGCGCAGGAGTGCGTGGAGACCAAGGACGGCCTGCACATCTGGGAGGACCACTTCTACCCGGAGGTGGTTGATCCGTTCACCGGCGAGGTCCTGCCCGACGGGGAAGAGGGCGAGCTCGTCTTCACCTCTCTCACCAAGGAGGCCATGCCGGTGATCCGATACCGGACCCGGGATCTGACGCGACTGCTGCCCGGTACGGCCCGGGTCTTCCGCAGGATGGAGAAGGTCACCGGGCGCAGCGACGACATGGTGATCCTCCGCGGGGTGAACCTCTTCCCGACCCAGATCGAGGAAATCGTGCTGCGTACGCCGGGGGTGGCCCCCCACTTCCAGCTGCGGCTGACGCGTCAGGGGCGGCTGGACGCGCTGACGGTGCGCGCGGAGGCCCGGGCCGATGCCACGACGGAGGAGCGGGCTGGCGCCGCTCAGTCGATCGCGGCGGCCGTGAAGGACGGGGTCGGGGTATCGGTCGGGGTCGAGATCCTGGATCCCGAATCGCTGGAGAGGTCGGTCGGCAAGATCAAACGGATTGTCGACCTGAGGGACGCCACCTGAACCATCCCGTGGATCCGGGCTTCAGGCCCAGCGCACCGCACGGGGCCCGCACGGTGATCCGGGAGAAGTGCCCCGGCCGGCACCCTCCTAGGACGTCGGTCGCTTCACCGCGGTCAGCGTCGCGTAGACCACGACGTTGTCCTGGTAACCGGTCTTCTTGGTGTAACCGCCGCCGCAGGTGATCACCCGCAGTTCCGGCCGACGGGAGGGAGCGTAGACCTTCTTGTCCGGGAAATCCTTCTTGCTGTAGACCTCCACGGCGTAGACCGTGAACACGGCGGTGCGCAGGTCTGCTCGGACGAGGTCGATGGTGGAGCCCTTGGTAAGGGACCCGAGGGCGTGGAAGACGCCTGGGCCGACGCGCGTGTCCACATGCCCTGCGATGAGGGCTGTCCCCACCGATCCGGGAGCCGTGCCCGCGCCGTACCAGCCGGCAAGGACGGGGTTGTCGGCCGGTGGGGGCTGCAGCGCCCCTGCCGCGTCGAGCTCCAGCTCTGTCATGAGGGCGTCCACGCGGATGGCGGGGATCCGGAGCCGTACCGGATCCGACGGGGGCAGCGGCTGGACAGTGGGGGGCGCGGCCAGGCCGGTGCGGCGCGGAGCGGGACGCACAGGAGCGGTGAACAACTGGGCAATCGAAGACCGCGCCGGCTGGACGGCAGGGGGTGTGACCAACCCGGTCCGGCTCGGAGCGGGACGCACAGGAGCGGTGAAGGCCTGGGCCGTCGAAGGCTGCGGTGGCTTCTCGTCGCGTGTCCCGCTGATCACCAGCGCGATACCCACCAGCAGTGCCACGGCCAGATGCTTGGCCGAAGGGGTGAACGAATGTGGGGATGCGCTGGTCGTGCGCCCGTCTTCCATCGCGTGTGAGCCTCTGCTTCGCAGCGGGTGGGGTGGTGGGGACCAAGGGTCTGTCGGCCCCCGGACCGCTACGGCGTCCGAGGGCCGGTGCGGAGGGAGTCGGCGCCGGTCAGGTTCGGATGCCGCTCAGGCGACGGCGCACCCTGATCACACCCCCGGCGGCGGCTCCGGTGATCAGTACACCGCCCACGGCGAGCTGGGTGCCCTTGTCCGTGGCGCCCCCGAAACCGGCAGCGACCGCACCGCTCGGGGTCCGGTCGGCGGTGACCTTGTACGTATCCGTGATCTTGATCCGCGGTGGGCACTTGACGGTGACGGTGTCGCTGCCCGGCTCGGTCCCTTCCGGGATCTCGAACGTGCCGACGAGCTCTCCCTTGCGGTCACCCGCGAAGAGGTGGAATGCCCCTGCCGCCTCCGACGTGCCCTTGCCGTAGGTCTCGGAGCCGCAGGCCCTGGTAACGACGGTGACCGTGGCCCCCGGGGAAGCATTCCCCGAGCGGATATGGATGCCTGAGTCACTGGCGGGGCTACCGACGGCGACGGCGGCCGGGGCCGACAGACCGAGTACACCGATGACCAGACCAATAGCTGCACCAACTCGTGTGTTGCGCATGAGGTTCCTCCAACGGGTGCAGGGTCCGGCCTGTCTGCGCGGCGCCTCTGCTGTATCCGCTTCTGAGGCAACCGACAGTCCGTCACACCCGCAACATGTCATGACGCCATATATCTCACTCCGTCAGGCGCAGTAGCTCTTTGTTTACGCAGGTCACCAGGGCGGAGCCCCTCACAGGGGAAGAATCACGGGATGGACGGCGAACGGGCTAGCAGCGCGGTTGATGACGGTCCCGAAGAACGGTCCGACCCCTCACCGGTACGTGGCGTCCGGTCCGACGCGCGACAGGGCCAGGGCCTGCCCGGCGGATCAGGGCCGGGGTCACGGCGTCTGGCACTTCCCCGAGCTCTCAACTTCGTTCGAGCAGGGGAGACCCCACCTCAGGACGCTTCGGCGCCTTGCGATGCACCGCACCGGACGCCGCGCCCTATCCGACCCTGATCCCCGGACAGGCCCTAGGCCAACCGGTCCCGCAGCTCGCGCTTGAGGATCTTCCCGCTGGCGTTGCGCGGGAGTTCGTCCACGAACAGGACGTTCTTCGGAGCCTTGAAGTGGGCGAGCTTCTCGCGGGCGTGCGCGATCAGTTCGCTCTCGGTCACTTCGCCGCGCAGGACGACGACGGCGGTGACGGCCTCGATCCAGCGGTCGTCGGGCAGCCCGACCACCGCTGCCTCGGCGACCGCGGGATGGGTGTAGAGCGCGTCCTCGACCTGCCGGGAGGCGACCAGCACGCCCCCGGAGTTGATGACGTCCTTCACCCGGTCGACGACGGTGTAGAAGCCCTCCGTGTCACGCACCGCCAGGTCGCCGGAGTGGAACCAGCCGTCACGGAACGCCTCCGCGGTCTCCTCCGGCTTGTCCCAGTAGCCCTGGCACAGCTGCGGGGAGCGGTAGACGACCTCGCCCGCCGTCCCGTCGGGGACCTCCTTGCCGTCCTCGTCGACCACGCGCGCCTCGACGAAGAGCACCGGCCGACCGCAGGAGTCCATCCGCCCCTCGTGCTCGTCGGGGCCGAGGACGGTGGCGAGCGGACCGATCTCGCTCTGGCCGAAGCAGTTGTAGAAGGCGAGGTCCGGCAGCCGTTCCCTGAGGCGCTCCAGGACGGGTACCGGCATGATCGAGGCCCCGTAGTACGCCTTGCGGAGTGCGCCGAGGTCGCGGGTGGCGAAGTCCGGGCGGTTGGCGAGGCCGATCCAGACGGTGGGCGGGGCGAAGAGGCTGTCCGCCTGCCCGGCTTCGACCAGGTCGAAGATCCGGCCCGCGTCCGGGGCGTCGAGGATGGTGTTCTCGGCACCGACCGCGAGGTAAGGCAGCAGGAACACATGCATCTGGGCCGAGTGGTAGAGCGGCAGTGAGTGCACCGGCCGGTCCGTGGCGGCGAGCCCGAGGGCGGTGATGGCGCTGACGTACTCGTGGACCAGCGCGCCGTGCGTCATCATCGCGCCCTTGGGCAGGGCGGTGGTGCCGGAGGTGTACAGAAGCTGGACGAGGTCGTCGGCGGCGGGCTCTCGCTCCGGGGTGAACGGGCGGGGCGTGCCCAGCCGGTCCAGGAGCGAGTCCGGTGCGTCGCGCAGCGCGCGTACGGGACGGGCGGCCGGGAGCCGCTCGGCGAGGCCCTGGTCGGTCAGCACCAGCGAGCTGCCGGACTGGTCGAGGATGTACGTCAGGTCGTCACCGGTGAGGTTCTGATTGACGGGGACGTGCACGAGCCCGGCCCGTGCGCAGGCGAGGTAGCCGATCAGATAGACGTCGGAGTTGTGCGCGTACGCGGCGACCCGGTCGCCGGGGCGCAGGCCGTGCTCGCCGGTCAGAACGGCGGCGGCGGTGCTGATCGCCGCGTCCAGCGCCGCGTAGGTCCAGGCCCGGTCCGCGTACCGCACGGCCGTTCGCTCGGGGGTGCGCCGTGCGCTGCGCGTCACGACGCCGTCGACTGTGCTGCTGCGTACACCTGTCATGGCGTGATCCTGAGCGGCCCCGCGCCGGTGGTCAAGTGCCCGGGATACCGACCAGACGGTTGACAGGTACACGGGTGTGCTGACTGAGTGGCGCATGGCTGCCCGGATGCCCGGGCAACCGCCTTTCTCACCCGCACAGTTGGGAGGACCCTTTGCCCCTCCGTAATCGTCTGAGACTTCTCGCGGTCTCCGGTCTCGCCCTGTTGACCGTCTCGGCGTCGCTGCCGCCGGCCGCGGCCGGCACCTCGCAGAGCCGCAACCCTTCGGGTGGCGGGCTGTCCGCCGTCATCCGCTACACCGAGTACGGCATCCCGCACATCGTGGCGAAGGACTACGCGAGTCTGGGCTTCGGTACCGGCTGGGCGCAGGCGGCGGACCAGGTGTGCGTCCTGGCCGACGGGTTCCTCACGGTGCGCGGCGAGCGGTCGGATCAGTTCGGCGCGGACGCGGCGCCCGACGGCTCGCTGTCCTCCGCGACGAAGAACCTCTCCAGCGATCTGTACTTCCGCGGGGTGCGGGACAGCGGCACCGTGGAGAAGCTGCTGAAGCTGCCCGCTCCGCAGGGGCCGAGCCGCGACGCGAAGGAGATGATGCGCGGCTGGGCGGCCGGGTACAACGCGTGGATCGCGCAGAACCGGATCACCGATCCGGCCTGCCGGGGGGCTTCATGGGTGCGTCCCGTCACCCAACTCGACGTCGCCGTACGCGGTTTCGCGCTTTCGGTGCTCGGCGGCCAGAGGCGTGGCATCGACGGGACAACGGCGGCCGGACCGCCTGCCGCCGCCCCGGCCGCTCCTGGCGTGTCGCCGGATGAGGCCGCCGAGGCGGCGCAGCGCCTGCTGTCCACGCAGAACGCGGACATGGGCTCCAACGCCGTCGCGTTCAACGGCGCGACGACGGCGAACGGACGCGGGCTGCTGCTGGGCAATCCGCACTACCCGTGGCAGGGCGGGCGCAGGTTCTGGCAGTCCCAGCAGACGATCCCCGGTGAACTGAACGTGGCGGGCGCCTCGTTGCTGGGCTCGGCGACCATGTCCATCGGGCACAACGCGAACATCGCGTGGAGCCACACCGTCGCGACGGGCGCGACACTCAATCTGCATCAGCTGACCCTCGATCCGGCGGACCCGACCGTCTACCTCGTGGACGGCAAGCCGGAGCGGATGACGAAGCGCACGGTCACGGCGCCCGTGAAGGACGGCGCCCCGGTGACCCGCACCCAGTGGTGGACCCGGTACGGCCCGGTCGTCACCGCGCTGGGGCCCGGGCTTCCGCTGCCGTGGACGGCGACGTCCGCGTACGCGCTGAACGACCCCAACGCGACGAACTTGCGCGCCTCCAACACGGCGCTCGGCTTCAGCAGGGCGCGCAGCACCGCCGGTATCGAGTCCGCGTTGCGCCGTACGCAGGGCCTGCCCTGGGTGAACACGGTCGCCGCCGACTCCTCGGGGCACTCGTTCTTCTCACAGTCGCAGGTGCTGCCGCGCATCACCGACGACCTGGCGCAGCGCTGCTCCACCGCACTGGGCAGGGCCACCTACCCCTCGTCGGGGCTCGCGGTGCTGGACGGCTCGCGGAGCGAGTGCGCGCTCGGCTCGGACCCGGACGCGGTGCAGCCCGGCATCTTCGGCCCGGGCCGCATGCCGACGCTGAAGGACACCTCGTACGTCGAGAACTCCAAGACCATGATCAAGGCATAGTTACGACACGTCTTTGACGTGTAAATAGCAGCAGGTCGGGCGTGTGTGAGCCGCTCCGGGCTGTCCGGGTAGGCGAACAAGGCGAGGGTACTGCTGCCCACAGTGCCGTCCGGGGCGACGACCCTCGGAGTGAAGGCGGCCAAGAGCAGAACCTGTGTCGTCCTGATCCAGACTCACCCCCGCGCGACCCTGCCCAACCTCGACACGGAGCAGGCCTGAGAGGCTTCGAACCCATGACGGTGGTGCCGAAAAATGCCCGGTCGCTGGAGTGACCGGTCACCGCTCAAAACCAAAGCCCCTCGACCACGCCGTGACCGCCTCGATCAGCTCGCCGCCCAGGCCACGTTCGCGCTCCTCGGGCACGACGTCCGTGCGCTACACGTCACCCGACCTCGGCTCGAACGTGCGCGGATGCGGGACATGCTCTGCGCCCGCCCCGGCGTGGCGACTGCGGGCTGCGGGGCCGGGCCCGGACGGTCTCGTGAGCGTGGTGGAGAGGCAGGCGGAGGCGGCCGTGCTGGAGGGGCGGCGAGCCGGCCTTCGCGTCGTGGGGTGACCGGGCTGGCCGGTGCCCGGAGGGTGGTCGTCTGGGTGCCCGATTTCCCGTCCTCGCGCACGGCGCGGCGGACGACGCCGGAGGCGGTGGTTCGCAGGGACCCTGCAGTGCCGGACTTCTTGCACGCGGGGGGCACCCGCGCTTTTGCCCGCCCGCCCCTGTCGACACCGGCGTCGGCGGCATGGAAAACATGTACGAGGAGTCGCTGATCTTCGCTGCCGGCAGCCAGCACGATGGCTACGAGCTGCTGCGGCAACTCTCCAAGGGAAGCAACGCATTCCGATATCAACGCGCGCGCGTGGCCTGTCCTGAGCCGGTAGTACTCGGTGAGGACGCAGTTGTCTGATCGTTCCAGAATGATGCGATCACTCGGTTACGTCGCGCATGCGGACTGTGATACGCCTAAGGATCTTCGGCTCACCGACCCCCTTCAGGGCTCGCGGTGCGCGTACGGCTTGGGGGGTGGCTGTGGTCGACGTGGCAGTGGACGCGGTGGATGCCGCCGACGACTTTGTGCATCCGATCTTTCAGCGGGCGCCCGGCGAGGACGGCGGAACCGATACCTCACGGCTGTATCGGTACCAAGCCGAAGTGGCGGCTCAGGCGTGCCTGGCCATGCTTACACGGGACGAGATCGAGTACGTCGTCTGCGAGTGGCACGAGGACTTCGCCATCGCCTTCAAGGACGGCGCCGTCGAGCTGGTGTCGGTGAAGCACCGCCAGTACCACCGGACCCTGTGTAATGTCGGCGATCTGTGCAAGGACGGGGGCCTGGCGCACCTGTTCAACAGCTGGCGCGCGTGTGGTTGCGCAGACAACGTTCGGTTGCGCCTCACCACGAACGGCGCCTTGAACACCGGCAAGGGCAATGCCGCTGTGCTCGCGAGAATGTGTGGCCCAGACCCAGAGGTCACTGCGGATGTCGACGCGATGGCAACGACCATCGCGCGGCACTTTCTGAAGATTCGCTGGAAGCAGCCGTACCCGCACACCCCGAAGTGCCGGAGACCAAGGCGATGGCGGACATCGCCATACCCGACGGCTTCGTCGCCACGATCAAGCAGTTCCTGGCCGTGCTGCACATCGACTACAAGAGCGTGCCCTCGTCCAGGTTCATCACCGACCACAACCTGCAGCAGCTCCTCCGGCCGGCCATCCTGGCTTTGGAGCTGGACCACGTGGACGACGAAGCCACCTACCGCCAGATCGTCGAGCGCATCGAGCAGGCCAACCGCGGCGAGGGCGAGCGTGGTCAGTTGGCCGAGTACATCGCGACGCCGAGCAGGGTCCTCCAGAACGTGCAGATGCAGCAGCGCATCGCCCGCCGGACGCTGTACGCCCGCACCGTGCGCGAGCAGTTCGTCTACCGCGAACTCACCGTTGCGACCTTCGCTCCTGGTCGACTCCCCATGGTCGCTCCCGGAGGAGTGAATCTCCGCAAGAAGCTGGTGCAGGGGCAGGTTCCCGGTGATGAGGTCGTGCACGCGGAGAGCCTGCGCTCGGCCTGGTACGTCGCCTGGAAACAGCACCAGTCGGGATTGCCAGGAGACAGTTCCGACCTCGCCAATATGCGCTTGGAGGTCTTGGACACCGCCTTCGACTGCCGTGCGGACGCGCAGAGCGAGACGGCGGAGGGCAAGCCGTACGGGGCGCGGATGAACCGGCTCTTGAGGCAGCGGCTGATGCCTGAGGCGATGTCGGCGACCCTGCCGTTCAAGATCAATGGCAAGCATCTTCGTGGCCTGGCGTATCAGCTGTGCGACGACTGCGACTACTACTTCTCCGACGTCTTCACGATCTCCGACGAGCAGGCATCGTGAGCAACGCCTCCGAGCGTCTGGCTTCCGAGACGCGCATCAAGGTACAGGCTCGTAGCGAGGAGCGCCGTGAGGCTCACTACCACGAGGCGAGAGTCCTGCTGCTGATCGGACGCTTCACCACGGCACGCACGGGCCTTTCGGGACTCACCAAACTGGCCAAGCTCGACTTCCTACTTCGCTATCCGGCGATGCTGGAGCGGCTGCTCGACGAGAACGGCGACAGCTGGCCCCGCGGCTCCGAGCCCACTGCCGCCGAGCGACGGGCCGTCGAGAGTCGTATGACCCGCTACAAGTACGGGCCGTGGGATCAGCGCTACTACAGCATCCTCGGCTCGCTGGCGGCCCGTGACCTCATCACGTACGGGGGTGGCGACCGGACTGAGTTCCGCGTCACGGCCAGTGGCGCTGAGGCCGCGGCGGCTCTGTCCGGGACGCGTGACTGGGTGCTCGTCTCGCAACGTACGGCGCTTTTGAAGAAGCACTTCGACAAGTCGGGGTCAGGGCGATGAGCACGACAACGTCAGCAACTTCCTCCGAGAGTCGGACTCGCGAAGTGATGACGCGCTCCGTGCGGAACTCGTTCAGCTACGCGAGATGCTGTCCCTCGCCGAACGTGCCCTCGGCGCTCTGCGCTCGGAGCTGGAGGAGAGCAGCGCGGCCGATGCTGTTCTCCGACAGGAGCTTCGTCGGGCCGTCGCCGGCGCGAGGGACGCCAGCCAAGAGGTCGAAGCCGCACGCGAGCTGCTCGAAGCCCGTGAATCAGTCGTCGCTCAGGTCGAACTCGATCTCCTGCGCCTGGAGCGCTCCGCGTCCGCGATCGAGAAGCTGTCTCCCTTCGACTTCGTCGTCTGCCCTCGCTGCATGCAGCGGCTGGAAGGACGGCCGGTCCAAGAGGACCACTGCATTGTCTGCCTGCAACACGATCCCCCGGACGAGTCCGTCGATCCTGCGGCCATCCAGCAGACCCGGGAGGCCCTTGAGAGGCAGCTCCAGGACGCACAAGCTGTTCGCGAAGCTGATGCGCAGGTTCTTGCAGCTGCGCGCGACCGCGTCCAGCAAGCCGACTTCCTCACCACCACCCTGCGAAGGGAGCTGGACGTGCAGACCCGGGACATCGTCGCGCCCCGGTTCGACGCGATCGCCGGTTCCAGCGCCCGGGTAGCCTCGCTCGGAGCGAGCATCGACGCCGTCACCCAGCTGCGTGATGCCTGGGCTCGCGCGCGGTCCATCAACCAAGAGGTCAAGGACCTCAAGGCGACCCGCACGCGCGTCCAGGCCGACGTCAAGAGTCGCACCCTGGCCCTCGCAGCCCGCGGCCAACTCGTAGACGACCTGAGCCAGGAGTTCTTCACACTGCTCGCCGAGCTGCACCTGCCTTGGGTACGAACGGCGGTCATCGACACGAAGACCTATCTACCGGTGATCGACGGCAACCCCTTCGAAAGCCTGCAGGCTTCCGGAGGCGGCATCACGACATGCGTGAGCATCGCCTACAGCCTCGCCCTACTGGAATTCGGGCTCACCCACCCTGACGTCCTCGTCCCCTCCCTGCTGATCATCGACTCCCCGCGCAAGGCACTGGGCAACAACCCAGATGACCAGGAACGCGGGAACCGCATCTACGACCACTTCAAGGCACTCGCAGACGCCTACGGCGACCGGGTACAGCTGATCATCGCTGACAACGACACCGCTCCCATCCCTAGCGACACCTTTAGCACCATCCCCCTCGACTACAACCGCCCCATGGTTCCCGGCGTAGCGCACCCTGGACCTGAGCATGTCCACCGTGCCGAAGACGGCTACGAGGCATAGGTCCGCGGCCGGTCGGTGCCCAGTAGCGGAAGGACACGGTCGGCCGCCGGGTGAGATCCTACGGGCGCGTCGGTATGGTGCGCTGGTTCAGAAGTTCGGCCAGCGGGTGTGATCCCGCCGCGGGTTTTTCAGGATCAGGCTGGCTTGAGGAGTCCGTGGCTGAGGAACGCCCACGGTCTCGGCATCCGGTGTCGCGATCCGATTCGTGTGCTGCGCAGCGAGGGCATCCAACGAAGCATTCAGCGAAGCCCACCACTCTTCGGACAGCTGAGGGCCCTTCGCCACGGCGGCGCTGCCCACCGGTGTATCCGGCAGGAGTCCGGTCTCATCCGTCCGCCACATCACCGGATCCACCTCGTGCCGCCACGCGACACCGGCGAACCAAGCCGGCTTGGCGATCCCGCGCAGGCCGTCCGCGGACGCGGTGCCATCCCCGCCCTGAACCCTGATCCGGTCGAGCCCACGCCGCTCGATGCGCACCCACGTACCGCGGTCCGTACGAGCCCCCACAGACCGCCGCTTACGCGCCACAGTCTCGCGATCGAGTCGCACCCCCAGCATTCGCTCGGCGCGATCCAGTACGCCTCTACAGGCTCCTTGCGCAAATCCACTGCACGCAGCGTCATACGCCAGAACGTACCAAGCCACAGGTGCACCAGTGCGCTCTTCGGATGCCATAGGACCGCGTCAACAAGGAATGCGCTGGCAGCCTCGGCCCTGCGGGTGGATTATCGCAGTCGCGCCGCGCGGGCTGCGTTAGAGCGATGCCCAGTAAGTACCCAACTGCCTAAAAGAGTTCGAGGCGCTCAGCGTGACATGACCACTCAGTGCGCCGCTCGCGCGACCACAATTCGGGGCGATCTTCCTCGTGATACTCAGGTGCGTTGACAGTGATTTGACGGACCCATGGATGACGAGGACTTCCCCTGTGTTTGCTGCCGCCGATGTGGTTTCTGGCGAGATCGACGAACTTGATCAGGAGCAACGTGAAGCCCTGGATGCCTGTGTCATCGCAGCCATGACGTGGTGCACCCCCGAAGGCGACGTGCGTGCACGCGTTCGACTACTGATGGAGTGCCACGGCCGGTATATGCGTGCATGTGGGATTTTCGGCGAGGCCGCGTCGTTCCCCAACTTCCTGGATCGACTACGCCGTGCCCCGGTCGGAGAATTGCTGCCCGGTCCGGGCTCGTGGTCACAGATCTACGACGAGCGTCTGTTGGAGGACGACGGCACGGCCACCGCAGTCTTGATCCGGCTGGTGATGGAAGCCTCGGAGAAGGCCCAGGACGTACCCGGGATGGGTGCTGACCTACGGCACGTACACAGCGTGCTACGCGCGTTGGGCAAACTGCCGGTGGGCACCAGGTTGTCGCGCATCACCGCTGAGGCGGTGCAGCACGCGGTGTTCCGCGCCCTGCTGGATGCCGGATTCGCCGCCTACACGCAGGGGCGCGAAACCTTGATTCTCAGCCCCGCAATGGCGCGGCGGGCCCTGGCCCGGCATGCGCATCTGGTGGATCTCGGGGTGTACACGGCCATCTCGCCGATGCGTCAGTTTGCGGGTTGGTGGGCTTCATGTCCGCTCTGTCGTTGGACTATGCGTGCCATCCCCAAGGGCCGCCATACAGCCGAGCTGCTCTGTGAGGACGTGCGCCATGTTGAGCGTGGCGCCCGGTTCAGGATGACATCGCGGGACGGTCGGTGGCGGCTCGAGCCATGCGGCGGGGAGATTCGCGATGTCCCGGAGCTGCTGCCGGTTGAAGGGCACGTCGCCCTGTCCTACGGCTTGTGGCAGTGGATCGTCGTCCCTGGTCTGCTGTAGATCGAGCTGAAAGACCTCACCGAAGCGGCTGGCGCGGAGGTTCTGCTGTGGCCTTACGGCGACAGTTACGACCTGCACATCACCAAAAACGGTGTCACCTGGCGCGTCGATGTGAAGACGTGGGCGGATCCGCAGGGCATCGCTGAGCAGATGCGTGCCGATCCAGAGGGTTGCTCGGGGCTGATCCTGGTCATCCCCGAGCACCTCAGCGGATACACCGGAGTACTCGCCCGCGTCCTGGGGCCGCTCGGCGCTCGGGTGATCACCGATGTGGCGCTGATCAACGAGGTGATTGCGGCATGAGCCGTGTTCTGGCTGCTGCGCTGGCTCTGGCCGAGCAGTACTTCCCTGCAAAGGACGCCGAAGGGCGGGCGGTGGTCCGGATCGAAGACGCGCATGTTTTGCTGTCGGGGCAGGTGGCGCAGGTATGGCCGCAATGGGATCACCTTCCGTACGAGGAGCAGCAACGTATCGGCCGCGTCGTGGCACAACGGTCACGCGCTGAGGCAGATCTGTCCTCCCTGCAACGACGTGTCCGCAAGGGATTTGACCAGCAGTGGGAAGACCCCGTCGTTCACCGCTATGCACCGGGTGCCCGCGACGGCTGGCGGATGGTAGAGGTCTACCCGCGGCACGGACAGCACCCTCTGGACTCGGCGGACCGGCTCTTGGAGCTGGAGGAACGCCTGGTGCGGGTCGAAGTGGCCACCGGAGGCGGCTGGGTCGCGGCGAGCCGCCGGGGGCCCGTCCAGCTCGCCTTCGACAAACGCAAGGTGGGATATGCACCACCCGTGGTGACGACGGTGGACGTCACGGGACCCATTTCCGTCGACACGAACCTTTTGGGCTGGCTCACACGCACGACGGACGAGGCCATGGAGGGACCTGCCTTCCGCGAGCACCAGGTCGGCCTTCTACTGAGCGGCACGATGGGGTCGGGAACGCAGCTGCCCACTTCCGCCGTGCTGATGGATCCGGGCCCCATGAGACATCTGAGTGCGCCGACCGGCGTGGGCAAGAACGTCTTCGCCCGCGCCCAGGCAAAGCAACTGGCACGAGAGGGCAAGACCGTTGCTCTTCTCGTCAGCGACAACAACGACGTCTTCGGCGAGGTGGAGACGCTGCGCCGCGAGCTGAAGGCGTTGAAGCTCGATGTGGCGGTTACGCCCCTGATCGCGCCGGGGAGCCGGCATGAGTTCACCCTGCAGACCGCGCACAAGGCGGTCGACGACGAGACCGCCCTGTCGCAGATGCCGGAGGACCTCGTGAAGCGGCTGTCCGAGTCCGGCTACGGGTGCGCGGTCACAGCGCAGATGGACGGACCGGACGGCTTCGGTGACGGGCAAGAACCCTGCACCATACGGATCCCGACGGCCCGAAGGGTGCCTCGCTGTGCCCCTATGTGAACCGGTGTGACAAGTTTTCTCATGTCCGCGCCGCGTGTTCCGCTCAGATCGTCGTAACCACGCATGCCTGTTTTCAGCGCGGAATGGTCAAGCTCCCGCTTCTGATCGACGGCGAACTGCGCCGACAGGTCAGCGTTCGGGAGCTGCTGTTGCGCCGCGCGCACCTCGTGATCATCGACGAGGTCGACGCCTATCAGTCCCGTGGCTTCGATGCCTCGCAGAGCCTGACCCTTGCATCCGTCAGCGATCCGAACACGGCCCTACGGAAAGTTCGCGACAACCTCCACCGCGCCCCCTCACGGCTGCGTGTGGAGTCACGAGGTCCACTGACCAGAGCTGTGTGGCTCGCCGAGCAGCTCCTCGATCTGGTCAGCAGCGGGGAGATCTGCACGGAGATCGGTCAAGCTCGGGCACTGGCGGCCGGGCAAGATCCTCGCCGGATGCGTCAGGTCCTCAGAGACCGGCGCCGTTGGTATCAGCCGCACCGGTGGGACCGGGAACTCCTGGACAACCTGATCGGCGTCGATGCCACGGCGAGCGCCACCGAAGAACAGATGGACCATCTCCAGGCCCTGCTGCCCCCCGTTGCTGCCCGACCCGAGGACCGTGTCATCCCCGCAGTCCTACCACCGAGACTGCGGCCGGTCCCACGCGGAAGGTCGCCAGATCGGCGACTGTCGCAGCGACAGCCTCCGAATTCCGGCTGAGCCGCTTCCGCCGGATTGTCCGATGAAACCCAGGGCCGCCAGGCCCGCAACCCCCGTACCACCAGATCCACAACCGCCTCGAACTCTTGGTCGATGCCCGGCTGTTGCCAGTCGCGGGCGTAGCAGGGGTCGAGGAAGCGGTTGGTGGCGTCGAAGACGGCGCGGGCCGTGGTCGGGGGTCGGGGGCGGTGAAGGTGCCCCGGGTGACGCCGTCCTGGACGATGCGGGTGAGCTGGGCGATGAGGTCGGCGATGTGGCAGTCGACGACCGCGCGGGTCCCGCCGATCAACACCATGTCGGTGGCGAACAGTTGGGTCGCCTGCCTTGTGCCGCTTGGGCGAACAGGCCCGAAAGCCAGTCCCGCAGGCGGCCCAAGGGCGTGGCCGCCCGCCGGGGCGTGGTCAGCGCACTGGTAGGGGCCTGCTGGGCGCGGGCGTGGCCTTGGCCGGCTGGTCCGTGTCCTGACCGCCGATGCAGCGGACGTCGCCCGTGCCGGTCACGTCGCTCGGCGCAATAACAGTCCTGGATTGCAAGGCGCTCTGCGCGGCACGCGGATGGGCCACCGATTCCTGGTCGGCTCGAAAGACTCTCAAAGCGGGCTCTGGCCAGGACATAGCTGCGGGTCGATGGCCGACCCTCCCTGCCGCGAGAGCCGCAGACAGGGTGGCTGCCGGTATCCTGGCATTCTCTGGCGATCAACGATGGCCGCCGACGCCGCCCACCCGGCGATGAGCAGGCAGATCGGCATTATGGTCAATGCGGCCACGAGCCCGGTCGCGTGGCCTGCGGATCTCCTCCCAGACCCGATGCCGGGTGCTCAGGCGCAGGGTGCGGTCAGCACCTCGTCCTTCCTCAACACGGTTTCGATCTCCGCCGCTCCTCGTGGCGCGGAAGTCCGGCTTCGCGCATCGCTGCCGCCTCCGAGCATCGGCCATGTACGGAAATCAGCGCCCATGGTCAACTCCCGTACTCCGCCGCGCCGCCCATAACCAGGCGTCGGGCCCAGCCTAGATACAGTGAGCGCCATCGACCGCTGCTTGTTGAAGGGGACGGAGAACCGGCATGTGGGGTGGGGATTGCGCGCAGGCGCGCCTGCTGCAAGAGGGGGCGTCGATGCCCGGCAGGATGACGATCACCTCGGCCGATGGGGCGTGGAGACTGCGCCACGGTCATACGATGCATCCAGCCCGTGAGGCCGCCACTCCCCCGCGTGTGGCCTCACGGGCGTGAAGCCGTCGCGCCCCGCTGCCGTGGCCCCGGGGTGAGCGTCAATGTTCCGCCATGGTGCGCCGCTGGGTGAGGCGGCCGATGTCGTGCGCGGTGATGATCCCGTAGGGCCGGCTCGGGCAGTCGGCGGGCCGAAGGGTCGCCCAGGCGATTGCCGTTGAACGACTCGTGTGCGATGACCTGGAGCACTTCAAGGAGCTGACGAACAGCAACGGTGATCCCCGGGACAGCTCCAGCGGCAGCCGGGCTGGCGCGGACCGCTGCAGGGGCCACGGATCGCCGATGCGTACGAAGTGACCATGGCTCATCCGTCCAGGACCTAAGACCCCGAGGGCCGAGGGCGTGACCCGCTATGTCTCCGATGGGGCCGTGCGCGGAGCCGGCGCCGGCACAGCAGCACCGCCGCGGGGGGCCCAGTGCGAGCACCGTCGCAGTGACGATGACCAGCGGTACGACGCCGAGTGCGATGCCTGTGACCAGCAGCGCGGGCCACACCGCCCAGACCGGACCCCACAGGGCCACGCACAGGGTGCGCGGGTGCCTGTGACGACCGGTGACGAATTGCTCGGTCCGCACGGGATCGTCGACCTGCAGGGCGGCCTCGATCGTCTCCAGCTGCTTCTTCTGGTGTGCGGACTGCGTTAGGGGTCACCACCGTTGTGCGAGGTGGTACAGGCCGGGCAGGCCCTATTCAGGTCCGGCCCAGTCGAAGGTGATGTGTTTGCTGGACTGCCCCTCCCGGCTCCACTGAAATCCGAACGCGTCGGCCCGGTCGGCAGTCGCCCGGCCCCAGGTCGCGAGCTGACCCGGGCCCGTCTCGGAGCCTGGCAGGTTGGTTGACTGGACGCGCGCGCCGTCCGGCGTCGTAGGGCCGGTCAGGGCCTCGGCGCGCGCCTCGACGCGGCCGGGGATGGTGGCACTCCAGGAGGCGAGGTCCTGGTCGACCTTGATCTCGATGGGGGTGAAATCCATGCCCCGCATCTCGGGGTCGAACATCGAGACCATCTCGGCGGGCCAGCTGCCCGCCTGACCGCCGAAGATCATCTGCAGGGCTTCGCGCTGCGCGTCGTCGGCGCGCTCGTCGACGAAGACGGCGCCATACGCCTCGGAGTGCTCAGCCCAGACGTTGCCGGTGAAGGAGGCCAGCATCAGCACATTGAGACCGTCCAGCGGTACGTCGCCGTAGCCGCCCTCACGGATGTGCCAGGCCAGGACACCGTCGCAGTCCCCGTAGGTGGGCGGCTGCGCGAAGGAGCACGGGCAGGGGATGTTGCACTTGCAGGTGTCGAACCAGTCCCCGGCGACGTGCCACCTCGGAATGGTCTTTGATGTCTCGGTTGTCCCGGTCATCGTCGAACCTCCTCGCGAGCCCCGCGCCGGGCGGGTCTCGTGCGGTGGGTGGCAAGCCGTTCGTGCGGTGGCAAAGCCTGCGGATATCGCCGGGAAGCGCTCGGTCGCACTCTTCTCCCTCTCCATCGTGCACCCGTCACCGTCCGCGGGCCAGGCCGACTGGCGAGGCGCTGCGGCGCTCACACAGACGGCACACCGTGCGCGGCGAACCTGACTCACACGAAACACCAGCTCCCGGAAACGCATCGCGGACATCTGTCGGTGGCTCTCGGTCACCGGGACCTGCCGTCGCAGTCGGCGGGTGTGAACCTGAGTCGGTCCGGCGACTACCGGGGTCGCGTCAAGGGCGTTGGAGTGGTCCCATGGGAAGTGTCCCCAGGAGAATGCTGATGCGGCACACCCGGATCTCTGGCCTTGCGCCTTCCCGGTCGGTCCCGTCGACCGGAGCGGCCGGGGCGTTGTTGCCGAGGCGGGATCTGGCGGTTGCCTGGTCCCTGGTGGTGGTGATCGCGGCTCTGGCGTGGGTGCTCACGATCGGGCAGGCCCGGGACATGGGTGTGGAGCCCGGCACGATGGGGATGGCGCTGCCGTTGTTCCTGGTGCTGTGGGTGACGATGATGGCGGCCATGATGCTGCCGTCCATGGCGCCGGTGGCCATCACCTGGGCGCGGGGGATCGGCCGACAGTCCTCCGGGTGGACCCGGGCGGCGCGCACCACGGGATTCGTGGGCGGTTATCTGCTCGTGTGGACGGCCTTCGGGCTGCTCGCCTACGCGGCCCTCGCCTTCACCGGCGGTCTGGTGGACGACCATCCCACCGCGGGGCGCTGGATCGGCTTCTCCGCTTTCCTCCTCGCGGGCCTCTATCAGCTCGGTCCGCTCAAGAGTGTCTGCCTGCGGCACTGCCGCAGTCCCATGGGCCAGTTGATGCGCTACGCGGGCTTCCGCCCGCCGGCCCGCGACCTGCGGGTGGGCGTCCACCATGGCGCGTACTGCGTCGGCTGCTGCGCCGGGCTGATGGTCGTCCTGATCCCGCTCGGCGTGATGAACGTGGCCGCGATGGCCGGGCTGGCTGTGGTGATCTTCGTGGAGAAACTGTGGCCCCGGGGCCCGCTGCTCGGCCAGGCGGTGGGCGTCACCTTCCTCGTCCTGGCGGTGCTCGCGCCGTTCCAGGACTGGCTGCTCCCGGGCCTCAGCAGCTCGATGCCGTCAATGGGCGGGATGTGACTCACCTGCCACCGGTTCGTCAGGCTGCTTGAGAGCAGGCCCACGCATACGGTGATCGCGTACACCTCAACACCGCACCGTCGCGGTGCTCCACCGGTGGGCACAGCCTCGTCCGAACGATGCTTCATACGCGGCCCCGAGCCGCTCCCGGCGCCTCCTCACTGCTGAAGGCGTACTCGGCCGCCTCGCCGTACGACCCCTCATAATTCAGCCCGAAGGCGCTGGAATGCCCGGTGGTCGTGCCGACCTGGAACTCGGGCGAGAACCCGAACAGGGCGTTCTTGATCGTGGTCGGACTCCCGTCGGGCCCGCTCAGGGGCTCGTACGCCAGCTCCGTCCGTCCCTCGACCTTGAGGCCGGGCTTTGCCGGGTCCGCGAGGGACACGGCGGCCCGCTCCATACCGAGGAACTCGCCGTAGAACTGGGAGAGTTGCTCGAACGGTCCGCCCTCCTGGCCGGCCAGGATGCGCTTGAGGGCGTCTGCCTGAGCGCCGCTGGCATTGCTGTCCACCACCAGGCCGACCTTCCAGTTGCCGGAGGTCAGATTGGAGGGGAACTGGTTGTAGAACGCGAAGTCCACGCCGGACAGGTCCAGGTCGTCCAGACTCCCGTCCGCCACGTGGAACACGGCGGTGCCCAGACATTCGGTACCGCCTTCGGCGTCCCTGGGCTTGCCGTCGAACGCGCAGCTGCACATCACCGCGCATGAACAACCGGCTACGTAATTGCCGGAAATGGTCCACGACATAGCTGCTCCCGCTTCTCGGATGGTGATGGCGGTCAGCGTCATCTGTACGTCCACGCTAATCCTGTCAAGCAGGCATGTAAACGGCTTATCACCCCGATGTGCGCGGTGGGCCGTATCGCTGAGGAACATGTCGACGCCACCTGCGATCGGCGCGTGGAGTGAGTCCTCTGACCGGCTGCCCGCACGTGCACTGACGGCACCTGCTGCTGCCCGGGGATTTGGGCGGGCGCGCCGGCTCCGATGCGCCCGGCCACCGCCTCCTGGCAGTAGCCGGATCGGCCGTACGCAGTTGAGTGCGGCCCAGGGACGCGTACGGGTGAAGCTGCCCGGCGGCTCTGGCGCGCCGGGAGCGACCTGAGGATCCGGCCGTCGACGCCTCCCGTGGAATCTCGCGCGAAGCAGCACGAACCAGGAGGCCGCCATGTCCACCGAGGAGAACAAGAAGCTGGTCCGCCGCTTCTACCAGGAGATCGACGAGGGCAATCTGGATGCCATGGACGAACTGGTGGCCGAGGGCTACGTCGGCCACTCGCCGCCGCCGTTCCCCGGGCTCGCGCCCGGCCGTGAGGGGCTGAAGGAGGCATTCCGGCTCTTCTGGGAAGCGACGCCCGGTACGCATGGGATCGAGGACCAGGTGGCGGAAGGCGACAAGGTGGTGACCAGGCTGACCGCCCGCGGCGTTCATTCAGGAGACCTGCCGGGCGTGCCCGCCACCGGGAAAGAGATCGTGATGACGGCGACCGTGATCCATCGCATCGCGGACGGCAAGCTCGTGGAGAAATGGTCGGACAAGGACGTCCTCGGCTTCCTTCAGCAGCTCGGAGTGGTCTCTTTGCCGGGCGGCGCACAGGAGTAGCCGCTGCAGGTGTGGGCCGAGCGCTCCGACGTACGGGGCCGTGTTCGTCGACGAGCGTGCCGATGACGCGCAGCGGCAGGCCCTGCAGATGATCTTCGGGGGTCAGGCGGGCAGCTGGCCCGCCGAGATGTTCGGCCCGGAGATGCGAGGCATGGAGTTCGCGCCCATTGAGGTGGAGGTCGACGACGACCTCAGGTCCTGGCGGGCGAGGGTACCCGGCCGGGTCGAGGCGAGCGCCGAAGCGCTCAGCGGGCCCACGACGCCTGAAGGCGCACCCGTCCAGACGACCAACCTGCCGGGTGCAGAAACCGGTCCCGGCCCTCGCCACCGGGGCCGGTCGACGGCCGACAGAACAGACGCCTACGGATTCCAGTGGAGCCGGGGGGCAGTCCAGCAAGCACATCACCTTCGACTGGACCGGACCGGACAAGGAAAAGAAAGGAACCGACTGCCAGGTCTGCCCGCATCCAGAACCAACGGTCAGCCGGTTGCTGTCGCCGGACCGCACCACGTCCACCAGCATCCTGCGCCCGGCTGCTCCGATTCGCAGACGCTTCCACAGCGATTTCCCCGAGATCCGGTCACCGCCGCGACTATGTGCGGGATGAAACACCGCGAGAAAATGACCTCTCAGGTCTTCCCGTACTCGTCGTGGCGGCGCAGCCAGTGGGTCTGCTCGCCCTCCTCGTGGCGGCCCATCGGCGTCCGGTCGAGGAGGCCGTAGTAGGCCATAGCAGGCTCAAGGCCTCGCGCAGTGGTGACGTACGTCCGGTAGACGGCGCCGTCCGAGAGCATGTACGAACTGAGCCCGGGTCCCTCGGTGACGTACCCGAGCACGTCCGTGCCGGACGCCTCCGCCATCTGACTCACGGTAGGCGGAATCCCGCCCTCGAGGAACGGCCTCAGCTCCTCCTCGGTGTGCAGGAAGCCGAGGTCGCGGTGGAAGTCGCTGCCGACGGTGGAGACCCAGTCGAAGCTCCAGCCCATCCGCTCCCTGTAGGCAAGGAGCTTGTCGAGCGGCGCCCGCGAGGAGCAGATCAGCGTCACGTCACGGGCCTTGAGGTGGACCGCGTTGGGGTCAAGGGTGTCCGCGATCGAGGAGCAGACCGGGCATCCGGCCTCGTACGGCGGGCCGAACATGAAGTGGTAGATGAGCAGCTGCGAGCGCTCGTCGAAGAGGTCCGCGAGTGACTTGGTCCCGTCCGCGGTCTCGAAGCCGTAATCCCTCTCGACCAGCGCCCAGGGAAGTTCCCTCCGCTTCCGCGCCAGCTCGTCGCTGCGTCGGGTGAGCTCCTTCTCCTCCGCGAGCAGCTCCTCTCGGGCTGCCTCGAATTCCTTCTGTGTGCCGACCCTGTGCTCGGGCATTGCATTTCCCTCCTGTGTGGGAGCGGAACACCGCATCGCGGCGGACGGTCGCCGGAGCGACTGCCAGCAGTGCCTGCACCGGCGTACCCGTCCGGGTCTTACATCCACCGTACGCGTGCGACGGCGGGCGGCCTTCGAGACCAGCTGAGGGCCCTCAGCCCCTCGTGATCATTCCCTGGGCGCCGATGACTGTTCCGCTGTTCCCCAGGGCCGGATGCCAGCAGAGGACTACAGACAGTGAGCTCTTTCAGCGTTGCCGCTCCAGGGTGAGGATGGCCGCGGCGATTGACGACATTCAATTCGGGCTGCACCGCGCTCTGCGGAAGATGCGCCAGGATTTCAGACGGGCCACGCCCCGCTCCACCGGTGCCCGTGCCGGCGGCCGCGACAGCAGGGTGTTGCGCCGGTTGTCCACGCCTCACCGCCGCCAGTGCGTGCCCCGGGAACGGGCAGGGATCCGTTTCCGGCGGTTCAGCCTGATGCTGTCTCATGGATCATTTGTCTGAGTCGGAGAGTGTGAGCGTTGCCCGGGTGGCGAGGTAGGCCTCCAGGGCGTTGGAGGTCATGGGGCGGGCGTAGTAGAAGCCCTGGCCGTGTGGGCAGCCAAGAGCGTGGAGGCGTTCGGCCTGGTCCGGTGTTTCGATGCCTTCCGCGACGGTGTCCAGGCCGAGGGCGTACCCGAGGTGGAGGATGGCCTGGATGAGCCTGTTGTTGACGTCGGCGGCGCCTCTGAGGACGAAGCTCTGGTCGATCTTGACGATGTCGACCGGGAGGTCGCGCAGAGAGGACAGGGAGGAGTAGCCGGTGCCGAAGTCGTCGATGGAGATGCGTACCCCGAGGTCGCGCAGGGTGCGGATGCGTGTGGAAGCGGTCTCGGCATCGGAGATGAGGGTGCTCTCGGTGATCTCCAGGACGAGGGAGGTCGGGGGAAATCCGGTCTCGGACAGGACCTGTCGGACGGTGTCGGGGAAGCGGTGGTCCTTGAGCTGGCGGCCGGAGACGTTGACGGCGAGGCTCAGGGCGGGGCGCCCAGGGACGGTGTCGTGCCAGCGCCGTCCTTGGCTGCATGCCTCGCGCAGTACCCAGGCGCCGATGGGAATGATGAGGCCGGTCTCCTCGGCGATGGGGATGAACAGTTCGGGCGGGGTCGCAGCGCGGCCGGGCTGCCGCCAGCGCAGCAGGGCCTCGACGCCGGTGACCTCCCCGTTGGAGAGATCAACGACCGGCTGATAGTAGACCTCCAATTCGTTGCGGGTGAGGGCACGGCGCAGGTCCTGGGCGATACGTGCGTGGTTCTGCTGCGCCAGGCTCATGGAAGGCTCGAACAGCACCGCACGGTTGCGGCCACGCTCCTTGGCCACATAGAGGGCAATATCTGCGTTGCGCAGCGCATCGTTGAACGTGATCGGTTCGTTGATGGCGACCATGCCGATACTGGCGGCGACGAAGACACTGCGATCGCCGGAGATCGCGAAGGGATCTTTGAACCGCTCCAGGAACCGCTGGGCGAAACGCTCGGCCGGGATGCCTTGCAAGTCTTCGGCGAGGATGGCGAACTCGTCCCCGCCGATGCGGGCGACGGCGTCGTTCCGGCGCGCCGCTCCCAGAAGCCGATGCCCGACAGTGATGAGAAGCTCGTCACCGACGGGATGACCGAGACTGTCGTTGATGTCCTTGAAATAGTCCAGATCGATCACCAATACTGCGGCGTTTTCGGTGGCCGAGGTCCGGCCGAGGGTGTGTTCCAGCCGCTTCGAGAACTGCGCCCGGTTGGCCAGGCCGGTCAGGGGGTCGTGGAAAGCCTGGTGTGTGAGCTGTCGCTGCAGCGATGTCCGCTCGTGCAGGGCTTCTTCCGCCAGCTGGGCACGCGCGTAGGCCTGGTCGGCAAGGAGCATGATGCGCAGCATCAGCAGGAGGGTCAGGCCGGCGACAATGCAGGCGATGACGGTGGCATGCTCGGGCGCGTCACGCACACCACCGACGTCTGCCATCACCAGCACCGGCCCCGCCAGGGCCAGCAGGATGAGAACCACCTTGAGGGCGCGAGACAGCCTCTCCTCGTTCCGCGCTACCAACCGGGTCGTCCCGGCCATGGACGGGTGCAGCGCCGCTGCGCCCAAGAACAGGTACGAGACCGACCACAGGACGTAGGACACGTCCGCGGCGATCGGTTCACCCGAGGCAGCCAGCGTGGAGTAGAACAGAGCGTCGGCGGCAAGAGTGGCCCCGACCCAGAGTGTGAACAGCGCCAGGGAGTACGAGCGCACTCCCGTGGTGAGCACCAGTGTCGCGGCCATGCACAGCAGCACCAGATCGGCCAGCGGATAGGCCAGCGAGACCGCCAACGGCAGCGAGGACAGGTGGCTGCGCAGATAGGGAGCGACGATGAATGCCCACGCCAATGTGGATGCCCCCAACGTGATCACGCCCGCATCCAGAAGGGGCACCCAGTACCTGCTGCCACGTGATGCCGATGTCAGACCGATCAGGCCTGCGGCAAAGCATGGATACGCGCTCAGGTAGAGCACATCGGCAGCGGAGGGAAAGGGCACCAGCGTCCCGGCAACCTGGAAAGAGCCGAAGACAAAATCTGCCGCGGCGAACAACCCCATCCCGGCAGTGAACAGATACCAGGGCCTGGCCGGGCACGGTCGATGCCAGCGGATACCCACGAGAATCGCAACCGTGGCCCAGGACGCCAGCACGGGGGAAAACAGATGGCGCACGGGGGCGGAGACGAGGAGGTAGGCGCCGACCACCAACCCCCCGGCAGCCAGAAACCACCACCAGGCGTCCTTGCGAACGGCCCCTTTGCTGTGACGCACCTCCTCCATAAGTCCTCCCAGGTGAGGCACCGTGAGAGCTGGCCTCGTAACCACAGGCCGTGGCCACAACGCGGTGAGGACAGCTCGTTTCAGAACGGGTGCATACTTCAAGCGAAGATCAACGACGGCAAGATCGCAACGGGTGACTCTTCGGCGCTGCTGCAAGCCCCGGCATTGCCGTTGCGAGCGCTTATCTGGGCTTGAACGGCGGGAGCCAGGGGCGGATCGTGGCGTCGTCAGGAGCTGCCTGTACGCTCCGCCCAAAGACGGCCCGGGAAAGATCGCAACCGCGTCTCTCGACTGCGGCACCGGCCGTCCGGCGGGAGCCCCTCGCATGGCCTGCCCGCGGCCGACTCGCTGCCAATGACCTACTCAGGCGGTGCCCAGCGGCGCGAGAGCGGCAAGAGGTGGCAGCAGGCCCGTCACTCCACTAGCTCCCTGATCTTGAAAGGCGCTAGTTGGCCCTTGTGGACGGCTGACGGGGAGAACTGAGTGGCCGTTGACAGACGGCTCGGGTGGCTGACAGCCGCCGCGGCACGCAGGATGAGCACTGGGTCTGCGGTGGAAACGTGGTCCGGTCCGCGCCTGGGCGGATCCCGCGGGACTATCGTTTTGTTGGAGTGCAGACTGAGGAGTGCTGGGGGCTTCCCCGTCGTGACCGTGGTGGAGGAGGACGGTTCCTCATGGTTGATGTCACCACCGTGCAGCCCGCTGCCGTGAGATCGGCGGCTGCGCCGGAGCCGTATCACCGGCGGAGCTCACCCGGCGTCCGCCCGGTCACCGTCGACGCGGGTGGCATCTCTCTGTCCGGCCTGCTGAGTGAGCCTACCCAGGAGGCTCCGCGCGCGGTGATCGTCGCCTTGCATGGTGGCGGTATGAACGCGGGGTATTTCGACGGACAGGCGCATCCGGACGTGTCCTTGCTGGCTCTTGGTGCGCGCCTGGGGTACACGGTGCTGGCGCTGGACCGTCCCGGTTACGGGGCTTCGGCCGCGCGCCTGCCCGCAGGGCAACGGCTGACCGTCCAAGCGGCCGTCGTGCGCTCCGCCGTCCAGACGTTCACGGCGCGCCATGCTCCCGGTGCCGGTACGTTCCTGCTGGCGCATTCGCTCGGGGCCAAGGTGGCCATCGCGGCCGCCGCCGACTGGGACACGCCGCATTTGCTGGGCATGGACGTCTCCGGGTGCGGGCGCCGGCTGGCCGTGAGTAACGGCCTCGTCGGGTGCGACCGTCGAGGAAGCCTGCGGCGGCTGAACTGGGGGCCGCTGAGCCTGTATCCGCCGCAGACGTTCTGGGCGAGCCATCAGGCCGTGGCGCCCATGCCCGCACGTGAGGTCAGCACCATGGCCGGCTGGATACGCCTGTCGGCGGCCATCCTGCCGCGCATCCGCGTCCCTGTCCGGCTCACCTTCGCCGAACACGAGGCCTGGTGGAGCCACGGCGAGGACGACCTCGCCGACCTGACCGCGCGGCTGTCCGCTGCCCCGCGGATCGTCATCGACCGCCTGCCGCAGGCCGGCCATAACATCAGCCTCGGCTGGGCTGCCCGTGCCTACCACCTCAAGGCCCTGGCGTTCGCCGAAGAATGCCTTGCCCACGCACGCAGTTGCTCATGATGGTGATGTGTGCTGTTCTCGCTGCCGCTGGTGTAATGCTGGCGCTGCTACGAACGCTCACATGGCACTGGGGACCGCCCAGGCTGACGGCGCCGCGGCTGCAGCCAGCGCGCCACGCCCGGCGCCCGCATTGTTCCTACCGAACCCCAGCCAGACGTGGCACCAGGCGCCCGCCGCCGCCGACGCGGGCCGGTTCCACGAGATGCACTGCGCGGGGCGGCGCAGACGGGCCCGTTGAGCACAAAGACAGCGCTGGCACACGGCAGCTGCTGGGGCGGGCCTCCGAGCGGCTTCGCGCCGTTGACCGGCAAGTACGTGATGTCGCCGACGTACTTCGCGTTCACCGCGGTCGCGGTGAAGTCGCGTCCGATCAGATCCGGCGCTTTCGCAGCGGCCGGGTCCGCGATGGTGGTGCGGTGCCGGCGCCGCAGGCGGACGCCTTCAAGGCCGATGGTCCGCATGATCCTCGCGACCCGCTTGTGATTGACCACCAGGCCGCCGTCCTCGCGGAGCTCCGCGGTGATCCTCGGGGCACCGTAGGTGCCGTCGGAGTCCTGGTGGACCTTGCGTATCCGGTCCGCGAGTTCGGCCTCGGCTGCCTGCCGGGCTGTCCGCGCGACCGAAGTACGGCGCCAGTAGTAGAAGCTCGAGCGGGCGATCCCCAGCACCGAGCACAACCGCGTGACGCCGAACCGGCGCTGGTGATCGTCAACGAACTGGCAGCGGTTCAGGACCCGTAATTCAACTAGTGCCGGTTTCGGCCGACACCTCGGTGGCGCCATGTAGTTGGGCTGTTGTGGCGATTCCGGATGAAGTCCTGGCAG